>CAZGXT010000083.1:4364-12849 GCA_964529675.1 uncultured Caulobacterales bacterium
AATTCACGGCAGGGCGTTCGCACCGCCGGCGCGTCAGCCCCGGCGGAAGAGGATGCGGTCAAGCGCCAGCCGGTCGTCGCTCCTGAACGCCAGCAGGATCAGCGATGCGACGGCGACCGTCGTCGAGGGGAAGAAGAGCACCTGCCGCGTCTCTTCATTCAGCAGGTAAAGGCCGAGCGGATCGACGAGATATTTCCAGATCGCGGCGGCGCCGATGACGAGCACGGCGGCCTGCAGCGGGTAGGTCACGGCGCGCAGGACCCCGAGAATGACAAGAACGCCGAGGAGCGCCTGACCCCAGCCGAGCGGGCCTTGCAGCGCTTCGGCGCTGAGAAGGCCGCTATAATACTTGTCGGAGACGCCGATCGCAGCCTCCGGCGCCTTGGCCTTGATCAGCCCCCAGATGATCAGCAGCGCGCCGGTCGAGACGCGCAAGGCAAGCAGAAGCGTGGATTTCATAGGATCGCCCTCCGTTTCTTGGAATTAATGCCTGAACGCCGCTGCTCAGGAAAGAGAGCCCTTGCCGCGCCGCGGATCGCGTTCGATCGCGACGCCGAGTTTCTTTTCAAGATCGTCCGCGCCGCCGATATAAGCGCCGTCAAGCCAGATCTGCGGCGTCGTGATCGGGGTCTTCGGGCCGATCAGCGGCTTCACCCGCGCCAGCATTTCATACATCGCGCCCGGATTTTTGACGACGTCGTGATAGGCGTACTGAATGCCGGCGTCGTCAAGATAGGCCTTTCCGCGCGTGCAGTGACCGCAATTCGCCTTGCCGAAGAAATGATTGCCCTCAAGATCGAAACGGCGGACGTGTTCGCGGATGACGGTTTCGGCCAGAACGCCGCGGTTCAGCGCTTCACCCTGGCTGATCACCGTCTTGTCGACCATGACGATCGGCGCATGCCAGCCGCCGCCGGCGAACAGCGGCTCCCACCAATAGGTCAGCCATTCCTTGATTGAGAAATCGACCTTGGCGTTGGCGAGTTCGAA
The DNA here is from genome assembly GCA_964529675.1 of uncultured Caulobacterales bacterium. Classification (GTDB taxonomy): domain Bacteria; phylum Pseudomonadota; class Alphaproteobacteria; order Caulobacterales; family Parvularculaceae; genus Amphiplicatus. The sequence goes on from CAZGXT010000083.1 coordinate 5,355, forward strand.
CGCAAGCGTGTCTTTGATGACGTCCTCGGTCAGCGCGCATTCTCCGCACGGGATGCGCACTTTGAACGGGCCCCATTTGCCGGCCCATTTATAAAGCCGCAACGACACCGGCACGCCTTTTGCGCGCGTATCCGCCGACTTGTTTTGCGCCATGGTGATCCCCTCGCCGAGACGTCTTGCCGGTATCACCGCGGGCGCTGCCGCGAAATGGCGGCTCCATCACATTTGCGACGGCGTTTGGGAACGTTTTCGTCATCGGACGTCCGCGCCGCCAAGAGGTCTGTAGACGGAGTAATTGCCGCCGCCTTGCGCGGCAGCGTGATTTATGCTACCGAAAAATGGGAATAAAGTTCCCTTCGCCGCTCGCCTTCCTTTTCACCGTCTTTGAGCGCCAGCGCCCGGCCGCTGCGACGTTCCTGCCGGTGCGGCGCGCGGCCGCCGTTCAAACCCCCGTTCGATGGAGCGTCTCATGCGCAAGGTCCCGCTTGGAAAATCAGGTCTTTCTGTCTCGCGTCTCGGCTATGGCGCGATGGGTCTTTCGGAGTTTTACGGCGACGCGCTCTCAAATGCGGAGGCCGAAACGGTGCTGGACGCGGCGCTCGAGCGCGGCGTCAATTTCTTCGACACGGCCGACATGTACGGATCCGGCCGCAATGAGGAGCAATTGTCGGGCTTTCTCGCGCGCCGGCGCAAGGACGTGGTGATCGCGACCAAGTTCGCGATCGTGCGCACGGCCGACGGCGGCTGGGGCGGCCTTTCCAACGATCCCGCCTACATCAAAGCGGCCTGCGAGGCCTCGCTGAAGCGGCTGAAGGTCGACGTCATCGATCTTTACTACATGCACCGGCGCGATCCGAACGTGCCGATTGAAGAGTCGGTCGGCGCGATGGCCGATCTCGTCAGAGCGGGGAAGGTGCGCGCGCTCGGCCTTTCGGAGGTCAATGCTGCAACGCTCCGTAAGGCGAACGGCGTGCATCCGATCTCGGCGCTGCAAAGCGAGTACTCGATCGTCACGCGCGACATGGAGAAGGAGATGATCCCCGCCTGCCGCGAAATCGGCGCCGCCTTTGTCGCTTATTCGCCGCTCGGCCGCGGCCTCCTAACCGGCGCCTATCGCAGCGAGAAGGATTTCGCGAAGGGCGATTACCGGATGGCCGGCAATCCGCGCTTTGCCGACGGCGCGCTTGAGAAAAACCTGCGCCTCGTCGACGCGATCGCGGAGATCGCGGAGGAAAAGCGCGCAACGCCGGGTCAAATCGCGCTCGCCTGGGTGATGGCGAAGGGTGACGACATCATCCCGATTCCCGGCACCAAAAAGGTCGAGCGGCTCGAGGAGAATATCGGCGCCCTGAAGATCGCGCTCAGCCCCGCCGACATCGCCGCGATCGAGCGCGCAGCCCCGCCTGAAGCCGTTACGGGCGAGCGATATCCGGCGACCTCGGCGACGACGCTCAATCACTGAGATTGGCGAAGCAGCTACCGGCAGCTGCTTTGTGGTGATGAGATCGGTCGGCATCAAGGCGCCGAAGAACAAGCTGTCTGAATATATCCGCGCGGCGGCGGCGGGAGAGACCATTCTCGTCACCGACCGCGACCGGTAGTGGCGGAGATTGCGGCCCCGTCGCCGTCGAGACCCGCAACCGCTCAGTCCGCGTGGAGAGAAGACGCGGTCCGGCGCGGCCTCATTCGGCCGGCTGTTGATCGGACTGCGCCGTTGCCGTCGCCAAAGCCGATCCCGTCTGTCGGCGCGCTGATGCGCGAGATCGACGCTGATTGCGAAGACTGATGATCTATGTCGATCCGTCCGTCGTTCTTGCTTTCGCAAGAAAGGCGCCCGCCTGAGGCGCTTTGGCGCTAGCCCCTGATTTCCAGTCGCCTGATGATCTCGGAGGTCTTCAACAGGCGCCGCGCGCTGGAGCGCGCAGGCCATCGCGCCGACTTTGCGGTGCTCGCCCCGCGATTTGAGCTGATCGACCTCGACGATGAAACGATCGGGCGCGCAATGCCGCAGCCGCCGAGGCGATCGGCGTTCCGGCCTATCCGCTTTGAGCAAAACCCAACCGCGACCGGACCTCGTTCGCCGTCATCCCCGCCTCGCGCAGCGCGCGCAAGGCGATCGACTTGTCGCGCTTGGCGAGACGGCGGCCGGTATCGTCCGTGATCAGACGATGATGGCGGTAGACGGGCGCGGGCTCTCCCAGCAAGGCGTAGAGCAGCGCGTGAAGATGCGCCGCCGGCGCCAGGTCTTCCCCGCGGATGACGCGGGTGACGCCGGCAAGCGCGTCGTCATGAACCGAGGCGAGATGATAGCTCGCGCCGGAATCCTTGCGGCCGAGCACGACGTCCCCGAAAATACCGGGCTGCGCGGCGACGCGCCGCCGGTTCGCCCCATCGACATCCTCTTCGACAAAAGAGAGCCCGCCGAATCCGCCTATCACCGCCTCGGCGGCCGCCAGCGACAGGCGCCACGCAAAGGGCGCGCCCTCGGCGAGGAGCGAGCGCTCTTCATAAGCGGCGAGCGGGGCGCCGACATAGGCGGGCCCCTCCGGCCCGGAGGGCGACAGGTGCGGCGCGCGCGCGATCTCGTCGAGAATTTCCGTGCGCGTCTTGAAACATCGATAGCAGAGCCCGCGCGCAATCAGCGCGTCGAGCGCGGCGCGGTAATCCTCCATGTGGTCCGACTGGCGCCGGACAGGTTCCGCCCATGCGACGCCCAGCCAGCGAAGGTCCTCATAGATGGCGGTTTCAAACTCGGGCTTGCAGCGCGTCCGGTCGATATCCTCGATCCTCAGCGCCAGCACGCCGCCCGCGGCCCGCGCGGCGTCAAACGCCGTCAGCGCCGAGAACGCATGGCCAAGATGCAGAAAGCCGGTAGGCGACGGCGCGAAGCGGGTAACGAAAATGTCAGGCATCGGCGTCGACTTTCCGGACTCTCCTGATTGTGTGCGATCGGCGATTGCAGGAAAAGCCCGGCGGGTGTTGAGTGCACGCCGTCGAAAGAGGGCCTCGCCATGATTCCTGGAAAAACCAAACTCCTCGCCGCCGCGCTGCTGGCCTTGGCCGCTGCGCCGGCCGCCGCGCAGACGAGCGGCGTGGAAAAATTCTCCGTGCGGGCGGAAGCGACCGCCGAAACGATTGATTACGCCGCATACGACAAATATCTCGGCGTCTTCGCCGTGCCGGCGGGCAAGCGGCTGAAATTCAAGTTCGACGCCTCGAAAGAGGAAGGAACGGCTTTCCTGCGCCGCTATGTCGAAGCGCTCGCCAAGATCTCGCCGGCCAAGCTCAGCGGCGACGACCAGCTCGCCTATTGGCTGAACCTCAGGAACCTTCTGGTGATCGCGCATGTCAGCGAATCGGGCGGGCGCGCCAATATGAAGAAAGACCGCGGAACGGGCGCCGCGCCTGGCGATGCGTGGACGGCGAAAATCATCACCGTCGATGAGGTCGCCCTTTCCATCGAGGACATCGACCGCGGCGTCATTATAGCCAACTGGAAAGACCCCCGCGTTCTTTACGGCCTCTATCAAGGCGCGGCCGGCGGGCCGCCGGCGCTTCGGACGGCCTTTCGCGGCGAGACGGTATGGGCCGAGCTTGACGCCGCGGCGAAGCGCTACCTGACGTCCGACGCCGGCTTTGAACTGACGAGGAAGGGCGCCGAAGTCAGCGCGGTTTACGACTGGTACGCCGATCCCCTTTTCGCGGACGAGGCGGCGCTGCGCGCGCATCTTGAGCAATACATAACGCATGGCGCGCGCATCAACCTCGCAAAGGCGTCGACGATCGTTTATCGCGACTTCAATTATAAGCCCGACGCCTATGTGGAGCGCATTGTCGACCAGACGCAGGTCGGCCCGCGGCCGCAACAGCAGCCGAGCTTCCCGACGGGATCCTGACCGGAGCGGATGCGCGCTGATCCTTCCCGCGCCGGGCCGCGCGCGATCGCGCTCGCCGGCGCGCTGGCGCTGGCGGCGGGCCTTGCGGGCCTGCGCGTCCTCTCCCCCGATTTCACCATCGACCGGCCGCCGGACGATCAGCCGGTCGCAGCGGCGTTCGCGCTGACGGCGATTGCAGGATGCGCGTCCGCCGCTCTGGCGGGCGCGCTCCCGCGCGCGCCGGCGGCGGGCCGGCTCCTCGCCGCGCTCGTCGCGCTGGGACTCGCTCTGCGCCTCCTCTTCTTCGGCTCGCAGCCGATCCTTGAGGACGACTGGCGCCGTTATCTCTGGGAAGGCGCCGCTGTCGCCGCCGGCGTCAACCCCTCCGATCATCCGCCTTCGGACGGATTTCTGGTCGACGCCTTCGGCGAGCCGAAGGCGCCGACAGACGACCGCTCTGTTGAAACGCTGCGGCGCATCGGCGCGGCGCGGCCCGACTATCCTGAACTCGTCAATCATCCCTATCTAACCAGCGTCTATCCGCCGCCGGCGCAGGCGGCCTTCGCGCTCGCGCATGCGATCGCGCCGTTCAGCCTCGACGCCTGGCGTCTTGTCTTGCTGCTGGTCGAAGGCGGGACCTTATGGCTGCTGCTGCGCGCGCTCGCCGCATTCGGCGCGCCGGCGTCGCTGTCGCTCCTTTACTGGCTTAATCCGCTGGTCATCGCGCAGACTTTTTCGACCGCGCATATGGATGCGCTGATCGCACCCCCGCTGATCGCCGCTTTCCTCGCCGCGCGCACCGGTCGCCCGGCGCTCGCCGGCGCGGCGCTTGGCCTTGCCGCCGGGATCAAGCTCTGGCCGCTCCTCCTCGCGCCGATCCTCTTCCGGCGATTTCTGCTTGCGCCGTGGGCGCTTGCGCGCGCCGTCGCCGCGACGACCACGGTGTCGGTCATTCTGCTGGCCCCGCTGTTCCTGGCGGCGGGCGCGAGCGACAGCGGCCTTGCCGCCTATGCGTCGGAATGGCGGCGCGGCGCGTTCCTCTTTGTGCTGATGGAACAGGTCGCGGCGCTCGTCACGGTCGATGCGGACGCGTTCGCGCGCCTCGCCGCGGCCGGGCTTTGCGGCGCCGCCGCGCTCGTCCTCGCCCTCCGGCCGGACGCGCAGGCGGCGCACGCCCCGGCGCGCGCGCTGACGCTCGTCATGATCATCCTCGCCCTCTCGCCGACCGCCTATCCGTGGTACGCAGTCTGGGGCGCCGCGCTGCTGCCGCTTGCGCCGAGCCTTGGGGCCGCGCTGCTCGCCGCCGGCGGGGCGATCTATCTCCTGCGGTTTCCAAACGCCCTGACGGGCGCGGAGCCGCCCTTTCTCCTGCTCGGCGCGCAGATCGCGCTGCCTCTCGCCGTTCACCTGATGATGCGTCGGCGGGCGGGCGCATGACAGCGCTCCGTAGGCTGACGATCAAGGCGGTCGTTCCGGCGCGCAATGAGGAGCGATCGATAGGGTCGGTGCTGCAGCAGGCGCCAGACTTCCTCAGCGCGATCATCGTCGTCGACAACGGCTCTGATGATCGAACCGCGGAGATCGCCCGGACCCATGGCGCGACAGTCGTATCAGAGCCGCGGGCCGGTTACGGGCGCGCCTGCAAAGCAGGCGTAGCCGCGGCGCTTCCGGCCGACATCATCCTTTTCATGGACGCCGACGGGGCGGACGATCCTGCTGACGCCGAGGCGATCGTCGCGCCGGTCGCGGCAGGCGCAGCCGACCTCGTCATCGGCTCACGGATGATCGGGCGCGTCGAACGCGGAGCGCTTACGCCGGCGCAACGGTTCGGCAATGCGCTCGCCTGCGCGCTGATAGGGGCGTTCTGGGGCGTGCGGTTCACCGATCTTGGGCCGTTTCGCGCGATCAGCGCCGAAGCGCTCGCGCGCCTCGCGATGGATGATGACGCTTATGGCTGGACGGCTGAGATGCAGGCGCGCGCCGCCAAGCAGGGCTTGCGCGTCTGCGAGACGCCGGTCGGCTATCGCCGCCGCGTCGGCAAATCGAAGATTTCGGGAACCCTTCGCGGCGTCGTCATGGCGGGCGCCACGATCCTTTATGTCGTTTTCCGCGAAAGGCTGCGCGACGGCCCGCTTCTGCGCCCTCGGCGCCGTTTATAACCCGAGGCCGTTGCGCTAGACTGCCGGCGGAGGGCGAGGGGGCATGGCGAGCGACACGCCGGAGATTGAACCGATCGAGGGCGGCGGGGCCGCCGAAACGGCTGCGGTCGCCGCCGCTGTCGCCGCGGCGGCGGTTTGCGTTTCCTGCGGAACACGGATCGTCGGCGCGTGGTGCGCGGGCTGCGGCCAGAAAAACGATGACATGCGCCGCAGTTCCTTCGTCCTGTTCAAGGATTTCCTGAAGGACACTTTTTCTTTCGACGGGCGCATGTGGCGCACGCTCGGCCTCCTCGCGGCGGCGCCGGGCACGGTGTCGTCGAACTACAGTCACGGCAGGCGCTCGCGCTACACGCCGCCGGTGCGGCTGTTCCTGGTGGTCAGTTTCCTTTTCTTCCTGACGCTCGGTCTCACCAAAACCATGTTCATCGCCTTTGAGGTGACCGCGAAGACGCCTGAGGAAGTCGCGGCGGAAAAAGCGGCGCTGGAGAAAACGATCGAAGGTCTCGACGAAGAGGCGAGAGTCGCGGTGAACGCCGCCCGCAGCGGTGTTTTTGTCCGCGAAGCCCAGCCCGACGCCGCCGTCGTCATCGACGGCGAGGCCCTTGATTGCGAGATCAACGTCGAGGTGGTCTTTTTCGTGCAGCCGGAAGAGGTGAGGATCGACACCGAGCGCTGGGCCCGCTGCCGCGACAGTCTGATGGGAGAAATTCGCGGCGAGATCGAAAACGCCGACGCGCAGGACCAGGCGCGCGCCGAGGAAGCCAGAAAAGCCGTCAACTTGATCGAACGCGCCTTCGGCGGCGTCTCGCGCGCGGTGGAGGATCCCGCAGCCTTCAACGCCAGCGTCAATAACTGGCTGCCGCGCGTCATGTTCCTGATGACGCCGGTGCTGGCGCTCATCCTGGCGTTGTTCCTGCGCGGCAGGGACGCGCTGATTTTCGACCACCTCGTTTTCTCGCTTTACGCCCATGCGGCCGCATTCGTGATCATCGGCGTCGCAATCGTCGCGGCGCAGGCGAGCGTCCCAAGCGTCTTCACCGCCGCCACCATCGCGCTGGCGCTCTATTTCGTCATTGCGGTGAAGCGCGGGTACAGACGCGGCTGGATCAAATCGGTCTGGACGGGCGTCGGCGTAAGCTTTCTTTATCTGCTCGCGCTCTTCTCGATTGTCAGCAGCGTCATCTCCAACCAGATTCTGACAGGGGCCTGACTGTGGGAAGCGCTGACCTTGTCGGTTCGCTGGCGGCGGCGCTCTCGATGGTGACATTCGCGCCGCAGGCCCTGCGCGTCATCCGAACGCGCGACACCGCGGCGATCTCGCTCACGACCTATGTCATCGTCGTCGTGTCGACCGCGCTCTGGGGCGTCTACGGCGCGCTGATCGCCAGCATCCCCGTCGTCGCCGCCAATATCGTCAACGGCGGTTTCGCGCTGGTCATTCTGGTATTGAAGGCGCGCGCC
>CAZGXT010000084.1:0-11550 GCA_964529675.1 uncultured Caulobacterales bacterium
CGAGATTGGTGATCGCCATGTCGACGACCTGTTTTCCGGTAAGCGGCAGCGAGCACTGTTTCAAGAGCTTCGGCTCGCCCGCTTTCGACGCATGGTCCATGACGACGACGACGCGCTTCACGCCGGCGACGAGGTCCATCGCCCCGCCCATGCCCTTCACCATCTTGCCGGGGATCATCCAGTTGGCGAGATCGCCCTTCTCCGACACTTCCATCGCGCCGAGGATCGAGAGGTCGATATGCCCGCCGCGGATCATGCCGAAACTGTCGGCGGAGGAAAAATAGGACGAGCCCTTGATCTCAGTGATCGTCTGCTTGCCCGCATTGATGAGGTCGGGATCGACGTCTTCCTCGTAGGGAAACGGTCCCATGCCGAGCATGCCGTTTTCGGATTGCAGCGTGATGTCGACGCCGTCCGGAATGAAGTTCGCCACGAGCGTCGGAATGCCGATGCCGAGGTTGACGTAGAATCCGTCCTTCAGCTCCCTCGCCGCGCGCGCCGCCATCTGATTGCGGTCCCAGCCTTTCGCAACATTCTGCATCACGCGGTCTCCCTCTTGCGGACAGTGCGCTGTTCGATGCGCTTTTCGTGTCGGCCCTTGATAAGGCGCTGCACGAAAATGCCGGGCGTGTGGACGTGGTCAGGATCAAGGGCGCCGAGCGGCGCGATCTCCTCGACCTCGGCGACGGTGACTTTGCCGGCCGAGGCCATCATCGGATTGAAATTGCGCGCCGTCTTTCGATAAACGAGATTGCCCTCCGGGTCGGCCTTCCAGGCCTTGACGATCGAGAGGTCGGCGACCAGCCCCGTTTCGAGGATGTAGGTCTCGCCGTTGAAGACCTTGTGCTCCTTGCCTTCGGCGATGACGGTGCCGACGCCGGTCTTCGTATAAAACCCCGGTATCCCCGCCCCGCCAGCCCGGCAGCGCTCCGCCAGCGTTCCTTGCGGGTTGAATTCAAGTTCGAGTTCGCCAGAAAGAAATTGCCGCTCAAACTCCTTGTTCTCGCCGACATAGGACGAGATCATCTTCTTCACCTGCCGGCTGTTGAGGAGCATGCCGAGGCCGAAGCCGTCGACGCCGGCATTGTTGGAAATGACGGTGAGATTTTTGACGCCCGCATCGCGCAGGGCGAGGATGAGGTTTTCCGGAATGCCGCACAGGCCGAACCCGCCGGCCATGATGGTCATGCCGTCGAACAGCAGCCCATCGAGGGCGGTCGTCGCGTCCTTGTAGATCTTGTCCATGGCGGCCTCCGGACCGACGGATCGCCTAGCGCATCCGCCGCAGCGCGTCCATAAACGCGGCGATGACCGACGCCAAGACACTTGCTCGCGACCCGGAATGGATGCCCGACGCGCTCGACGCCGGCCGCGGCGTCCTCCACGCTGGGCCTCGATATCCCGCACGCAACGCTTGATGACGTCGCAAACGGACCCGTCTTTCAGGCAGACGCCAAATTCTCCGGCAAACCCTTTACGGCGCAAACGCGCCGGGCGGCGAATGAAGATCTGGAAGCCCGACACGGCGCCGAGCTGACGATGATAACCGAGTGGGCTTCAAAACTGCGTCTCGCCCGCGACATCAGATTGCCGCTGCCCAAGGCCTTGGCGCCGGTGAGTTAGGCCGCTTCCCTGTCAAGGGCGCGCGGCCGGACCGCGGAGACGGGAGTCGCCGGATCAGGCCCGGCGCCTTTCAGTCGCAGCCCTTTGAGAAACAGGCGCGCCGCCTCGTAGTGGATCGCAGCGATCACTTTCAGCGTCATCAGCGGATAACGGAAAAACGCGGCGAACAGCGAGGCGTCGGTCGCCGGCTCTGCGCGGCCTGCAAAGGAGGCGTTGAAGATCGGGCCTTCGGCGTCAGTCTGATGGATGAAAACCGACAGGGTCTCGCCCGGCGGCGTCAGCCGGAAATCGTAAGAATGGTCCATGTCCATGAAGGGCGACACGTGGAAGACCTTGTCCGCGGACTGACGGATGATCGCCGCGCCGCGTTCGACCGGCATCAGATAGGAATGGCGCCCGCCGAACGTGTTGCGTACTTCGTAAAGCACGGCCTCGAGATCGCCGCGCGCATCGCGGCAATAAAAGATCGAAAGGGGATTGAAGACATAGCCGAGGATGCGCGGGTAGCAGAGAAGGTCGATCCGGCCGCCGCCGCTGTAGCCGTGCGAACGCAGAAGCGCGCGCACGCTTTGTGAAATCGTCGATCCTTCATTGAAGGCATGATCGGCGTCATGGAAGGAAAAGAGATTGAACCCGTTTCTTGAAAACCAGCGCGCGTCCGCCGCGAGTTCATCAATCCGGTCGATGTCGAACAGCATCGAAAAGACGCGGTAGGAAAATCCATGCCCGACCGGCCTCAGCCGCCGGTGCGCGACAACGCCGTGATAAAGCGTTGCGCCGGTCGCGGTCATTCGGCCGCCATCGCCAGCGGCGCCGGCGCATGGCGCCAGATCCGGCCTGATTCATCGGCGACCGTCCATGGGCGGCGCACCCCGCCCAGGTCTTCCGCCGCCGCAAGGCCCGCCTGCAGGCCGTCTTCGTGAAAACCGGCGCCGAAATGCGCGCCGCAAAACCAGAGACCGCCCTCGCCCTGCAGCGACCACAATTCGCGCTGCGCCTTCATCGCATCGACGTTGAACATGGGGTGATCATAGTCGAACCGGGCGATGATCGCATCCTCGCGGATCGGCGCGGACGGATTGAGAGTGACAAAGATGTCCTGCATGCATGCGAGGTTCTGCAACCGGTTCATCCAATAGGTGACCGCCGGGGCGCCGTCGCCGCCCATATAGTTCCAGCTCGACCAGACACGTCGGCGCAGCGGCATCGCCGCCTTGTCAGTGTGCACGAACGCCCGGTTCGGCTGATAGCGGAAGGCCTTCAGCAGCGCCTCTTCCCGCGAGGTAGGCCGGTCGATCATCGCGAGCGCGCGATCCGCGTGCGTCGCGATGACCGCATGGTCGAAGCGGTCGGCGTGGCCGCGCTCGTCCGTCACCATGACGCCGGCGCCGTCGCGCGCGACCCTAGCGACGCCGCAGCCGAGGCGCGCATTCGACGCAAACGGCGCCGAAATCCGGTCGACATAAACCCTCGAACCGCCCGTCACCGTATTCCAGCGCGGATTGTTTGCGACCTGAAAAAGTCCGTGATTGGCGTAAAAGCGGAAGAGCGAGACCGCCGGGTAATCGAGAATGTCGAGCGAGGGCGTCGACCAGATCGCCGCCGCCATCGGTGCAAGGAAGCGATCGACAAACGCCGCGGAATATCCCTGCCGCCTGACAAAAGCGCCCAGAGTCACGCTGTCGTCCATGCCCTCGCCAAGCGCCGCCTTCGCTTCGCGATTGAAGCGTAAGATGTCTCGGATCATCGCCCAGTGCGACGGCGAGAAGACGCTTGCCGGGTTCGCGAACACGGCGGACAGGCCTTGCCCGGAATATTCGACGCGGCCCCCGTCGATCGACGCGGCGAACGACATGTTCGTCTCTTCGACCCCGACGCCCAGATGATCGAAAAGCGCCGTCAGATTCGGGTAGTTCGGCCTATTGAAAACGATGAAACCGGCGTCGACGCCCATCGTCCCCTCGGCGGTTTCGACCGGCACCGTGTTGGCGTGCCCGCCAAGGCGTCCGTCCTTCTCGTAAACGACAACCTCATGGTCAGCGGACAGGAGCCATGCGGCCGACAGGCCGGACACCCCCGAACCGATTACCGCGACGCGCAAGCGTTTCTGGGGCGCCGGCCGTGTGGCGCGTGGGTCGCGAGCGTCGAATGCCATGGAGGTCCTTCAGGTGGGTGCGACAAGTCATACGAGCCGCGGCGCGGGCTGGATGAGGGCGGAATTTCATGTAAACTAAAGTGGACAAAACAGTGATCCAAGCCGCCGGGCATCCGTATCACCTTCAAACGGATGAGGCGGTTGGATGTTTGGAGCGTTTGCGCGTCGCGTGACTGCCTTAAGGCCTTCCGCCATGCCGGCGCCGGCGGATCCGGACCGGCTTAACGAATTGCTTCTGCGGGTTGCATCCGCCGGGGATCGGGACGCCTTTAACTCGCTGTTCGCCTTCTTCGCCCCGCGCATCAAAGGCTATTTGATGCGTATCGGCACTGCGGCTGATCTTGCTGAAGACCTCGCTCAGGAAGCGATGCTGAAGGTATGGCGCAAGGCCAGGCTGTTCGACCCGTCCAAGGCCTCCGCTTCAACCTGGGTCTTTACGATCGCCCGCAACCTCAGGATCGATGCCGCCCGCCGGGCGGCCAAGCCCGCGCCCGACGCTGAGGACCCGGCATTCGCCCCTGAAGAAGAGCCGCGCGCCGATACCATGATGGAGCGGCAGGACCGGGATGAAAAAATCCGGGCGGCGTTCCAGTCGCTGCCGCCCGCCCAATACGAAGTCGTGCGTCTCCATTTCATCGAGGACGCGCCGCATTCGGAAATCGCGGAGCGCCTTAACCTGCCGCTCGGTACGGTCAAATCGCGACTTAGACTTGCATTTGAGAAGATCAGAAAGGAACTCGGTGACAGCGTTGAGTAACATCCGTCATCACCCGAAAGACATGACGCTCGCCGCCTTCGCCGCCGGCCAGCTTGATGAGGCGCGCAGCGTCGTCATCGCCGCGCATCTGAAGCTGTGCGCGGATTGCCGTGTCGCCGTTGCGGATTTTGAAGTGGTCGGCGGCGCCTGCCTTGAGACAGTCGAGCCGGCCTCGATGAGCGACAGCGCGCTCGACAGTTTCTGGCTGCGCGCCGGAAAACAGGAATCCGCGCCGGCGCCCGCGTCGATCCTTGCTGCCAACGACTTTGCGCTCGACGCTGCGCATCCGCTGGCGAAGTACCTGAAGGACGGCGTCGATGCGATCGAATGGCGCCAGGTCGCGCCGGGCCTTTCACAGTTCGTCATTCCCGCCGGCGGCTATCGCCCGGGCGTGCTCCGCCTGCTGAAGATCTCTCCGGGCGTGAAGATTCCCAAGCACACTCACGGCGATGAGGAGCTGACGCTGATCCTGCGCGGGTCCTACACCGATGAGGTGGGGGATTTCCGGCGCGGCGATCTCGCCGACCTTGACGAAGACGTGCTGCACGCGCCGACCGCGACGGGCGACGAGCCCTGCATCTGCCTTATCGCCACCAGCGCGCCGTTGCGCTTCAGAAGCATCGTCGGCCGTATCGTTCAGCCCTTCATCGGCTTGTAAAGCGCGCTTCAGCGGTCCGGAGGGGCGACGAACCGATCGCTCCGCGGGCCGGGCTGAATAGTTAAAATTCGAGATCGACGAACCGTTTTCAGATTGCGGCGGAACGGCGCCCGATGCTGTTTTCTTTTCACGGACATCGCCTATTTCCCTCTCATGCCGGCGACGGCGAAAAAAGAAAAAGAGGAGAGAAAAATGGCCAAACTGACGACGTTCGCTTTCACCCTGATCGTTACGCTCGCTGCGATCTTCCCGGCGGCCTACACGATGGGCGCGCTCGCCTAATCGGTTTATGCGAGTTGAAAAAGCAGTAAACCCAGCCCCGACAGACCGACGCAGGCTCCGGCGAGTGACTCCGGAGCCTGTTGTCTTTCAGGAAGCGACGTCGCGCCCTTCGATCCGTTCCTTGGCCGCCGCATAGTCTTCGGGCGTATCAATTCCGCGCGCCGCCTCGCCCACGACGCGTACTGCAATCTTCTCCCCCAATTCCAGAATGCGCAGTTGCTCCAGCCGCTCGATCTGTTCGAGGCGACCCGGCGGGGCTGCGGCGAAGCGCATCAACGCTGCGCGCCCGAAGGCGTAAGCGCCGACATGAAGGTGAAAATCGCCCACGCCGCCGTCACGCGGATAAGGAGCAGGCGCACGGGTGAAGTAGAGCCCCTCGAATGATCGATCGGCGCCGTCGATAGGACGCCCCAACACCGCCTTGACCGCCGCAGGATTGGCCGGATCAAGCGCCGGCGGAAACGGACAGGCGAGCGTTGATGCGAAAGTTCCCGCGGCGCGATGCGTCGCAATCAGCGCGTCGATATGGGCGGGATCTATTTCGGGTTCGTCGCCTTGGATATTCACGATCAGGTCCGCATCGGGCGACGAAGCCGCCGCCTCGGCGATACGCTCCGTGCCGGATTGATGGTCGGCGCGGGTCATCACGACGCGCGCGCCGAAGCCGTTCGCCGCGGCCGCGATTTCGGGAGAATCCGTTGCGATGACGACGACGTGCGCGCTCGCCGCTCGCCGGGCCTGACGCCAGGTGCGCTCGATGATCGTCCGGCCGCCGATTTCGAGCAGCAGCTTGCGCGGCAATCGTGTCGACTGCAGGCGCGCCGGAATGATGACGACCGCCTTCACGCTGCGCGCCTCACCATCAGCCGTTCGAGCACGGCGGCCCCAGCAAAAGCGGCGATGACGCCGAGCGCGTTGGCGGTCGCATCGGCGAGTTCCGGCGCCCTGACGCCGCCGAGCCCCTGCAGGCCCTCAAGCGCCATGCCGTAAACGGCGATCGCTGCGATCACAGGCGAGCGCAGACCGAGCATCCGCAACCGGCCGAGCGCAGCCGACGCTCCGAGGGCGGCGTAAGCCGTGAAATGCGCGACCTTGTCAGCCAGATCGGGCGAGTGAAAGACCAGCTCCGCGATGATGCGCGCGATCAACATGCCGCCTTCCGTTTCATCCGGATCAGGCGTCAGGGTCTGCCAGGCGACGAACAGGGCGAGCGCGACAAACGCAAGCCGCCACCAACGCGTTGCCGTCATGCGGACTTTCCCGCGGCGGCGGCGAGCTTGCGCTCCCATTCGATCGCGGAACGCACGATGACCCCGATTTCGTCATAACGCGGACGCCAATCGAGCTCGGTGCGGATCGCCGCCGTGTCGGCGATCAGCTGCGCCGGGTCGCCGGGCCGCCGCGGCGCGATGTCAAACGGCATCGGCTTGCCGGTCACCGCTTCGAAGGCGTCGATCACTTCGCGCACGGAATAACCGCGACCGTACCCGATATTGAGCGTCTCCGACCTTGCGCCGCGCCTCAGGCGCGCGAGCGCTGCAAGGTGAGCGTCGGCGAGATCAGACACGTGAACATAGTCGCGAATCGCCGTGCCGTCGGGCGTCGGATAGTCGTCGCCGTAAACCTGCAGCTTCTCCTTGCGAACGCCCGCGGCGATCTGGGCCGCGACCTTGATGAGGTGGGTCGGCTTGCCGATCTGGCCCGCCCGGCCCTTCGGGTCCGCCCCGGCGACGTTGAAATAGCGCAGCGTCGTGTAGGCGAAGCCGTGCGCGCGCGCTGCGTCCTCTAGAACGCGCTCGCTCATCGCCATTGATGCGCCATAAGGCGATATGGAATGGATGGCGGACGCCTCGTTGACGGGCGACTGATCCGGCGTTCCATAGACCGCCGCCGTCGAGGAAAAAATGAAGCGCGCGACGTCGCAGGCGACGCACGCCTCGAGAAGGGCGATCGTCTTCGCGGTGTTGTTCCAGTAATAGTGCAGCGGCTTTTGCAGCGACTCCGGCACCAGCGCCGACCCGGCGAAGTGAACGACTTCCCTGACGGCATGCTCGCGCAGCAGCCGCATGACGACCGCCCGGTCGCCGACATCCGCGACGGCGAGCGCGACCCCCTCAGGCGTCAGCCAGCGCGCCCCGGCGGAAAGATCGTCAAGCGCGACGACCTCTTCGCCCGCCGCCTTGAGCGCCAGGAGCATATGCGCGCCGACATAGCCGGCGCCGCCGGTCACCAGTACGGTCATGCGCAATTCGCCGTCATCAGCACATTCTCGCGGCCGTCGCCGCCTCGCTTTGTCGATCTATGGGCAATAATCATAAATCGCCCCTATCTTACAGGGTTGAGGACCAGCTGTTGAGCCGATGATCGGAAAAGTTTTCAGGGAAAAGCATGCAGCCGCCGCCGCGCCGGAGGGTGAGCGGCTTTACGCCGTGGGCGACATCCATGGCTGCGCCGGCCTTCTCAAGGCGCTGCTCGTAATGATTAACGCGGATGCTGCGCACAATAAGCGGCGCCTGATCTTTCTCGGCGACTATGTCGATCGGGGCGAGGATTCGAAGGCGGTCATCGAGACGCTCCTCGCGATTCGCGCGGCCGAGCCCGACGCGATTTTCCTCAAGGGCAATCACGAGGAAGCGATCCTCGATTTCCTCGACGCGCCGGACCGCAATGAGGACTGGCTTCATTGGGGCGGAGACAAGACCCTGGAGAGCTACGGCGTCGCCCAGATCTGGCGCAAGGCGCCGACGGATCTCGCTGCGGAACTGGCGGGCAAGATGCCCGAAGACCATCTCGATTTCCTGAAGTCGCTCGAGATATGGCGGCCGCTCGGCGATTATCTGTTCGTGCATGCAGGATTTCGTCCCGGCGTCGCCCTCGCCGACCAGAGAGAGTCTGATTGCCTGTGGATTCGCGGCGAATTTCACAACGCCGCGCCGGAGCAGCGCCTGCGCGAGGTCGTGGTGCACGGTCACCATCCGGTGAAGAAGCCGCAGGACCATGGCTGGCGGATCGCCGTCGACACGGGCGCCGTGTGGTCTGACATGCTGACCGCCGTCGTCCTTGAAGGAACGACGCGGCGGTTTATCAGTACACGGTAGCTCAGGCGGAGGCGGCCTTCTTCGCGTCCTTTCCGCCGACGACGCGCAGCCCCCCCGCCGCCCTCAGGATCGACCGCAGCGAGTCCGCGCCGCCGCCGCCCTCGGCGCCCGCGAGGGACTTTCCGAATTCCGCCGCATAATTGGCGGCGTTGACGATATGCACGCCCGGCGTGACGAACAGCGCCTTGCCGCCCTGCAGGATATAATCGCGCCAGCGTTCGAGAATCTCCCGCTTGAGCGCTGCCGGCGCGATCAGGCAGTCAGGGTTGACCGCACGCGATTCCTGCTCCGAGACGAGCGCAGGTCCGCCGGCGCACAGGCGCGCGCCATCCTCAAACGCGGTCGCGGCGACGGCCGCTTCAATGATTTCGGCCTTGGCGCCCGCCCACGCGTAAATCATCGCCGCGCCGGCGTCGGAACCGAACAGATGCACGCTCTGACCGCGCTTGGCGAAGTCCGCGATCTGGTCGGCGAAAGCCGCCCGAATGTCAGCGGCGCGCGCAACGAACGCCTGATAGGGCTGGATGGAGCGCAGGCCGAGCGCGTTTTCCTCGTCCCACAATTGCGCGAGACGCTCATACCACGGGTCGAAATCATAATCGGGCGATTCCGCATGCGTGATGAACAGCCGGATCGACCCGCCGTCCTTTTCCGTCAGCGCCCCGCGAAAAACCTTGAGTTCGCAGTCCCGCAGCAGCCGTTCAAGCACCGTCAGCGAATAGACGGCGCTGATCCCGCTTGCGAACGTGTCCGCGGCGGTATGGGTCAACGCCATCGGCGCATAGAGCGTTTCGAGGCAGAAGACGCCGTCGGGCGTCAATAGCGATTTGACGCGCGCGAGGAAGGCCCGCGGCTCGTCGACTTCTTCAAGCGTCGAGGCGGCGGTGATGAGGTCGAATTTCTTGCCCGCGAAAGCGCGGTCGATTTCAGGACCCGGAAACCGCGTCTTCGCCGACCATGTCCATGCGCCGACCTCGTCGACGTCATCTGACAGATCGACGCCGTAGCGGTCGACCCAGCGCGGATAGAAGGACAGCAGCGTGCCGTCCGAGCAGCCGATGTCGAGCGCGGCGCAGTCGCGCCCCGAAATGAGCTCAAGTCCTTCGGTCGCAAGCGCGCGCAGCGAAGATCGGGTGACCCGGAAGACGCCGGAGGGCGCCGTGCGCGTCACCGGCCCGTCGCTCGCATGTGCGTTCTGGAGAAGGCCGCAGGCGTGAACGTCGCGTGTCGGATCGCACAGGACGAAGTCGACCGCTTCATTCCTGGCGCGCGCGATAAGGCCTTTACGGCCGGCGCCGTTCACGGCGCCCTCAAGCGCGAAAGCAGGCGTCAGGGCCGCTGATCCGCACGCACGGCAATGAGAAATTCGCTTCACCCCTCGGGCCCCTGACGCAACCTCGGAAACGCCGTTTGTCGCAGGTCAGGGTAAATTCGTCGTAAAGTCCGGCGCCCCAAAGGGTCAGGCGAAAGCCGCCCAGAGCAGCGCGCCGGCGGTTGCGAGCAGGGTCAGCATGGTCCCCAGCGTGCCCACAAACCGCCCTGCGGGCCAGACATCAAGGCCGAGCCCCAACAAATAGGCGACCCGGGCGGCGAGGAAGGCGGCGCCGAGACCGTGGATCAGCGCCGTCGCCTGTCCGAGCGCTGCAAGCGCGAGAAGCCCGACGAGCGCCAACGGCGCGTATTCGACATAATTTCCCTGCGTCCTGATCGCGCGGATCATTTCCTCATCGCCGCCGTCGCCGAGATTGATCTTCAGCCGCGTGCGGGTCGCGCCGACGCGCGCGCTGACGTAAATGAGATAGAGCGAATTGAGGCCGATCCAAAGACCGGCGGCTTCGAGCGGCGTCATGGGACGTTGCGTCTCCTGTCAGGCCGCAAGCCGGGCGATCAGCTTGCGGATGAATTTCGTTCCCTCCGCGATCTGGCTCGCCGCGATGAATTCGTCAGGCTGGTGGGCCTGATCGATCGAGCCGGGGCCGCAGATCACGGTTGAGAACCCCGCTTCCTGAAACTGGCCTGCTTCGGCGCAATAGGAAACGACGTCCGTCGAATTGAGGCCCGACAGCGACTTCGCGAGGTCGGCCGCCGGATTATCAGGCGACGGCGCGAGCGGCGGCGCATTGGAGAGCTGCACCGTCTCGATCCGGCAGGTGGGCGCGATGGTCCGCATGTCCCGTTCAACCTCGCGCGCGAAGGCGTCGAACTCGGCGCGCGCCGCGCCCGCGCCGTCGCCCGGAACGGCGCGGCAGTCCCAGTCGAAAGAACACTCGCCCGCCATGATGTTGAGCTGCGTTCCGCCGCGCACGACGTTGACGGTCATGGTCGTATAGGGGGGCGAGAAAGGGCTCTCCGGGTCCGCGGCGGCGGAGCGCGCCGCGCGCATCGCCGAAATCTTGGCAATCAGCTTCGCCGCCGCTTCCACCGCCGAGACGCCGCGATCGGTCTGGCTCGAATGCGTTGTGAACCCGGTGACGCTTGTGCGGAAGGAGGCGATGCCCTTGTGCCCGTCGATCACTTTCATCAGCGTCGGCTCGCCGACAATGACGGCCTCGGGCGGCGGCAGGCGGTCCCTGATCTCGGCGATCATGTGCGGCGCGCCCAGAAGCCCGATCTCCTCGTCATAGGACAGCGCGAAGATGATCGGGCGTTTGAGGCCCGCCGACAACATTTCCGGAACGAGCGACAGCGCGATCGCCGAGAACGCCTTCATGTCGGACGTGCCGCGGCCGTAGAGCTTTGCGTTCTTCTCCGTCAGCGTCCAGGGATCGGTCGACCACGCCTGCCCGTCGACCGGCACGACATCCGTATGCCCCGAGAGCACGACGCCGCCGGCGACCTTCGGGCCGACGACGGCGTAGAGATTGGCCTTCGACCGATCGGCGTTCCAGACGCGATGCGTTTCAATGTCGAAGCCCTTCAGATAGGCCTCGACATCCTCAATCAGCGCAAGGTTCGACTTCGACGAGGTGGTGTCGAA
>CAZGXT010000084.1:11650-12739 GCA_964529675.1 uncultured Caulobacterales bacterium
TCCGGAAAGTTCTGGTGCAGCTTTGCAATCGCCTCAACGCCCGATACCTCGATCTCAAACGCGCAGAGCCGCGGCCGCAGCCGCTCGACATAGTCTTCGGTGACGTTCTTCATCGACCATGCCGGCTTGTCCGAGAGGCCTTTGTTGCGCGCCTCGGCGGCGGCGGCGAGATCGCCGATGAGTTCATCGAAGAAGCCGCGATCCGTTCGGACCTGAACGCGGCCCCATACATGGACGGCCGTATAGTCCCAGGTGGCGCCGCGATCCTGCGCCGTTCGCCAATTGGGCGAGACATAAGCATCGGGTCCGGAAAAGGCGACGAGCGCCTCTGCGCCGTCGAGACCGTCCGCTTGCTGGTTGCGGCCGTGAACATGCGCCCGCAGGCGCTGCAGCGCGCCCGCCTCGAAATCCGCCGCGAACGGAATGCGCGTGACGCGAAGACCGCAATGCGCCGTGAAGAAATGCGCGAAGGGTCGCGCGCGTATCAGCGCCGCGATCTTCGCCGGGTCCTCTTCGCGGTGAAGCGGCGGCGGATAGGCGGCGGCAGTCATCGGGCGAGCGTGAAAGGTTCAAGACCAGAAAGGCGCAACGCCGGCGCCATTTCCGGAACATCGCGGGGACTGACGCCCCGCACCGCGCGCGCGAAGGCGGCGATGTGGTCGGGCGTCGTGCCGCAGCAGCCGCCGACGATGTTCAAAAGCCCTGAGCGCGCCCATTCTCCAAGATGTTTCGCCATCGACGACGGCGTTTCATCATAGCCGCCGAAGGCGTTCGGCAGGCCGGCGTTCGGATAGGCCGACAGATAGCAGTCGGCGACGCGCGCAAGATCGGCGACGAAAGGGCGCATGAGGTCAGGCCCGAGCGCGCAGTTGATGCCGACGGAAAGCGGTTTTGCGTGGCGCACCGAATGCCAGAAGGCTTCCGCCGTCTGGCCCGAGAGCGTGCGGCCCGACTGGTCGGTGATCGTCACCGAGAGCATCACCGGAACCTCATAGCCGATATCGTCGAACAGCTCCTTGACGGCGTAGATCGCAGCCTTGGCGTTCAGCGTGTCGAAAATCGTCTCTATAAGGATCGTATCGGCGCCGC
>CAZGXT010000085.1:0-12520 GCA_964529675.1 uncultured Caulobacterales bacterium
GACATCGCCGAGATTGCCGATCGGCGTCGCCGCCACATAAAGGCCGGGATCGAGCGGTTTTTCAGCGCGGGTCATGGGCCTGAGCCTGTCGCGGGTTTTAGGATAGCGTCAACTGGCGAGCAGCGGCGGGCGGCGCCGGCGGCCCGTCAGGAGACCTGGCGAACCGCGGCGGGTCGATCTCAGAAGCGGTCATCCGGGTTGGCGGCGCCCGATGATCCGTTGATGCGTATCGGGCGTAGAACGTATCCCTCCGCCTACGGATCGCCGGCCGCCCTCAGCGTGACTCTAATTTTAGGGATTCGGCGCCTTTCAATCCGTAGACGGCGCTTTTCCTGTTGTTTAACCGTTTCCCATTATGGAGCGGTCTGGTTCGGAAGTCGTGCGTGCGGCCCAGGAGTTCTTCGGTTCATGAGTGCGCAAATGGCCGAGGCCGACACCGATCCGCCGCAATTGGCGAATGAATGCGGGCTGAGCAGGCCGAACGCGGCGGCCCCTCGGCCGCTCGGCGCGGCGGCGCTGACCTTGCAGGAAAAGATCGCCGGATCGAAGCGCTCTTACGTCACCCGCCGCCTTGATCTTTCCTCTGTCGATCGCCTGATCGACGAAGACTACCAGCCGAAGGCCGGCGACATCGCCATTTGCACGGTGACCGACCTCGGCCAGCACGGCCATCTTGAACTCGTCAGCGGCCGGCGGTCGAAGCTGTTCGTCGACGACATGGTCGTCGTCGCCTATGGCGAGCGCTATGCGACGGACCAGTTTCACGCCCTTTTGCCGGTCGGCCTCTCCGCCTGTTCGCTGGCGGCCGCGGGCGGCATCGCCGGCGACGTCGTCGCCCGGCACGCGAGCGTCAAGCGGTCGACGCGCCTGCAGCCGCTCGGCATTCTCGCCACGCGCGACGGCGCGCCGCTCAATCTGTCGAGCGCCGCGCTGAAGGCGCCGGGCGCGGCCCAGGGCGCGCGCAAGCCGCTTGTCATCGCGGTGCTGGGATCATCGATGAACGCCGGCAAGACGACGACGGCGGCGAACATCATTCGCAGCCTTCGCCGGCAGAACCTCAAAGTCGCGGCGGTAAAGCTCACCGGAACCGGGTCGGGCGGCGACTGCTGGCTGTTCAGGGACGCCGGCGCCGATCCGGTCCTCGATTTCACCGACGCCGGATACGCCTCGACCTACAACGTGCCGGTCGAGGCGCTGGAGCGCGCTGCTCGGCTCCTGTTCGACGTGCTTTCCGCCGCCGGGCCGGACTTCATCATTTGCGAGATCGCGGACGGACTCTTGCAGCAGGAAACGCAGGCCCTGCTCGGCACGACCTTTCTAAGGGAAAAGACGGACAGCGTGATCTTCGCGGCCGGCGATCCGATCAGCGCCGCGGCGGGCGTTCACGTTCTAGCCGCGCAGGGCTACCTGACCGCCGCCATTTCGGGCCTTGTGTCGGCTTCTCCGCTCGCCGCGGCGGAGGCGACGCGCGCGACCGGACTGATGGTCATGACGCAGGAGGACCTCCTCAGCGCGAGCGGCGGCGCGCACGCCTTTCTGCTGCCCGCCAGGCGTGGGGCGATCTGACATGAAACCCCCGCACGGCGCCGCCGCCTTATCCGACGCGTTCCGGACGTTTGCGTCGGCGACGAAGCCGGCGGCCCCGCGCACCACGCCGATCGGTAAGGTTTATTCAAGATCGATCGGCGCGGCGGCGCTCGGATGCTTCTTCTACGTTCCGCCTCGCCGCGATCTTTCGCGGCCGCCGCTGATTTGCGTGCACGGCATTTCGCGCAATGCGCTGGAGCATGTCTACGCGTTCCGCGATCTCGCGGACGAATTCGGTTTTCCGGTCGTCGCGCCGGTGTTCGGGCGAACTTCCTATCGAGGCTATCAGACGCTTGGGCAGAAAAGCGGGTGGAACGCGCTTGCCGCCTTTGACGGCGCGGCTGACGAACTCGCCGCAGATTTCGGCGCGCCTTTCTTCAATCTTTTCGGGTTCAGCGGCGGCGGGCAATTCGCACACCGCTACGCCATGGCGAGGCCGGAACGCGTCCGCGCGTTGTCGATCGCGGCGGCCGGCTGGTATACGTTTCCGGACGCGGCGGCGCGGTATCCGCGCGGTTACGCAGGCGACCGGCCGCCGGGCGCTGACATCGCCGCCTTCCTGACACTGCCGATGCTCGTCGCCGTCGGATCGGCCGATCGCGCGCGCGACGCCACGCTTCGTCAGGGAAAACGGATCAACGCCCAGCAAGGCGCCGACCGGGTCGAGCGCGCGCGCAACTGGGTCGGCGCGATCAACGCCGCCGCCGGAAATCGCGGCGCGCCGCCGCCGGCGATCTACACGGAGCTTTCCGGCGCCACGCACGCCTTTTCAGACTGCGTCGCCGCGGGTCTCGCCCGCTGCGTCGCGACTTTCTTCGTCCATCGTCAACCCCGCGAAAACCGCGCTCCTGAAGGAACCTAAAATGAAAGTCATTCGCCAATTTTGCCTCGCGGCGGCGGCCTGCGCGGCGTTTGCGCCCGCAGCGGCGATCGCGGACGAGCCGCTCACCTTCGACGAAAAGGGACTGACGCTCGACGTCGCGGGCGATGATTTGACGTTCAATCTCGGCGGCAGGCTGCATGTCGATGCGGCGTCTTTCGATGACGAGCTGACGCTGTTCGACGATGACGTGCGGGTGCGCCGCGCGCGTCTTGAACTCGGCGGCACGGTCCTCAAGGACTGGAATTTCCGCGTCGATTATGAATTCAGCTCGATCGGCGAGGGATTCAAGAACGCCTGGCTTTCCTATCGGGGACTGGACGGCTTTGAATTCACCGGCGGCAATTTCATCGCGCCGTTCAGCCTCGAAGACCTTGAAGGGTCGAACGCGTTGCCGGCGATGGAACGCTCGCTCGCGCAAGCGCTCGCGCCGGGCTTTCTGGTGGGCGGTCAGGCGAAGGCCTATCGCAAGCACTGGTCGCTGACCGCCGGCTATTTCTTCAATCCGATCGCGCTCGACCCGACCGTCAACAACGACGCAGGCGAGAGCATCATCGCGCGTGCGACGCTGGCGCCGCTCAATTCCGGCCGGCAGACGCTGCATTTCGGCGCGGGTTTCGAGCGCCGCAATCTCGACGCCGGCGCGCCGACGCGCGTGCGCACCTTTCCGCAATCGGGCATCGCCGGCGCGCGACTGATCGACACCGGCGCGCTGGCGGACGTCGATTCTTTCGTCAGCCTCGGCTTGGAGGCCGCTTATCGCTACCGCAACGTCATGCTGCGCGGACAATATATCCGCCGCGACAATGACGCGCCGCTGCTCGGCGACCCGAAATTTCAGGGCGGCTACGTCGAAGCGACGTGGGTTCTCACCGGCGAACGGCGCGCCTATTCCGAACGCAACGGCGCATTCGGCGGCGTGCGGCCGAAATCCAAGCTCGGCGCGGTCGAGCTCGTCGGCCGATTCTCGGCCCTCGATCTCGATGACGCGCTGGTGACCGGCGGCGAGGAACAGGACTATCTTGCCGGCGTCAACTGGTATCTCGGTCGGAACTTCCGGATCATGGGCAATTATGTTCACGCCAGGGCGACGCCGAACCGCGATGGGTTCAATGAATCGACGAATATTTATCAGGCGCGCGCGCAGCTCAATTTCTAGCCGTCATGGCTGGTGAGCGCGTGCTGGAGCAAGAACTCCCGCCGCGCCCGCCCGCCGACAGGGGCGCCGCGCCGAGCCGCGGGAGAAAGCGCGCCCGCGATCCCCTTCCTGAGGTGTTCACCGGCCGGCGTCGACGCGGCCTTGCGCTGGTGATCGCCGCCGGCGTCGGGCAGGGCGCCGTCTGGGCGGGCCTTGGGGTCCTGATGAAGACAGCGTTCGACCGAGTCGCCGCGGACGGCTGGGCGGGCGGCGGGCGTGAGGCCGTTCTCCTCTTTCTCGCGCTCGCAATCGGCGGGGTCGCCGCCGGTCTCTTGAAATGGCTGGCCCATGTCGAGGCCGAGCGCGTCGGCCAGAGCTACGCCCACGCCTTGCGGATGCGGCTTTTCCGGCGGCTGGTCGAGGCGGGCGGGACGCGTCAGAGCCGGCGCGGCGCCGTGCTGCTGCGCCTGACGAGCGACATGACGCCCATTCGCCAGTGGGTGAGCCTCGGCCTTTCGCAGCTGATCGTCAGCGTGCCAACGATCGCGCTCGCGGTCGGCGCGCTCGCCTATATCGACTGGCGCATCGCCGCGCCGGTGTCGGCGATGCTTGTCCTCGCGGGCGCCGCGTCGGTTTTTCTCGGCCGCAAGCTGGCCGAAGCGACCGTGACGGCGCGAAGGAGCCGCGGGCGCCTTGCAAACGCCGCGGGCGAGCGCATCGTCAATCCCGCCGACGCGGGCGCGCCGCAAGACAAGCGCGCGGAGCGGCGAAAACTTCGAAAGCTCAGCCGCCGCGTCCGCAATTCGCTGCTCGACCGGGCCTATTACGCCGGCGCCATGCGGGCGATCGCCGCCGGCAGCGGCGCAATGGCCGGAATCCTCGCGCTCGGCGCGGCGCTGGCGGCCCCGCCCGACGCGCCGATCAGCGCCGGCGCGCTGCTGTCGGCGGTTTTCATCGCCAGCGTTTTGGCGCCCTACGCCCATGACGCCAGCCGCAGTCTCGAATATTGGACGGCGGCCAAAATCGCGCGGGAAAAACAGCGTGAGCTCTTCCGCCGCCTGGCGCGCGGCGAGACGCCGCGGGGCGAAGCGCTCGCCGCTGAAGTCGACGGCGAGGAATGAAAGCGGCGCCCTTTCGCCGGCGGCGTTGCGACTGATCCTTTCAATCTGAAACGCGTCGGCGGTCAGAGCCCTTCAGCGCCGCGATGACACGAAACGCCCCACAGTCAGGATCGCCGATCGGCGTCGCCGCCGAATAAAGGCTGGCGGCCAGTGACGTCGGAATCGCGGAGCTCGAAACGCGACGCTTAAAAAAAGCGTCCGTCAATCGCCGCCGCTCGTCATCGCACTGGATTGGCGACAAACGGGCGGCCCTCCAAATCCGCCATCCGATATTGCGCCTTGCGCTCAATGATCGATAAAAATCCGTATACTCATAATGTTACTAATTATCATTACATATCTTAAATCTAATCGTGATTTGACCTCTAGCTGATTTGCCAATACTCCTCAAATAGAGGGGTGTCGTGCGTTTTCAGTGCGTTCCCGCGCCGGCTCAGCGGGCATCATCGCTCAACTCCAACACATCGTCCGAGGAGGACTGCATGATCAGTGCATCAATGAAGCTGCGCGTGAGCGCGGCTGCGGTTTGTGTCGCTCTTTCGTCGACAGCGGGCGCAGCGCCCATCAACCAAACGGAAGACCTCAAAATCGGGAAGGCGCCAGGCGTCGCGTCGTCAGCGGACGGCGTCTATCAAGCGGGCGTCTTCGACCGCCTCCCCGCTTCCCGGTCGCCGGAGGAAGGCGTGCGCGCCGGCCTCGCCACGATCGGCGTGGACGAGTCCGCTCTGTCAACCCTTGGCGCGCAAGTCGTCGATGACCGCGCGATCGATGGCGTTCGCCATGTCGAGTTCGAGCAAAGCCTCGCCGGAATGCGCGTCTATGGCGGCTATGTGCGCGCGGCGTACGCCCCGGACGGCCGGCTGGCTCACCTCATTGATCGCGTGGTTCGGTTCAGGACAACGCAGCTGCGCCGGCCCCTTGTCGATGAGCAGACCGCGCTCCGCATCGCCGTCGATCGCGCCTTCGGCGCCGCCGCGCCGCGCGCGACAATTGACGCGCGCGACGGCTTCGTGTCGACGGCCAAGAGCAACGCCTATTTTCTCCGGCCGCCGACTGTCGAGCGGGTCGTCATTTCCGACACGCTGGGGCAGGCTTCGGTCGGGTTCCTCGTTGAAACATGGCGAAACTCCGACAATCTGCTTTACCACACGCTTATCGACAGCATCGGAAACGTCGTCTCAAGCGAGCTTCGCACCGCTTCGGACAGCTATCGCGTGTTTTCGATTCATCCCGGCGTCGGCGGCCAGGTCGTTGTCAACGGACCAAACACCTCGACATGCGCCGGCGGCGCCGCGCCGCGCTGGCTCAATGGCCTGACGCAGAACACGCGCAACATCAGCGGGTGCAATGTGCGCGCTTACCGCGACGCTGACGCCAACAACCTTCCAGACGCCGGCGGGGTTACGGTGACGAGCGGCAACTTCCTCGCGACCGCCAACCTCACACAGGCGCCGACGACCACGGCCAACATCGACGTTTCGGTGCAGAACCTCTTCTACCAGAATAACATCTCGCATGACCGGCTCTACGCAGCCGGATTCACGGAAAGCTTCCGCAATTTCCAGGTCAACAATGGCGGGCTCGGCGGCGTCGCCGCGGATCCCGTTCTTGCGGAAACGCAGGACGGATCGGGCACAAACAACGCCAATTTCTCCACGCCGCCCGACGGCTCAAGCCCCCGGATGCAGATGTTTCTTTGGACTGCGCCCAATCCCGACCGCGACAGCTCGCTCGACGCCGACGTCGTCTACCACGAGTACGGCCATGGCCTCACCTGGCGCATTGTCGGCGGCATGTCGGGCAGCGTCGCCGGGGCGCTCGGCGAAGGGATGTCCGATGTCGTCGCGATGCTGTTCACGAACAATGACGCGATTGGGGAGTACTCCTTCAACAACACCATCGGCATCAGGTCGCAGCGCTACGCGCTTCACACGGAAACCCTTGCGAACTTCAACACTTCCCGCGGTCTTCACCGAAACGGGGAAATATACGCCGCGACGATCTGGCGGCTGTGGGAGATCTATCAGCAGAACAGCCTCTCGGTTGAGACGCTGCTCGCCGATCTCGTGTCAGGCCTCAAACTGACCCCCGCAACGCCGACCTACATTCAGATGCGTGACGGGCTCCTGTCTGCATTGCCCGGGTCGCGGGTCTGCCTCGCCTGGACGGCGTTCGCCGCCAAGGGCATGGGCCAGGGCGCAACAATGACCGCCGCAGGCGCCGTCAGCGCCTCCTCGACGGTTCCTTCCTCCTGCACCACGGGCTCCTCGACGAGCTTTTCCATCAGCGACGCCTCGGCGGCCGAAGGCTCCGCGGCGGTGTTCACCGTCACGCGCGCCGGCTCGACCAGCGGGACCAACGCCGTCAGTTTTGCGACCGCCGACGGCACGGCGGTCGCCGGCAGCGACTATACGGCGCAAACGGGCACGCTTACCTTCGTCGCGGGAGAAACCTCCAAGACGATCAGTGTGCAGACGCTGACCGACGCCGTCACCGAACCGACAGAGTCCTTCGCGGTAAATCTATCCGGAGCGACCGGCGGCGCGTCTATTCTCGACGGCTCCGGCGCCGGTTCAATCACCAATTCAGGCGGCGCGCCCAACCAGCCGCCGGTTGCAAACCCTGATAACGCCAGCGTCTTCCAGACAAGCGCGAGCCAGACAAGTTTTAATGTCGTCGTGAATGTGCTTCAGAACGACTCTGATCCCGACAACAGCGGGCCTCTCTCCCTGATCTCAGTGACAACCACCTCGGGGGTGACAACGTCGATTGTTCAGCCTTCCAGCGTTCGCTTCGTCGGGAATTTTGCGCCGGGCTACCGCCCGTTCACCGTCACCTACACGATCCAGGACGCTGTCGGCGCGACGGCGAGTTCAACCGTCACGCTGGAGACCGAAGGGTTCTGCGGTTCCGTACCATGCTAAAGCGAGCCTGACCGCTTGCCCGTAATGACCGCCGGCGCCGCGCCGTCAGCGCGGCGCCGGCCCCATTTCCGGGCGCCGCGTTCTGTGCGCCGGTTTACGGCCCCTTCGGCCGGGGATAGGGTGCGCGCCGTCTCGTTCAGGGTGTGATTTCATGATGCTTTCGAAGTTCGGCCGGCTGGTCGTTGCTGGCGGCGCGCTGATGCTCGCCGCGTGCGCCTCGACGTCCGACACGGGGCCTTCGGGTCCGGTCGTCATCGGCGAGGACGACGCCGGGCCGATCGATCCGCGCGAGGTTCCGGCGGATGGGCGGGAGCGCGCGCGTTATGACGAGCGGCGCTTCGTGACGCCCTTGCACCTGCAGAACGCCGAGCCGGTGCGCGTCGGCCTCCTGCTTCCCTTCACCGGCGCGACGGAGGCGGTGCAGCAGGTCGCCTCCTCGATGTTCGACGCCGCCCAGCTCGCCGCGTTCGAGGCGGGCGATGATCGCTTCCTCATCATTCCCAAGGACACGCGCGGCACGCCCGAGGGCGCAGCGGCCGCGGCGCGTTCGGCGCTCGCCGACGGGGCGGAGATCATCCTCGGGCCGCTCTTTTCCGAGGAGACCGCTGCAGCGGCGGTGGTCGCGCGCGCCGCGAGCGCCCCGATGATCGCCTTTTCCTCGGACGTCGAGACGGCGGGCGAGGGCGTCTATCTCCTCTCCTTCCCGCCGGAGATCGAGGTTGCGCGCGTCACCGATTATGCGATGAAAAACGGGCGCGAGCGCTTCGGCCTGCTCGCGCCGGCGAACGAATACGGCCAGCGCGTGTCGACGGCCTTTTCAAAAGAGCTGGCGATCCGCGGCGGCGTCCTCGTCCATGAGGAGCGCTATGAGCAGAGCCCCGATGCGATGCTCGCCCCGGCGAAAAGGCTCGCGGCCTATTCGAAGGAAGTGATCCCCCCGGAATTGCGCCACGGCTATGATCCGCAAAATCCGCGCGCGGTCGGCGGGGCGGGGGGCAATTCCCTCGGTTATCAGGCGGTGCTGATGCCGGAGCAGGGAACGCTGCTGCGCGCGCTCGCCCCGCTGCTTCCCTATTACAACGTCAACATCAACGAGGTGAAACTCCTCGGCGTCTCCGCGTGGAACAATCCGCGCCTGACGCGCGAGCCGGCGCTGCGCGGCGGCTGGTTCGCCGCGCCCGATCCGGCGATCACCCGCGATTTCGAAGACCGCTTCCGCGCGGCGTTCGGCGAAACCCCGCCGCGGCTTTCCTCGCTCGCCTATGACGCGACGCTGCTCGCCGCGCGATTGGGGCAGGCGCCGCGCCGCCGCGATCGCTTTGACGAAAGGCTGATCATTTCGCGCTCGGGCTATTTCGGCGCCGACGGGCTGTTCCGCTTCACGCCCGAAGGCACGATCGAGCGCGGTCTTGCGATCCTTGAAATCCAGCCGGGCGGCATCCGCGTCATCGAACCGGCGCCGAAATCCTTCATCGCCGGCAGCTGAGAATGCGGGCCCTCGCCGCAGCGCTTTGCCTCCTCTCCACGGGCGCCGCGGCCGACGAAGCCGCTGTCGCCGAATTGAAGGCGGCCGTCGAAAGGGCTGAGGCGCACGCCGCGGACCGCTACGCCTTCACGCTCGACTTTCGCGACCTTGGAGAAGGAGATGCGCGCACTTTCCGCGTGCGCTTCGATCCGCGCCAGCCGCCGGGCGCGCGCTGGACGGCGATTGATCCGCCTGCTGATCAATATGGCAGGGAGGAGAAGGCCGCCTTCGCGCGCATGGCGAAGAACGACGAGGCGGACGACGCGCTTGTCTATGACGGCCTCGCCAAGGCGCTGCCGGGCGCAAGGCTGGTTTCCGCAAACGCGACTGAGGCGGTCTTTTCAATCCCGATCAGCGATCCCGACCTGCCGGCGGCGGCGAAGGAGGCGCTCGCCGCGACCGCCGTTCTCGACCGCAGCAAGGGCCATGTCGCGTCGGTCGAAGTGCGGTCGCTGAAGCCGTTCAAGCCGGCCGCGCCCGTCAGGATCACGGCGATGCGCCAGCTGCAGGTCTACAAGGCGCAAACGCCCGGCGGCCCGGCGCTGATGGTCGCCTCCGAATCCGACGCTGAGGGCAGCGCGATGTTCAAGTCCTTCTCGTCCAGGGCGCGGCTCGTCTATTCAGGCATCGAGAAGGTCGACGCGCCCCCGCGCGCCGGATCGAAATAGCGCCGCCTCACGCCCTGTCAGGTTTCCCGAGGATCGCATCCGTTCTGATCCGCAGCGTGCGCGTCGCGACGGAAATCTCGGCCATGAAGAAGCCGAAGCCGCCGATGACCGCGATCATGGCGAGCGCAAACAGCGCGGCGACGAAGGCGTAAAGGTCAACGCCCGCAAAAGCCCCTGCGAACAGAAGCGCGACATCGATGGCGACAAGCAGCGCCGCCGCCGACCAAAGATAGATCGCGTAATTGGCGAGGCTGATGCGCTTTGAAAGGCCGCGCAGCTCGACGATCGCGGTCTCGCGCGCGGGGCCTGCGGCATCCCCGGCGATCTCCTTTTTGAGGGTGCGCGACCGGTCGACGACGCGGGCGAGGCGCTGCGTCGCGACGTTGAGGAACGAGCCTATGGCGACCAGCAGGAAAACAGGCGCCACTGACAGCTGAATGATGCGGCCGATGCCGTCGATATCGGTTTCCATGGGGCATGGCGGAAGACGGTCGCACGCAGAAAGTCAACTCCACTCACGCAAACAGCCGTCCCAGCACCGCATTGAGAAGCCGCCGACCGTCGGCTGTCGCCGTGATGCGCGCGCCGGCGCGCGTGAGGAAGCCCTCAGCCTCCAGCGCGGCAATTGCAGGGCCGAGCGCTGCGAGATCGCCGGCCACGGCCTCAACGCCGTCGATCGTGCGCAGGCCCATGGCGAATTTCTCGATGCGGCGCTCGTCCTCGGTCAGCGCGGCGTTGACCGTCAGCGCGTGGCCGTCGCGAAGCGCGCGCGCGAGATAGTCGGCGGGCGTGCGCGCGGTTTCAGTGGCGCGGCGCTCCCCCTCGACCGTCACGCGGCCATGCGCGCCCGGACCGATCCCAAGATAATCCTCGCCGCGCCAGTAGGTTTCGTTGTGGCGGGAGCGATGGCCCTCGCGCGCATGGTTCGAAATCTCATAGGCGGGCAGACCCGCCGCCGCCGTGACCGCTTGCGCCGCGTCAAAGAGGTCGGCGCAGTCGCCGTCGTCGGCGGGCGCCCAGCGGCCCTTCATGACCTGCCGGTCGAAAGCGGTGCCGGGCTCGACGGTGAGCTGGTAGAGCGACAGGTGCTGAAGGCCCGTCGCCAACGCCGCCGCCAGCTCCTCCGTCCACTGACCAACGGTCTGGCCGGGCCGGGCGTAGATGAAATCGGCGTTGACGCGCGGAAAGGTTTGAAGCGCGGCGTCGACGGCGGCGCGGCCCGTGCGTCCGTCATGATCGCGGCCGAGAAATTTCAGCGCGGCGTCCTCGAAGGACTGAACGCCGAGCGACAGCCGGGTGACGCCGGCCGCGCGAAAGTCAGGAAAGCGCGCCGTGTCGGCGGGGTTCGCCTCCAGCGTGATCTCGGGGTCGTCGCTGAAGCCCCAGAGCCGCACCGCCGCGGCGACGACGCCTTCAATGACGGGAAGCGGGGCAAGGCTCGGCGTGCCGCCGCCGAAATAAAGACTGGTGACCCGCCGGCCCTGCGTCAGCGCAGACCAATGTTGAAGCTCGGCGGTCAGCGCCCGGGTCCAAACGCCGGCGTCGGCCCCCCGGTCCTTGTGGACGTTGAAATCGCAATAGGGGCAGATCGCCGCGCAGAACGGCCAGTGGACGTAAATCGCAAGGCTGCCGGTCACGGCGCAAGCGTCGGCATCACGCGCTTCATGAAGCCGTCAAACAGGGGCACGGTGAAATCGTTCTCGCCATGCGCCAGGCTGCAGATCATGCCCTTCCTGATCAGCGAATTGCGAACGGGACCGAGCGCGGTCATTTTCTTCGCCAAGAGGTCGGCGATCTCGCCAGAACGGCGCGGCGGCGGCAGGTCGGCCATCGCGCGCAAATAGGTTTTCTCAAGCTGCGTCAGCCGGTCAAACCGTGCACGGAAAAAACTGGCGCCGAGTTCGGCGAGCGCGGGCGTAAGGGTTCTTGCGCGGGTCCATTTATACCGAAATTAGAGAAATTAGGTCCGGAAGATAATTCGCCTCATTTCGATATAATTCAAGCCTCGAGGCACGCCGCCACCAGCTGCCGGAAGGCATCCGCCCGGTGAGAGATGGCGTGTTTCGATCCCGGATCGAGTTCGGCGAATGTCCTTGAATAGCCCCTTGGCACGAACACCGGGTCGAAACCGAAACCCATTGCACCGCGCGGCGGCCAGGTGAGGCTGCCCTCGACCTGGCCAAGGAATGTTTCCACATGTCCGTCCGGCCAGGCGAGGGCGAGGCAGCAGACGAACCGCGCAGACCGGTCTTTCGCCCCGGTTTCCTGCAATTCCCGCTCGACGCGTTCCATCGCCAGCAGGAAATCGCGGCCCGTCGGCGTCTCGGCCCAGTCAGCGGTGTGAACGCCGGGCCTGCCGCCGAGTGCGATGACTTCCAGACCGGAATCATCGGCCAGCGCAGGCAGGCCGGCGCCCCTTGCCGACGCCAGCGCCTTCAGTGCGGCATTGCCTTCGAAGGAATCTTCGGTCTCTTCAGGCACCGGCAGGCCGAGGGCGCCCGCTGATACCGCCGAGATGCCGAACGGCAAAACCAACGCGTTGATCTCAGTGACTTTTCCGGCGTTATGGCTGGCGATCACCAGCTGCTTTGCAATCAATTTCCGACGGCCCACGAAAACGCCCCTTATCGCTCTTCGAAAAAAAATTATCGTTTTTCGACGAAAACCCCTTGCATCG
>CAZGXT010000086.1:0-12443 GCA_964529675.1 uncultured Caulobacterales bacterium
CTCGATGGAATGGCGGAATTGCTGCTCGCGGAATGAAGATAAACCATCGCCTCAAGACGGCGCATCGAGAAAGAGTATTCACTATGGTCCAGCCATCGTTTCGGGACGCGGCAGAGGCAGCTGAAAAGGTCGCAAGCAGGGGCGGGAGCGGAATTTAGCATTCGAGCGATCGAACGAGCATGTATGGCCCTTAGCGCACACAAATTGCGATAGGTATGGACGTGGGTTGTTCGTCAATCAGATTCTCTAGCTGATCCGAAGGCATTCAACGCGGCAATGATTACTCACCTGCGTGCCCTTGCCAGCAAACTTGGCTGGCCAAGCCTACACCCTATCTCGCGCCCGCAATTGGGAAAGGAGGTTTTCGAGGCACCGGTTGAAACCGAGGGCGACGAGCATGCCGCCATGACGCGGCCAGATTCGAAAACAAAGTCAAGAAAAAATAATTAAGAGCGGTTTTGTGTCTGCATGCGTCCTTAATTGTCCGCAAGCATGCACCCTGTTCATCTGAAGACGCCTCTGCCGGTCCGCGACCGCCAGAATATTGTGTTCAGCACCTGACGGTGGTCAACCGGGTTCACGCCCCGGATGTTGGTCGGAAAGACATGCTCGATCACTGACCACTCGAAATCCGAAAAATCAAACCGCGCCACTACAGTTGGCCCTGCGTCAGGCCACTGAACCAGAAGTCGTGCCCGATGGGAATCCCGTTAGGGGCATGTGACCTAGCGCCCGATTATGTTCAGATACCGATGCTGCGGGCTGGCTCCAATCAGGTGTTCCGTTCGCGTCGATAAGCTGTCGGCGTCATGCCGTAGCTTCGGCGGAAGAGCCGTGCAAAATGGCCCGGTGAATGGTAACCAATCTCGAACGCAACCTCTGTTATGGCCAAATTGGTCGTTTCCAGCAGCACACGGGCACGTTCTAGCCTAACCCTCGTCAGATATTGATGCGGCGGAGCGCCAACGGAACGCTTGAAACTGCGGATGAAATGATAGGGTGAAAGTCGCGCTTCCGCCGCGAGGTCGGCGATTGACAAATTCTCGCAGTAGCGACTTTGGATGTGCTCAATGGCTCGCTTTTGCTGCCAGGGTGCAAGCCCCGACGCATTATTCAGGTCGGTGCCCTCGGACAGGCTCGACCATGTTCGAAGCATTCTGACGGTCAGGGCCAGCGAAACGCTGTCCAGCATCATCCGGCTGCCGCCACTGGGAGCCTCGAGTTCTTGCGCAACAAGTCGCCCCATCTGGGCGATCATTAAATCGTCCTGGAGACCGCGCTGCTGCAATTCGACCGGACCGGGAGAATTGAATTCCTCCGTCGCGCTCTGCTGCAACAATTTGTCGGGAAGATAGAGATGCATGCACTGGCCACAGGCAGAGTAGGTGACGGAACGCGGCGCTTCTCCCGCTCGCACAAGGGCCGTGCTGCCCGGAACAATACGACGATGAAAGAGGTGGCGGCCATCGATGAAGAGGCTGCTCTCGCCCCCGCCGAAAAGGCAAGTCTCAATCATGTGCGTGTGCGGGCAGGCAGGGCGTGACGCTTCGCTATTGGCGAAAACATCAGATTGCCAAAGTGCAGCCGACAAGCCCAGTGAGCCAAAACCCTTGGCTATGGGCGTTTGGTTGTACGACAGCTCGATCCGGTCTGCGTTGAGCGGACCGGTTTCAGTCCCGGGCTGAGTACCGGTCGGATCAGACACTGTTGACACAAGCTATCCCACTTCTCGCTTGGCCCATAGCACACTGGCGGTGTTCGGCGCCCAACTCGAACAGGAACGGCGCGGGGTTGAACCCTCCCTTCGCCCTACCCGCTTTCTTGCACGGCAATACCTGTCGTACCCTGGCTGTCGCTTGCCGCCTGCCGGATGATGGGGATCACGTTGCGCGACCCAATCACCTGTTCCGTTCGCGCCGATAGGCTGTCGGCGTCATCCCGTAATGTCGGCGAAAGAGCCGCGCAAAATGGGCTGGAGATTGGTAACCAGTTTCGAAGGCAAC
This sequence comes from uncultured Caulobacterales bacterium, assembly GCA_964529675.1. Lineage (GTDB taxonomy): Bacteria > Pseudomonadota > Alphaproteobacteria > Caulobacterales > Parvularculaceae > Amphiplicatus. Next base: position 2,004 of record CAZGXT010000086.1, read on the forward strand.
ATCCGTGATGGCCAAATCGGTAGTCTCCAGCAGTACACGGGCGCGTTCCATCCTTATCTGCGTCAGATATTGATGCGGCGGAACACCAACGGACGCCTTGAAACTGCGGATGAAATGAAACGGGGAAAGCCGCGCCTCCGCTGCAAGATCGGCGATCGACAAATTCTCGTGATAGCGACTTTGAAGCTGCTCAATGGCGCGCTGTTGCTGCCAGGGCGCAAGGCCTGACCGATGCAGTTCGGTGGGTGCTGACAGGCTCGACCAGGACCGCAGCACGTGGACGACCAGGGCCAAAGAAACGCTGTCCAGCATCATCCGGCTGCCGCAGCTCGGAATCCGAATTTCTTGCGCAACAATCTTTCCCAACTGGGTGATGGCCGGATCGACTCTGAGATCGCTTGGCAGCAGCTCGACCTGAGCATTTTGCCCAAAGCCATCTTCCGCACTTTGTTGCAACAGACTGTCTGGCAGATAGAGATGCAGACAGTGACCCCAGCCGGCGTGGGTGACGGCACGTGCCGTGTCTCCCGCCCGAAGAATGCCCGTACTGCCAGGAACGATCTGCCGACGATAACGAAAACGACCATTGATGAAAGAGCTACTCTCGCCCCCGCCGTTAAGGCAGGTCGAAATCGCATGGGTATGCTGGCAGGCGGGGATATTGTGATCGAAACCCGCGAAGATTTCCGTTTGCCAAAGTGCCGCTGACACACCCAGGGAGCCGAGGCCCTTGGCTATGGTTTGCTTCGCATAAATCGCCTCTGTCCGGTCCGGGCTATGCCGACCGGATGCTGTCTCGTGCTGGTCGCCCGTTCGGTCGGGTACTGTTGCCACAAGCTACCCCCAAGGTCACAAGCAATCGGGGAGTTGCTAAAGACAGTCAACATCGCCAGCGATTCGCTATTGACAAGTCGTTAGCACAGTTTTGATGTTTTCAGAATGTAACATCGCTGCGCACGGAACAGCTGACTGATTTCGTCACTAAGGACATCGGCGTCTCTGTGCTCGTCGCTGGTCGCTCCGCTGTATTCGCCGTTATGGATCAGACGGCGACCCGCTGCAGAAAGTCGGCAGCCTGGGCCGCCATTGTCGATGGCGATCAAAAGCCGGCCAAACCTTGCGGGCTGTTATAGGCAATTGGATGGCGCGACACTTCGGCCAGACTGCCATTCTTGACCACACGATAGGCAATCAGCGTCGAGGCGTTGCCAAATATCTGGTACAGAAAAGCGTCGTCGGGGCTCAACCAGCTGTCGCTTGGGCCACTGCTGACCAGGCCATTGACGGCGCGGAAGGTGCCATCGCCGGGGATTGGATCGTTCGCAGGATCTTTGAGAATCCGCAGCGTAGCCCCGTCGAGCGCGAAGCTGGTCAAGCTGCCATATCCGAAATTGGTCGCATAAACGCGCTTGCCGTCGGCGGATATCGCCAGCCAGCAAAGCTCCGAGGGCTTGCCAGCAGCGGTATTGATCTGGACCGCTGCTCCACTGGTAACGTGCCCCTTCGCGTCGATATGGCTGATCGCGATCCCGTCGGACACCGCATAGCCATTGATGAAGGTGCCCGGTCGACCTTTTACGAAACCGATGTAAAAGGGGCCTGCTCCCCCCGCATCATTGAAGATCGGTTCACGCAAGGCGCCCCGCGAATCGATCGGGAAGACGACCAGCCCGTCTTTGTCGGGCGCGTTGGCAACAACCAGCTTTGCCGATCCATCGGCATTTTCCGCCGGGCGAAAATCAAACAATATGTCGACGAGAAGAAACTTCTGATCGGGCGACAGAACCAACTGGGTGGGGATTCGGTCGGTCTTGGTGGCGTTGTTGACGCTGTAGCGCGCGTCGCGCAACGTCAGTTTGCCGGCCTTTTCCGAAAACGCGCGAATATGGTTGGGTCCGAAGGCATGGAGCACGAACAGCGTATGGCTCGCCGGGCTATAGGCGAGCGACTTGGCCGTGCCGCTTTTGCCGGTTACCGGTTCGCCAGTGCTCTGGCGATCGAGCAGCGTAAGGCGACCACCGGCCGCAACACGAAAGCTCGACACCGTATTGTCGCCGCCATTGGTGGCAAACAGCAGCTTATTGCCTGGGGCCAGGATGACGCTGCCGGCACCTTCGAAGGCATTGGGTGCGCTGGCTTGCCCGCTGACCGGCTTGAACACGCCCGACCCGGCACCGCCCGTGGCGACGCGCTCAACCTCAGCCAGCGTGCCGTCGGCACGACGCGCGAAATGCACGATCTCGTTGGCGATGGTGTTGGACTGCATGTAAAGGTGGCCGACCACCTTTGCCGACGTGGGCGTCGGCTGCTGCAGCGCAGCAACGGTGAGCGTGAGAGCCGCTACTTTCGCGGTCTGCGCTACACCGATACCGAACAATATCGAGGCGACCAGGGCGAGCTTGAAACGCATAACCAATGTCTCCAATAGTTTTCCGCGCGTCATGGCGCCCGTTTCAATGCCGATGCCAGGTTAAAGCCTATCACGGGTTCAGCCTTATTTTTTCAGAACCGGATAGCCTTCTACATAGGTCCAGTCGGTGGCTTTGGCCGGCACATGGCACGTCAGACAGTCGGTCTTGTAATCGGTCGATGTTGTCTTGGTCGGTGCGCCCTGGTCAAACCACGCCCAGCCCCAGCCTTCGCCCCACAATTTGTTGTCGGGATGGCTGTTCTTGCTGTCCTTGACCATCACGAACCAGCCTTTCAGCGTTTTCGTATGGCTGACCGTGCCCGTTGTCATAGGCCCTGTCGTCGCCTCGAAAACCTCTTTTACCAGCGTCGCGCCGTCCGGGAACTTGCCAGTGGCGCGATGCCCGGCTGCGGCACCGGGTGACGCATAGACGATGTGCATCTCCTTCGATCCTGCTGCCTTGTCGTCCGCCACAGCCCAGGTGCCGAGATACTGATAGGTATCGCGATAATTGGCCGGTACCCGCAAGGTGCCTGAGGCGTCAGCGCCGCTGTCGACAGCAACGCTGTCAACAACGGCACTTGATTTCGGTTGCGGCGCACAGGCCGTCACGATCAGGGCACCGGCCAACGATAACGCTCGCAACCCGACAACTGTGGCACCACGGGGCAGCATCTCTATTGATCCAGCCGCGGATAGAACTGCGTCCACACCATATCTTTCTTGGCACCATCGATATGACATTGCGCGCACTCACCGATCGGCCTCAATTTGGCAGTCTCAAATTTGGGCTCGCCATGATTGAAGTTATAATATCCCCAGTTCTGCGTGTCCGCATAACGCTTGCTGTCCTTGACCGAAACATCGGCGCCATTGAGCTTGCCGGGGAAATATCCGCGCCCCGAGGGCTCGTCGCGCGAACCGTCCGGATATGTCCCTTTGATGGTCAGCTGAAGCTCCTTGAACAGGATTGTCCCTTCCGGGAAGACACCGGTCTTCTTGTATTCGTCATAGGCCCATGGCTGGATATAGACGTTGTGGAACTCGGGGAAATTGGCCTTGCCATTGTTCAACCCATGCGGTGTCAACGGGGAGCCCATATAGACCCACCGTTCGAACTTCTTGGGCAACACAAGTTCGCCCGCGGCGGTGTATTCCGGCATGTATCGCTCGACGGCAGGGCTGGCCACGGCAGTTTCATCGACCGGACCAGCCTTTGTTGCTTCTGACTTGCTGCAGCCTGCAAGAACAAGCAGAGAACATCCCAAAGAAAATGCGGCGAAGCTAGTTTTGGTCATCATGATTTCCTCTTTACCAACTGTTATGATCTCGGTTTCAGCGTTTTGTGACGGGCGCCAAAACGCACTGAAGCTACGCGACAAGCTTTGCTCGCTGCCCGGCATCGGAGGCTGCAAGATACATCCTCGTGCCGGGCGCGAATTTGGCTCGGTATTGCATCCACCGGTCGAGACGCGCCGACGTCCAGACGCCGGTCGAAAGCCGACATGGTCCTGAGTGAGAGATCACGTAGTCCTGACTGCCTGCAGCGTCGCCCCTTGCGGTGCGAGGCGTTGCGCTGAAAGGAAAAATGCGGGCGTCGGCGGTGGTGGGGAAGGCGACCGACGCCCGGTTCCTGGTGGCTGCGAAGCTTGGCCAAAGCTCCAAAACAGCAGGAACGAGAGCTTGAACAGACAGCGCGTATCCGGACTTGAGGCCCTGCAATCAGATGAGGGTGCGGGTTACGCAACCTTGCGCACACGCCGGCCGTCGCGAAGGCTGGATGGCATTCGCGGAAGGCGCAACGGTCATCATGCACCCGAGGCCCATCAGCCGGGAGCGAGATTTGAGTCTTGATGGCCGCCTCCCTCCGGTTAGCTGGTTGGTGCGCAGTCAAGTTGTCCAAAGGCGTTTGGATTGCAGGCAAACTAACCGCTTGTGACAGAGTCCGCGCGCGCAATGCTGCTATTGACCGAACGATATTGCGCCATATTGGCCGTGGCGAACATTTGGGGCCAACGCCTCGGCTGATCGTCAAGATCTGCATGGCTGCCAATTGATCGCATAGCCACCGGCGCCCTGACCCGCCAACGGTCCTCGCGCAAAGGACAGACAGGCTGCCTGAAATGCGCTGCCGCGAGGCGCACCATTTGGAACGCACGGCAAGATTTCCGGGTCAAGCGGTGCGCCATTCGCGGCCATAGGGCGCGTCTGTCCCAAGCGAGCGCCCCATGTCATGATTGCGATTTTCACCATCGTCCTATCCGCCATTGCAGCCTATTTCCGCAGTACAAGCACAGGCGTGGAAGGGGGGCAGCCGTCGTACAGGTCTGGCTGGCGCGCGATGTTGGCTTTGGGTGCGGCAGCGTGCATCATTGCGCAGCATGCGGCCATGCCGCCACGCCAGCCTTGCCCAGCCGGTCTCGCGTTGGTGACGGCTCAGATATTGTCGGGCTGATCGCGCTTCCTCGATGCGTGCGCCACTTGACGCGGTGCCTCGCCGGTGACCCTGGCAAACACCCGCGAAAAGGCGGCCGCGCTGTCATATCCGACGCGTCCGGCCACGATCTTGACCGGCTTGCCTTTGGCGAGAAGTTCGCGCGCCAGCGTCATTCGCCAGCGGGTCAGATAGTCCATCGGCGTCCTCCCGACGCGCGCGCGAAAATGCGTGGCAAAGCGGGTGCGTGACATACCGGCCACCTCGGCAAGATCATCGAGCGACCATGACCGCCGGGGCTGTTCGTGCATCGCTGTCAACGCCTTGGCCAGCCGCGGGTCGGCAAGGCCACCCAGGACGCCATCATTCACCAGGCCACTCGCCACAACATGCCGCACGATCAGGATCAAAAGATAGTCGAACAGATGATCGATGGCGGGCTGCCGCCCATCGCTTTCTCCAAACCCTTCGGCAACCAGCAGATCGCAGATCGGCGCCAGCGCCAAATGTTCAGCAAGCGGCAGCAGGATGAGTTCGGGCAGTCCTTCGCCAATCGGGTTGCCGACATCGCCGCCCAGATCGACCTTGGCACAAACAAGATCAGCCCCTTCTTCTGGGGGCGCGGTCAAGCTGTGCGCCCGCCCGCGCGGGAAGAAAAGCAGCGTTGGTTCGCTGATCGTAATGTCCGCCGCGCCGGTTCGGCTCAACGTCAATTCCCCTTTTCTGAGAAGGTGAAGATAGCCACATTCGGTAAACTGCGCCGCGTTGCACAAATTGCCAGCGAAGAACGCCCGCGCACTCGGGGCGGTGTGCGCAAAGAGGGCGGCAAGATTATCCATTTGAACGATCTGCAATGAAGTTGGAACCTATCTGTATCGATAGCAGCCCATATAGCTGTTGTGCAACCCCGCACCGATCATGAAAGGAAATTCAAATGCCCCGTATCAACCCCGTAGAACTCGCCACCGCTGACACTGGCGTCCAGGCAACCCTCGGCGCTGTCAAGGCGAAGATTGGCATGGTCCCCAATCTGTTTGCAACCTTCGCTCAGGCCCCCGCCGTGCTGAACGGCAACCTCGCTTTCGCCGATGCGCTGACCAAGGGCGTTCTGACCGCCGCACAGCGCGAAATCGTTTCGCTCGCTGTCGCCCAGTATAACAGCTGCCACTATTGCCTGTCGGCACACACGCTGCTCGGCAAGGGTGCCGGCCTGTCGCCCGCTGCCATCCGCGCTGCCCGTCAGGGCAAGGGCGAAAGCGCGATCGACAACGCCATTGCGACGCTTGCGCTGCGTATCGTCGAAACGCGCGGTCAGGTCAGCGACGCCGATCTGTCTGAAGCCCGTCTCGCCGGTCTTGACGATGCCCGCATTGTCGAAATCGTCGGCAATGTTGCGCACAATGTGCTGACCAACTTCATGAACAACGTCGCCCAGACCAAGATCGACTTCCCGGTCGTCGATGTGGCGATTGCGGCCTGATCGTATTGCTTGCGGGCCGGTGCAACGCATCGGCCCGCGCCCCAACCTGATTTGAAAGGAACACGACCCATGAACCTGCAATTCCTCACCCCGAAGCTGCATGGCGCTTTGGACTATATCGCCGCTGGTGCGCTGATCGTGTTGCCCTTCCTGCTCGGTCTTCAGGGCATTGAGCTCTGGCTGTCCGTCGCGGGCGGTTCCGGCCTGATCCTCTACAGCCTGCTCACCGATTATGCGTTCGGTATAATCAAGCTGGTGTCTTTTGACCTCCACCTGTTGCTCGATCTCGCGGCTGGGGTGGCGTTCATTGTTGCGCCGTTCGTCCTCGGCTTCGGCTTCCTCGCATCAATCTATTATCCGGTCATGGCGGCTGGCGTGCTCGCGGTGGTTGCCTTTACCGCGCGTGCCAACCCATCAGTCCGGCAGAACGCCGCTGCCTGAGCCCTTCTTTCAAGGACACGAGTTTTGTTATCAACAATGCCACCCTGCATGTCCCGGTCGCGGCATGCAGGGTTTGGCACGACTGGCGTGTGGCTCCACGACCGGGGTTGTGGGCCAACGCCCTCAGCGCCATGTTTCAGTCGAGAGGTGAAATTTCCTTACAGAGCTCAATGCCTCTCCGTTCTGGCTTTTGCAGCATCAGCCAACAGCGACCAGCCGACGAAAACGAGCCCGCTCGTCGCAAGGCGAGGCGGTGTGCGGCACTCCAACAGGGGTGCCGCACCCCTTTATTTCTTCAGCACCGGATAGCCATCGACATACGTCCAGTCGGTGGCTTTGGCCGGCTCGTGGCAGGTCAGACAATCTACCTTGTAATCGGTCGATGTTGTCTTGGTCGGCGCGCCCTGGTCAAACCATGCCCAGCCCCAGCCGTCGCCCCACAATTTGTTGTCGGGATGGCTGTTCTTGCTGTCCTTGACCATGACGAACCAGCCTTTCAGCGTTTTGGTATGGCTGACCGTGCCTGTCGTCATTGGTCCTGTCGTCGCCTCGAACACCTCTTTCACCAGCGTCGTACCGTCCGCGAATTTTCCGTTGGCGCGATGCCCGGCTGCGGCACCGGGCGAGGCATAGACGATGTGCATCTCTTTCGATCCAGCCACCTTCTCGTCCGCCACGGCCCAGGTGCCGAGATACTGATAGGTATCGCGATAATCGGTCGGCACCCGCAAATCGCCCTTAGCAGTTGCGCCAGTGTCGGCGACGGTTAAGGGGGGCTGCGACTCAGGCGCACAGGCCGTCACGATCAAAACATTGGCGAGCAATAACGCACGCAGCCCAGCAGTCATCCAGCGAGAGTGTTGCATGTCAATTGATCCAGTCCGGGATAGAGTTACGTGCAAACCATTTCTTTCTTGGCGTCGGCGTGGCACTCCAAGGGTTTATAGCGGTATTGCAGAGCCGTATGCCGCTCAATTCTACTCTCCTAACCCATCAAACCAGGATGTTCAACCCCTGAAAACGACCTCTGCTGTCGCAGGGTCAGGCGGCGAACGATGCAGCGCGAGGAAGGCGTCAGCGATCTTCTCCGGAGCGAACGGCGTGCCAGCCGCAACCTCGCCAGCAATCGTGACGGTGCCAACGCGGATACCGCTGGGTGCCAGCTCTGCGGCCAGCATCAGCGCCAATGCGCGGATGCCGGCTTTGCCGACCGACAGAGATGGTGCCTGAGGGGAGGGGTAAAGCGCAAGGCCGCCGCCGGTGAACAGCAAAGTCCCGCGCCCTGCTGCAATCATCGCCGGGGCGAGCGCCCGCGCGGCGACCAGCGCGCCGGTCACACACAGCTGGAAATCCGCATCAAAGCTTTCGGGTGTCGTCGCCAGCACCGGGCCCGGGCGCCACAGTGCCGCGTTATAGACCAAAACCTCGGCATCGCCCAAGGCATCGCGCGCGGCATCGAGTGCCGTGGTCAGCGCGGTCGCATGACCGGCATCGGCAGCAAAACCGCGCGCCGCGATGCCGCTTGCGCGAAACGCCGTCACTGCCGCATCCAGCTTGGTGGTGTCACGCGCAATCAGCGCCAGCGGATAGCCTTCTTTTGCAAACGCCTCGGCGACTGCACCACTGACGCCCGGCCCATAGCCGATGATGATCGCAGGCCCTTTTGATTGTGTCATATTGCGACCCGCCTATCCAAGGATCATCGGCGACAGCACGGGGGCCATCAGCATCTCGAACTCAAGATTGGTGGCCGAAACGATATTCTCGATGATCTTGCCGTCCTTAAGCCGCGCGACATGGGTTTCGTCGAACAGGATGATCCGGTTGGTCGCGGCGACTCCGTAATAGTCCTTGGCGTGGCATTGGCGCGAATGAAAGCGCGTTACCACGCGCGTGCCATCAGCGGATTCGAACTGGTCGATGATCTCAACGGGTGATTGCGCCGGAAACGCATCGACGAAACCCGTCAGTGTCGCCTTATACTCATCGATACCCTCGATCGGACCAGTTGGCTTGAGTCCGGTAAACCCGCGAATATCCGGGTGCATGGTCGCATCTGCGGCAGCAAGATCGGCGCGACCGAGAAATTCGGTGGTGAATCGGCGTACGATTGCCAGATTGTCCATGTTTTTGCTCCTCGGTTCAGATTCGCCTTGATTAGCTTATACTGCCTACAATGCTCGTGCGCCTCAACAGCCATAGCCGCCGGGCCAAGCAAATAACTGCGCTTTGGCAGCAAGAATCCTGGGAACGCCGCCCATCTGTTTCTTGGTTGCGGCGAGCAGGACCAGGCTCTCGCCCCGAGCAGGACCAAGCTCTCGCCCCGAGCAGGACCGATCAGGCGAGGGTCGTTCATACGGTGTTTCCTCGAATCCATGCGAGTCTGCGAAACCTGTCGTGCCGCATCAATACGCATGCAGGATTTGCCGTGCTTGGCCGAAATTGCGCCAAACGACCGATCTTGCGGCAAACCGCCTTATAGCGTGCGTTGCCGGGGCCACTCGGAAGTATTCATGCCCAGCACGCGCTGGAATAGCCAGGCGAGGCCCTGCCGCGAGTCAAAACCAAGGCTCAGCGCCAACTCGATGATCGAAAGCCGGGAGGTGGTCAAAAAGGTCCTTGGCGCGCTCCAGCCGCAGCCTGTTCTGGCAACGGTGCGGCGGCGGGCCGGTGGATTGCTTGAAGGCCCGGCAGAAGTGATAGGTCGAAAGGCCGACAACGCTGGCCATCGCCGGGAGCGAAACATGCGCGCCATCAGACACCGCCATCAGACACCGCCATCATATCGATGACGCGGTGCACCTGCCAGGGCGCAAGGCCGGACGACATATGTCGCTCCCATCAGTGCCATCAGGAAAACGGGGTGGGCTGCCGAAGTACCAGCCTTAAGGCAAGTGCGGCGAGTGCCGCCAGTATCGAACTATGTGAGACGATCCGCGACACCAGCGGGACAATCACGAAGGGGATCGCCGCCCCCAATCCCACTTGCCAACACACAGCCAGCAACACGCCCAAGCCGGTCGCCGCTGACTTCTCGCCCGAAAACCGGATGAAGATCGACCTGCTGTGTCCCAAGATCGCCAGCAGCGCAGCGGCCATCACAGATCAGGGCAACCAAACGTCGAATTCGACGGCAGCCAGTCCGGCCGCAACCACCACCGCCAGCGAGAAGAGCGATTGGGCGAATGCAAAGGTTCTGCCGGACGACAAGGGCTATGATTCCGACTGGCTCCGTGTGGCACTGCCCCAACGCAAGATCCTATCCTACATCCCGTCAAAATCGAACCGGAAAGTGCCGATTGCACAAGATTTGCCGCTCTATCGCCAGCGGCGCAAGGTCGAGAACATGTTCGGGAGGATCAAGGACTGGCGGCGCATCTACATGCGATACGATCACTGCGCCCATACCTTCATGTCCGCCACTCTTATGATCGGTGGTCTGGCAACTGGACGGTCTGCCTAAGGGGCAAAGCGGACTTCGGCCCATCGGCCTGACTTGATTCCCACACAAACCCGACCGCCAAGGCTCGATCCTGAGCACTTCGCCGAGCTACCTAGAAAGCTACCTAGAAGAAACAAGCTGCCGAATAGCCCCTTCCCAATCAGGCATAACCTATTAATTTATAGAGAAAATATGGTGGACGCACTTGGGCTCGAACCAAGGACCCGCTGATT
>CAZGXT010000087.1:0-12132 GCA_964529675.1 uncultured Caulobacterales bacterium
CGGCATGGAGAAGACCGAGCCGATGCGCCGCTTCCTGACGAAAATGCCGAGCCAGCGATTCCAGCCGGCCGCAGGCGAGGCGACGCTCTGCGGCGTCATCATTGAGACGGCGCCCACTGGCCTTGCGGCGTCGATCGAGCCCTTTCGTCTCGGCGGCTCTCTCAGGCAGCGCGAGCCTGCGTCCTGACGCAGCGCCGTGCTAAGGATCGCCGGACTTCATGCGGACCGGCGCGCAGACCAGTGGGAGAGCAAGATGCTGAAGCAGGCGGGGCACGTCGAAGGCGTCAGCATCGAACCGCTTCGCATCGCCGAAATCGACATGCTGCGCGGGCTCGTCATTGTTCTGATGGCGCTTGATCATGTGCGCGATTACTTCTTGGTCGGCGGCTTCCTGTCTAATCCCCTCGATCCCCAGACGACGACGCCCGCGCTCTATTTGACCCGATGGGTCACCCATCTTTGCGCGCCGACTTTCGTCTTTCTCGCCGGGCTGTCGGCTTACCTTCAGGCCCGCAAAGGAAAGTCGCGCTCAGCTTTGTCGCGCTTCTTGCTGACGCGCGGGCTCTGGCTGATCTTCCTTGAGGTCACGATTCTCAGCTTTGGCTGGTCATTCGGCTTTCCGTACCCCTTCTTCCTCCAGGTCATCTGGGCGATCGGCTGGTCGATGATCGCGCTTGGCGGTTTCGCCCTGCTGCCGCGCGCCGCCGCGCTCGCCATCGGCCTTGTTATTGTCTTCGGGCACAATCTTCTTGACCCCCTGACGCCCCAGCAATTCGGCGACGCATCGCTGATCTGGACGTTCCTTCACGAGGGCGGACCGATCTTTGTCGGCGGGCAGCCGATCGGGCTCGCCGCCTATCCGGTCCTTCCCTGGATCGGCGTGATGGCCGTCGGTTATGGCGCCGGACCCTTGTTCGTCGAACCCGCAGCCTCCCGCGACCGCAAATTGCTGGTGATCGGCGCCGGAATGCTCAGCTTATTTTTCGTCCTGCGCTTCACCGGCCTTTACGGCGAACCGGCGATCGCTGCGGCGACAGGATCCTACGCCGCCGCCGGCGACTGGCGCGCGCAGGCGAGCATCGGCGCGCAAATCATGGCGTTCTTCAACGTGCAGAAATATCCGCCGTCGCTCGTCTTCCTGCTCGCCACGCTCGGGATCTCGGCGCTCCTGCTGCCGCTGCTTTCGCGATTGAAGGGCCCGCCGGCGACGGTCCTACTCGCCTTCGGCGCCGCGCCGCTCTTCTTCTATGTCTTGCATATCTACGTCGTGCACGCGCTCGCCATCGCTGCAAACGCCGCCGCCGGCCGAGAAGTCTACGGCCTCTTCAACTATCTCATCAACGCCTTCACGGCGCCGCAAAAGCTTGAGGGCCTCGGCTTCAACCTTATGGGCGTCTATCTCGCCTGGATCGTCGTTCTCGCCATCCTCTATCCCGCCTGCCGCTGGTTCGCGGCGGTAAAGCGGCGTCGCAAGGAGTGGTGGATGTCCTATTTTTGAAGGCCAATCCCTAATCCAGCAACACTCGCTCCGGTTCGCCCTCGACATGCACGCGGAACACCACCGCGCGGGCGCCTTCAGATCCCGCTTTCGGCGCGTGAATCTTGCCCATGCGAATGACCATCGCGTCGCCGGACTTCAGGTCGCGATTCGCGCTGCCTTCTTCAATATGGGTCGCCGTTCCCTCGATCAGGTACACGAACTCTTCGCCTGGGTGATAATGGCGCGGCGCCTGCGTATCGGGCGGAATGACGACGTCGGAGATGACGACTTCGAGTCCCGGCGCGCTGTCGAGCCTTTCCTTCAGCACTTCGTTAGAGCCGGCGCCGCGTAGCGGCAGCTTGGCGATTTCTTCATGCGCGAAGGCCCCAAGGCTTACGCCGGCGATGAGGCCGATTATAAGGCCGCTTGCGAATTTCAGTTTCATGACTTGCTCCCTCAAACCCGACGATAGTCCGCCGCATCCGCCCGGAACTGCAAGAGGTCGCCGACGCGAACGATCTCGCCTTCCGCCGTCACCGGGTCCGCGACAAGCGGCAGGACCGCCTCGCCGAGCGGCGCGCCGCTGCGGTCCGTCATCAACAACACGCTTTCGCGGCCTTGCGCATCGCGCGCCCAGAAAGACGGTGGAATGCCGCCGCGGATGCAAAGGCTCGCGCACGCCTTGTGGGTTTTCCCGCGACCGGGCCGCATGACGCCGAAGAAGCATTTTGAGTCCATGATCTGCCCGGCGAGGCGGACGCGGCCGAGATTTTCGGTCGCGGGCGCAGCAAGCGCGCCGCCGCCCGTGATGGGCAAGGGCTCAAGCCAGCGATTGACGCTCAACGGCACTTCCAGCATTCGCCGCTCTTTGCGTGCGATGAGAACGCCGGACGCCCTGACCGGCTTTCCGTCAAGATTTGAGAGCTTCAGCGCGCCTGTGCATTTGCCCTGCGCGACAATCAGCACGCTGCGCATCGCGAAGGGCGCGCTTTCATCCGCGACGCGGATCATCGGATAGGGAATTGCCGTGAGCACGCCCTCGACGACATGGGTTGCGCCCTGCTCCCACCGTCCGGCGCCTGGATCGCCAAGCTCTTTTGCGACCAGCCAGCCGAGCCCGGCCGTGCCCGCGAGCGTCAGCGGCATCGCGGCGAACAGGAAGCGGCGGTCGACCGCGGGCGCCTTCGCCCAGCCGATAAACATTTCTTTGTCGCGATCAGGCGGGATGACGCCGCGGGTCAAGGTCATGACGCCGTCCTCAATTCAACGAAAGCGCCGGCTTTCCCGAGCGGGTTCTTCTTCACACGGACGAGCACGCGGCCTGCCTCCGACAACTGCACGTCGTGGGTCGCGACCCGTTCCGAATAAGGAGGCGGCGACACGCCGTCTTCGAGGCGATACTGCCAGCCATGCCACGGGCAGGTGACGAGCCCGTCCTTCAGGCACCCTTCGCCGAGCGGCCCGTTCTGATGGCGGCAGGCGTTCTCTATCGCATGCAGCCGCGCGCCTTTTCGGAAGATGGCGACGCGGTCGCCGGAAGGAAGCGGCGCAATGACGGCGCGCCCGTCAGGAATATCCGAAGGGTCGCAAACATCGATCCAGCCTTTCGCCGCCCTGAGACCCTTCATGCCGCTGTCGCGGCGCCATTCGCGAACGCCCGCGAAAAGGTGGGCGCCCGAAACAAGCGCGAGCGAGGCCGCCGTCAGCGCTGGATAAACCACGGATTTCTCGGTCATCAGCGCGCCGAAAGCGATATGCAGCACGAGTAGCGCGTATGCCGGATAGAGGAGCATGTGCAGCGCCTTCCAGAGCGGCGCAGAGAGGTTGTTCAGCCAGAAGTCGTGGCTGGTCGCCGCGAGGAGGAAGAGCACGGCGAATGCGGCGAGCCCGAAGGCCTCGAACGGAAATCCGGGCACGGATTTGTAGAGCGGGTTTGAAACGAGCAGCGACACGAACGGATTGAGGGGTCCGCCGCCGTGATACCAGAACAGCGACAACCCGAAATGCGCCGCGGCGACGAGGAACGTCATGACGCCAAGGTGGCGGCGATTGTAGAGCAGCGGCAGGAAGCGGCGACTGAGGCGTGCGAGCGGTCCGATCAAAAGCACTACGGTCAGCATCAGGTAAGCCGCACAGCCGAGCGCTCGAATAAGGAGGACGACCGGATCCGCCGTATGGCCGGTCGGATGCGTCATCAACCCGGCGCTCATGAAGACGCCGATGAAAGCGGCGAGCGCAGCAAGAACATAAAGGTCGTAAACGATCTTGTTGCCGTTCCATTGCACGGCCTTATAGGTCGCACCCATCAGCGTCCCCCATCCGTGACAGCGGCCGCCGGAAGATCATCGCGTGGGTCCGCGGGCGCGTTTCTTGTTGCGACGAGGAGTCCGAGGGCGCCGACGACAAAAACCATCGGCCACATCAACAAATGCAGACGGCGATGCACACGCTTCATTGCCCGCCCCGCCTGTTCGCGCCGGCGCCGGCGATCCACATCAAGAACAGCAGCGGCCACAAGACCGCTGCGCCGGGAATGATGAGGAGCCGAAAGGGAACGCCCGTCCCTTTCACCGCGCGGTCAAGCCGCACCGCGCCTCCAAACGATAGAAAGACAGCAAAGACCGCGCCGGTCGCAAGATAGATCGCGACCGCCATCCAGATCATTTCTGCAGCCGCAACCGACATCGGGCGCCCCTCACACAATTGCAGATCACAATGAGACGCGTCTTTACGACGAGCGCAACCGCGCCGACAGATTTTTGATCGGTAGCGACAGGTCAATCGACAAATTCACTCACTGCTGTCAATCTTAATTGACACAATTCGCAGCCTAAATTATCTGATCGTACTCTGAAAAATTTCGACGGAAGGCATTCACACGAGTCGGACCGTCTTGATTTTCGCTGCCCTTGAGCCGGCCCCGGCGGCGGGCGGCGCGCACGAGATTCTGCACCGCGTTCTTGCCCACACCCTTGCGAAGATTTGCGGCCATCCTGCGTTCGCGCATGAGGGGCAAGTCGAGGATCACGACCCGGTCGCGCTGGTGAATTGACTATCCGGCCTCGGCCCGACTGCGGGTCGGGCCCGATCAAGTCGCAGCCCGTCGAAAGACGATGACATTTTTCCCCTTGTAGGTCGCCGCGCGCTCGCGTCGAAAGCCGTAACGCTCGGCGAGCCGGACGGACGGCGTATTCTCTTCGTCGATGATGCAGCAGAACCGCGCCCCCGGAAACCGCTGATCTCCCCATTGGAGCGCAGCGCCGAGCGCCTCGGATGCATAACCCTTCCCTTGCGCGCCCGCCGCCAGCATCCAGCCGAATTCCGGATCATCGCCCAAAGGCGGATCGATCGCGCGCCGGAAATTAGCAAGGCCAATCTCGCCGATGACGGCGCCGCTCGCCTTCTCTTCAATCAGCCAGAAGCCGATGCCGGTCAGCAACCAGAAGCCTTCCATGCGCGCGAATTTGCTCCACGCGTCTTCCTCTGGAACGGGCGCCCCGGCGATGAAACGCATCACCCGAGCGTCCGCCTGCATCGCCGCAAAGACGGGAAAGTCCGCAAGCGTGCGACCGCGCAAGACAAGCCGCGGAGTCTCGACGACAGGCGTCACTTCGCCTTCTCCCGCGCGATATAGGCGTCGATTTCATCGGCGAGCAGGTCGAGCGGCAAGCCGCCCTTGATTAGCACCGCATCGTGGAATGCGCGGATGTCGAATTTCGGGCCCAGCGCCTTTTCCGCCTTGCGCCGCAGCTCCCAGATCGTCAGCTCGCCAACCTTATAGGCGAGCGCCTGGCCCGGCCAGGCGATGTAGCGATCGACTTCCGTTTCTACATTCTTCAGGGACAGCGCCGTATTGCCGGCTAGGTAATCAAGCGCCTGCCGACGCGTCCAGCCCTTGGCGTGAAGCCCCGTGTCGATGACGAGGCGGCAGGCGCGCCACATTTCGTAAGAAAGGCGGCCGAACTCGTCATAGAGCGTCGCATACATGCCCATCTCCTGCCCGAGCTTTTCGGAATAAAGGCCCCAGCCTTCCCCGAAAGCGTGCGGATAGAATTGCGCGCGGAAGGCGGGCGCGCCCTCGATCTCCAGCGCCAGCGCGTTCTGTAAATGATGGCCGGGCACTGCTTCGTGCAGCGTCAGCGCCGGCAATTCGTAGAACGGCCGTTTGTCGAGCGCATAGGTGTTGACCCAATATTCGCCGCCGCGACTCGCGCCCGCAGGCGCGCCGGAATAGCGCCCGGTCGTATAGTTCGGCGCGATCTCCGCCGGCACCGGCTGCACGGAATATGGCTGGCGCGGCAACTTGCTGAAATAGGCCGGCAGTTTTCCGTCCGCCTGTTTGGACAGCCACGCCGCGCGCATGAGCAGCTCTTCCGGCGTCTTTGCATAGAATTGCGGATCGGTGCGCAGGAATTCCTGGAACGCCTTGAAGTCGCCCTTGAAGCCCGACTTCTTGATGACGGCGTCCATCTCCTTCCGGATCCGTGCAACTTCCTTGAGGCCCAGCGTGTGGATGGCGTCCGCCGTCGCGTCGTCGCGCGTCGTGAAATAGCGCACGAGCGCTTCATAATAGGCGGCGCCCTCGGGCAGCGCCTGCGCGCCGACGACCGCCTTCGCATTGGGGGCGTAGTCGTCCCGCATAAAGTCGGCGGCGCGCCTGAAAGCGGGAATGACGACCCCGCCGATGATCGCCAGGGCCTCTTTCCGCAAGTGATCCGACTTCTTTTTCGGAACGGCGGCGGGAATGCGCGTGAAGGGCTCATAGAGCGGATGGTCCGCCGGCGCCGGTGCGGCCTGCGCGTCGAAAGTCGGGAGGATTCCCGCCATGATCTCTTTCGGCTGGACGAATCCCTCGGCGATACCGGCGCGCATGTTCTCGATGTTCTGGTCGATATAGACCGGCAACGCAGCGAGGCGCTTCAGGTACGAGTCGTAATCGCTCTCTGTACGGAAGGTCGTCGCGGCGACGACATAGCCCATCGAAGTGTGGAATCCGCTGTCGGACAGGAACGGCATGCGCCACGGCCGGAACGCCGCGAGCGCGATGTCATGCTTGAGGATGAAGCGCAGCAGCGCGACGTTTAGCCGATCTTCTTCCGAGAGCGCGGCTGGGTCGAGGGCGTCGAGCCGCGCCATGAACGCCTTCGCCTGCGCAAGCCGGCGGTCGTGATCGGAAGGCGCCACGGCTGGAACGCCGTCGTTGTAGTCGCTGACACCCGATCCGGTTGCGGAGAACGGGTCCTCCTTTAGCGCCGTTTGCCAGTAATCATCGAAGATCGCCGAAGGCGTTTCGGCGGCGGCCGCCGCCATAAGGACTATCGCCGCGGCGGCGGCGCAGAAGATGTTTTTCATGCTGGACGTTCCCGGCCGACGAAGCCGGGACCTTACCCGCCATAGCACGCAGTGCAAAAGAAGAAGGCGCGGGAGACCCCCTCCCCCGAGCGGGTTCCCGCGCCTTCGGTGTCCCGCTGGTGCGGTTTCGTTGGGCGACTTCCGCCAACGGGACACGCCGAACGCTGGCGGCTAGCCGCCCGGACCTTTTCGGCCGGACGAGAGCCCGCCGCAGGGCTGAAGTGCGGCGCGCTCACCATATGGGTGGCCCGGCCACGCCAGCGTCAACGGTGCAGTTTTGGAAACGAAATTAGATCAGACCCTCAATGTCAGGGTTTCACGAAACGCCCCGTCGCCCTGTGAGCTAAGTCACACCAAGAGGCAGAATTCATCCCCTCCGACCTCGCCGGTCGCTGGGACGTGAAAAAGCGTGTTTTTGAAAACTCGGTTCCTGCTGCGCATAGGATGGGTGAAAGGTTGTGGCGTTCTCTCACCCCCCTGATTTTCGCGCCTTGTCGTCACTTCAGAAAAGGAACCGCTTCTCGTGAAACAAATTGCTGCCGCCCTCGCCGCGGTCTTTCCGATCATCGCTGCTCCGGCTTTCGCCGAATCGCCGGAGGTCTTTACCGGCCGCTTCTCCGACCTCGCGGTCGGGGGTTATGACGCCGTCGCCTATTTCGAGGAAGGTCAGCCCGTCAAAGGCTCAAAGGAATTCTCCTTCTCCTACGAAGGCGCAACCTGGCTGTTCTCAAGCGCCGAAAATCTCGACCAGTTCAAGGAAGACCCGGACGCCTACGCGCCGCAATATGGCGGCTATTGCGCCTGGGCGGCGGCGCAAGGATACACCGCGCCCGGAAATCCGAAGTATTGGAGCGTACGCGGCGGCAAGCTCTACCTCAACTACGATGCCGGCGTACAGACGAAATGGCTGAAGGACCCGGACGGTTTCATCAAGAAAGCCGACGCGAATTGGCCGGGAATATTGGACAAATGAACGCGGCTGAAGGACCACCGCGCGTGGCGGAGTTTCTCCGCATCGGGCTTTAGTCGCCGTTGATCTTGCTTCCGCGAACGAAGTGGCGTCGCCGCCCGCGGCGCCACCTCTGATTGAGCCGGGGCGTTTTCGTGCGTTCGGGCGCACATGCCGTACGAGTTGGGTGTATTCTCCTCATGGCGGCGCAGTCGGCGCCGGACGGGAGAGGCGCCATGAAGGTAAGGAAAAATGCAAAGCTGCTTGCGGGGCTGCTCGCCGCAATCGCGGTCAACGTTGGAGTCGCCAGCGCTCAGGAAAAAGTCGTCAGTGAGCGCACAAAGACGCAGCAAACGGGCTGGTGGCAGTATCACAATGTCTCCGCCGACCAGCTGACATCTTATATCGACGCCAACAACGCGCGTCTCATCGATCTTGACGTCAATAACGCGTCGCCGCTTCGATTCAGCGCGGCGATGGTCGCCAATTCGGGACCGCATGCCAGCGGGTGGTGGTGGTATTACGGGCTGACCGCCGCGCAAGTCAGCGCCAAACTCGACGAGAACAGCGCACGCCTCATCGACGTTGATCCTTATCTGGAGGGGGGCCAGCTCCGCTTCGCGGTCATCATGAAACCGAACACCGGGGCCGATGCGACCGGCTGGTGGTGGTATTACGGACAGACGCCTCAGAACCTCAGCGGGAAATTGACTGAACACAAGGCGCGCCTCATCGATCTTGAACGCTACAGGGACGGCGGCCAGACGCGCTACGCCGCAATCATGGTTTCGAACCAGGGCGCAAAGTCGACAGGATGGTGGTGGTATTACGGACAGACCGCCGCCGAAGTGAAACAGCGCATCAACGACCATAGTGCACGCGTTCTCGACATCGAGCGCTACGGCGGCGGCGCGAACCAGCGCTTTGACATCATCCTCGTCCCGAACACAGGGCCGTCTGCGATCGGCTGGTGGTGGTATTATGGCGTCTCCGCCGGGGACCTGTTGCAGCAGGCGCGGCGGCACGGGGCGCGCCTTGTCGATATCGAGCCGCCGCAGGACGGCGCGTCGAATTACGCCGGCCTGATGATCGACAACGGCATGGTGAAGAATGGCGATTGCGGGGGCGCGTTTGCTTCTGTCGACGAGCGGATCATCAACTGGATGAAGCGCTATGACGTTCCCGGCGCGCAGGCTGCGATCGTCAAGGGCGACAACCTCGTTTACTCCTGCGCTTTCGGCTACGCAGACATCAAGACCGGACGCGAGGTGAAGCCGACTGATCTTTTCCGCATCGCCTCGATCGCCAAGCCGATCACATCGGCCGCGATACGCAGGCTTGAAGCGGACAGCGTGTTGTCGCGGTCAGACAAGATGCTGGACCGGCTCGGCCAGTTCAAACCCGACGAGCCTTATGAGGACGACAGGCTCGATGACATCACAATCCAGCACCTGCTCGACCACAAGGGCGGCTGGAACTGGGGCGCGCTCGGCTTCGACCCGATGTTCTACACCGACACAATCTCTACAGCGCTCGACACAAACCGGCCGTCCACCTGCACGCAGAACATCCGCTACATGTTCCAGAACGTCGATCTTTCTTTCGCGCCGGGCGGCGGCATTGACGACAAGGACTATTCCAACTTCGGCTACTGCATTCTCGGACGCATCATCCACGCGCAGGGCGGACAGACCTATGAGTCCTATGTCAAGCAGAAGGTGCTCGACCCGATACGCATCACCAAAATGAAGATCGGCAAGAGCCTCGCCTCGGGGCGCTTTCCAAACGAGGTGCAGTATTACGACTTGCCCTTCGCCAGTGACGTCAATTCCGTGTTCGACGGCGAACCGGAGAAAGTGCAGCGGCCGGACGGCGGCTTCTATCTCGAAGCGATGGACGCTCATGGCGGCTGGATCGGATCGGCGATGGACATTGCGCGCTTTGCGCGCTTTGCGAACCCGGAGCCTTACGGCGCCGGCGGGAACTGGTCGCACCAGGGCGGTCTGACCGGCACGAGCACTATCGTCACGCGCAGCGGCGATGAGGTGATCGCGATCTTCTTCAATCACCAGAACCGAGCGACGGGTGACGACCTTGCCGCCCTCGCTGACGGCGCACGCGACAGCGTCTCGCGATGGCCGGCGGTAGACCACTGGGGCAAGTACGGATACGGCCCGCGCCGCGCGCGTTGACCGGCGCCCTGGGGGCGGCGCGCCGGAGCGCCGCCCTTTCTTTCTCGCGGGAGCTTATTATGGTCCCGCCATGCCCCCGCGCCCCACCCGACCGAAGAAGCCGACCGCACAGCCGGTGACGCCGAAATCGGAGATTGCGCCGATCGTCGGCGGTTTTTCCGAAGCGGTCGCCACTTATCACGACCGCGTGGCGACGTCGGACTGGACGCCGCACCGCCCGGAGCGCCCCGTCTCGCGCGGGCTGTCGCGGCCGCTGAAAGTGAGATCCGCCTATCAGCCGGCGGGCGACCAGCCTCAGGCGATTGCGGAGCTGACAGCCGGAATCATGGCCGGCGAATTCGACCAGGTGCTGCTCGGCGCGACCGGCACGGGCAAGACTTTCACCATGGCGAAAGTGATTGAGGCGACGCAGCGCCCCGCCCTCATCCTCGCGCCCAACAAGACGCTCGCCGCGCAGCTCTACACCGAGTTCAAGGCGTTCTTCCCCGACAACGCGGTCGAGTATTTCGTGTCGTACTACGACTACTACCAGCCGGAGGCCTATGTTCCGCGTACGGACACGTATATCGAGAAGGAATCCTCGATCAACGAACAAATCGACCGCATGCGCCACGCGGCGACGCGCGCGATCCTCGAACGCGACGACACCATCATCGTCGCCTCCGTCTCCTGCATTTACGGCATCGGCTCGGTCGAGACCTATACGGCGATGACGTTCAGCCTCGCGCTCGGCCAGACGATCGAGCGCAAGACGTTGCTCGCCGATCTCGTCGCCTTGCAGTACAAGCGCGCCGACGCCGGCTTCGCGCGCGGGTCTTTCCGCGCCAAGGGCGACGTGATCGAGATTTTCCCGGCGCACTATGAAGACCGCGCCTGGCGCATCTCCCTGTTCGGCGACGAGATCGAGGCGATCTCGGAATTCGATCCCTTGACCGGACAGAAGGCCGACGATCTCGAAAGCGTCACGGTCTACGCGAACAGCCATTATGTGACGCCGCGGCCGACCCTCACGCAGGCGCTCGCCGGCATCAAGAAAGAGCTGAACGAGACATTGCCCATCATGCGGGCGGAAGGGCGCCTGCTCGAAGCGCAGCGCCTCGAACAACGGGTCCAGTTCGACCTTGAAATGCTCGCCGCGACCGGCTCCTGCGCCGGTATCGAGAACTATTCGCGTTATCTAACGGGCCGGAGACCCGGCGAGCCGCCGCCGACCCTCTTTGAATATCTCCCCGAGAACGCGCTCCTTTTCACGGACGAAAGCCATGTCACCGTGCCGCAGATCGGCGCGATGTTCCGCGGCGACTTCAACCGCAAGCGCACGCTCGCCGAATACGGTTTCCGCCTGCCCTCCTGCATGGACAACCGACCGCTGAAGTTCGAAGAGTGGGAGAAGATGCGCCCGCAGACGACGCATGTCTCCGCAACGCCCGGCGGCTGGGAGCTCGACCGCACCGGCGGCGTCTTCGTCGAGCAGGTCATCCGTCCGACCGGCCTCATCGATCCGATGGTCGAGGTGCGCCCCGTCACCGCCGACAAGAGCAACCAGGTCGACGACGTCATCGCCGAAGTGAAGGCGATCGCCAAGAAAGGCGGGCGCAGCCTCGTCACCGTGCTGACGAAGCGCATGGCGGAGGATTTGACCGAATACATGCATGAACAGGGCGTGCGCGTGCGCTACATGCACTCCGACGTCGAAACGCTCGAACGCATTGAGATCATCCGCGATCTGCGCCTCGGCGCCTTCGACGTGCTCGTCGGCATTAATCTGTTGCGCGAGGGGCTCGACATTCCGGAGTGCCAGCTTGTCGCCATCCTCGACGCCGACAAGGAAGGGTTCCTCCGCTCCGAAACCTCGCTCATCCAGACGATCGGCCGCGCGGCGCGCAATGTCGACGGCCACGTCATTCTCTATGCGGACCGCATCACCGGCTCCATGGAGCGCGCGATGGCGGAAACGGACCGCCGCCGCGAGAAACAGGTCGCGCATAACACGGCTCACGGCATCACGCCGCAATCGACGAAGGCGATGATCTCCGACCTTGCACGCGACGACGACGAAGGCAGGAAGGCTGCGATGGGCCAGACGTTTGTCGGCCACAAGGCGGCGCGCCCCGCGGCAGGCTTCGCCGAGGACGGCGCGGAATTCGGCCACAACCTCC
>CAZGXT010000088.1:0-11940 GCA_964529675.1 uncultured Caulobacterales bacterium
AGTTTCGACGGCGCTCCGGCCCTTGTCGCACACGCAGCGGACGCTGCCGGCGCCGTTGAGCGGGTTTATCCTCTATCATCTCAACCGACAGCTGCTGCGCGCGATAAGAGCGCTCTCAGACGGGGCGGAGGCCTTTGCGAAGGGGGAATTCGACCATCAGATCGCGCCGCTCGGCAGCGCTGAGTTCGACGGCATCCGCGCGCGTCTTGCGCGCATGGCGTCAGAGCTCAGCGCAGGCCGCGCGACGCTGCGAGCGGCGAATGACAGTCTGGAGAAAGAAGTCGAAATAAGGACGGCGGAGCTCGCCAAGGCCTACCAACGCCTGGAGGAAGCGGACGAGTCCCGGCGGAGTTTTTTCGCCGACGTCAGTCACGAACTGCGCACGCCGCTGACGGTCATCCGCGGCGAAGCGGAAGTCGCGCTGCGGAGCGGCGAGCGCCGCGCCGCCGACTACCGCGAAACCCTGACGCACATCGTCGAGCAGGCGGCCCAGATGGGTCGGCTTATCGAGGACCTTCTGTTCATTGCGCGCGCCGACGCCGGCGAACCGCGCCTCGAAATGCGCAGCGTCGCGGTCTCCGGACTATTGTCGGACGCGGCGCGGAGCTTTGAGACGCTGGCGGCTGCGCGCGGCGTGCGGCTTGCGCTCGACGGCCGCGATGACGGCGCCGTCGTCGCCGGCGACCGCGGGCGCCTGGCGCAGGTGCTGGGCGTTCTTGTCGATAACGCCGTGCGGTATTCGCGGCCTAACGGCGAAGTGCGTCTTGGCGCTCATATCGACGACGCTGCGGCGGTCATAACCGTTGAAGACGACGGCATCGGCATCGCGCCGTCAGATTTCGATCGCGTGTTCGACCGGTTCTACCGGGCCGACAATGCGCGGGAGCAGAGCAGCGGCGTTGGGCTCGGGCTTCCTGTCGCCAAGGCCATAATTGAGGCCCACAAGGGCCACATTCGCCTTACAGCTTCGCCGTCCGGCGGCGTCAGAGCGTCGATAACGCTGCCGGTTGAGACGAAGTTGAGGGCGATTTCGTGACGATTCTGATTATCGAAGACGATGACCGCGTCGCATCGTTCCAGAAACGGGGCCTTGAGGCTGAAGGCTACGGCGTCAGGATCGCGAAGGACGGCGTCAGCGGGCTTGCGAATGCGGTGGCGCGCGATCACCGGCTCATCATCCTCGACGTTCAACTCCCCGGACTGAAGGGACTCGACCTTTGCCGCGAAGCGCGCGCGCAGGGCGTCAAGACGCCGGTGCTGATGCTGACGGCGCGGGACACGCTTGATGACAAGGTCAGCGGCCTCAACGCCGGCGCCGACGACTATCTGACGAAGCCGTTTGCGTTTGAAGAGCTGATCGCGCGGGTCAATGCGCTCGTGCGCCGCGGCGGCGGCTTCGAAGAAAGGCCGGCGAGAGTGACCGTCAATGATTTGACGCTCGACCGCGAGACGCTGCGGGTGAGACGCGGCGACCGGGCTATCGAACTGACCTCGACCGAACTCGCCATCCTTGATCTTCTGATGACGAAGCCGGGCGCCGTCTACAGCCGCGAGAAGATCCTCAGCGCGGTCTGGGGCGAAGCGAGCGACCCCCTGACCAATATCGTCGACGTTTATATCGGCAAGCTCCGTCGGAAGATCGACGCTGACGATGATTTCCCGCTCATAGAGACGGTGCGAGGGCGGGGTTACCGGCTGGCTGCGGGCGAGTCGGCGGCATAGAGGGCGGGGCGTTTGCCCTCTTTTCACTTCGGCCCTATGGAGGCGGCGTATCGCTTCCGGACCCTGCTTTCCCCATGACCGCCATCACGCCTGACATCATCGCCGCGCACAAGCTGACCGCCGACGAGTACGAGAAGATCAAGACCCACCTCGGCCGCGAGCCCAATCTTCTGGAGCTCGGCATCTTTTCGGTCATGTGGTCGGAGCACTGTTCCTACAAGTCGTCGCGCCGGCATCTGAAGAAACTGCCGACCTCGGCGCCGTGGGTGGTGCAGGGACCGGGCGAGAACGCCGGGGTCATCGATATCGGCCCAAACGCCGAGGGCGTCCCGCTCGTCGCCGTCTTCAAGATGGAGAGCCACAACCACCCGTCGTTCATCGAGCCCTATCAGGGGGCGGCGACCGGCGTCGGCGGCATCATGCGCGATGTGTTCACCATGGGCGCGCGCCCGGTCGCCACCATGAACGCGCTGCGCTTCGGGTCATGGGACAATGCGCGCACGCGCCATCTTGTCTCCGGCGTTGTTTCCGGCATCGGCGGTTATGGCAATTGCATGGGCGTGCCGACGGTCGGGGGCGAGACCAATTTCGACGCGCGCTACAACAACAACATCCTCGTCAATGCGATGACGATCGGCGTCGCGGAAAAGCACCGGATTTTCTATTCGGCGGCGCGCGGGGCGGGCAACCCGGTCGTCTATGTCGGCTCGAAAACGGGCAGGGACGGCATCCACGGCGCGACCATGGCGTCGGCCGAATTCGACGACGCGTCGGCGGAAAAACGCCCGACCGTGCAGGTCGGCGATCCGTTCACGGAGAAACTGCTGCTTGAGGCGTGCCTTGAGCTGATGGCCTCCGACGCCATCGTCGCCATTCAGGATATGGGCGCGGCCGGTCTCACCTCGTCATCCTGCGAAATGGCGGCGAAGGGCGGGGGCGGATTCGACCTCGACCTCGACAACGTGCCCCAGCGCGAAGAGGGCATGACCGCCTATGAAATGATGCTCTCCGAGAGCCAGGAGCGCATGCTGATGGTTTTGAAGCCCGGGCGTGAAGAAGCCGCGAAGGCCATCTTTGACAAATGGGGCGTTGATTTCGCGGTCATCGGCGTCACCACGAATTCGGGTCGGCTCGTCATTCGCCATAAGGGCGTTGTCGAGGCGGACTTGCCTGTCAGCCGCCTGACGGACGGGGCGCCGAGCTATGACCGCCCGCAGGCGCCCGCGCGCCCGCCTGAGCCGCTCGCCGATCCCGTCGTCGTCATCCGCGAAGCCCTCGTCGCGCTGACCGCTTCCGGAAAGTCGGCGGATGAATGGCGCGCGCTCATCGACGCGCTGATCGAAGACCGCGTCGCGCCCGCGCCCGGCGTCGACGCCGTCGCCTCCAGCATCGGAAAGACGGGCGCCAAGCTTTATGTCCGCCTGAAGCCGGACGCGGATGCCGATTTCGCCGCGCTCGAAGAGGCGGCGAACAATCTCAAGGCCGCCGGCATGATCGCGGCGGCAGGCTTCCACCGGCACGAGGAGACCGTCGATCTCGCCGAGCGGCCGGGCGCGCTGCAAATGCTCGCGGCGCTCGCGCATCTGATGCAGTCGCCGGACCTCTGTTCGCGGCGCTGGATCTGGGAGCAGTACGATCACACCGTCATGGGCGATACGGTGATCGCGCCCGGCGGCGATGCGGCGCTTGTCCGCATTCACGGCACCAACCGCGGCCTGGCGATATCGACCGACGTCACGCCGCGCTACGTGCTCGCCGATCCGAAGGAAGGCGGCAAGCAGGCGGTCGCCGAGACCTATCGCAACATCTGCGCGACCGGCGCGGCGCCGCTCGCCATCACCAATTGCCTCAATTTCGGCAATCCGGAGCGGCCCGAGATCATGGCGCAATTCGTCGGCGCGATTGAAGGCATGGCGGAAGCGTGCGAGACGCTGGGCTATCCCGTCGTCTCCGGCAATGTCTCTCTCTACAATGAGACCAACGGCGCTGCGATCCCCCCGACGCCCGCGATCGGCGGCGTCGGCGTCATCGACGACGTAACGCGCGCGGCGCGCGTCGGCGGCGCGATCGCCGGCGATGAACTGATCGCTGTCGGCATCACGCGCGGGGTGCTGGGGCAGTCGCTTTATCTGCGCGAGCTGTTCGGGATCGAGGCGGGCGCGCCGCCCCCTGTCGATCTCGACGCTGAACGCCGCAATGGCGAGACGGTCCGCAAGCTGATCGCCGAAGGGCTGGTCACCGCCTGTCACGATGTGTCGGACGGCGGTCTCCTCGTCGCCGCCGCCGAAATGGCGCTCGCCTCGGGCGAAGGCCTCGACCTCCGGACGCCGGTCAAGGCGCGCCGCGCCGCCTTCTGGTTCGGCGAAGACCAAGGCCGTTATCTCGTCGCCTGCGCGCCGGGCGCGGGCGACACCCTGCTTCTCAAGGCGGCGATGGCCGGCGTGCAGGCTTCAAAAATCGGGCGGTTCGGCGGCGCGATGCTGCGCCTTGACGATCATGACGCCTTGTCGCTGCTTGACCTTGCCGACCTCCATGATCGTCCGCTCCCCGATTACATGAACGCCGTGAAGAAGATGGAGACCGCGACGATGCCGATGAAAGCTGACGACATCCGAAAGATGATCATCGAAGCCCTCCCGGACGCGACGGTCGAAATCGAAGACCTCGCCGGCGACGGCGACCATTACCGCGCCCGCGTGATCTCCAGGGCGTTCAACGGCAAGAACCGGGTGCAGCAGCACCAGCTCATCTATCGCGCGCTGAAGGGCAAGATGGGCGGGGAACTGCACGCGCTGGCGCTGGAGACAGAAGCGGCGGAATAGGCGAGCGCCGAGGCCCCTGTCGCGCTGCAACATAGCACGCCGCCGCCATTGCTGGCGCGCCTTCGCCTCTCAAGTTATCATCGGGCTGATGAGGGAGGCCGCCATCTTTTCACCCGCACGAAGCGCCGCAGGGATTCTTGCCGGGTTCTTCGCCGCGCTTGCTGCGGCGTTCGCCAGCCTGTCAGCCGTCGCCGAGCAGCCCCCGATTGTCGTCGTCGGCGATCTTCATGGGGACTATGACGCCTATCTCACCATCCTCAGGAACGCCGGCCTCGTTGACGCCCGGGGCAAGTGGTCGGGCGGCGACACGATCCTCGTGCAGCTTGGCGACCTTCCCGACCGCGGTCCCGACACGAAGAAGATCATCGAGCACCTGATGAAGCTCGAAAAGCAGGCGGCGAAGAAGGCCGGGCGCGTGGAGGCGCTTATCGGCAATCACGAAGCGATGATGGTGACCGGCGATCTCCGCTATGTGACGCCGGAGGAATTCGCCGCCTTTGCGACTTCGAAGTCGAGACGCCTTCGCGACGCTTATTTTAGCGCGAACGCCGGCGCCTTCAGCGCGCGCTATCGCAGCAAGAACCCGGCGCTGACCGATGCCGAGGTCAGGTCCGCGTTCGAGGCGGATACGCCGCTCGGCTGGGTCGAGCACCGGCAGGCGTGGGCGCCGTCCGGAGAATTAGGCGGCTGGGTCGCGTCGCATGACGCGCTCCTGAAACTCGGCGACACGCTCTTTGTTCACGGCGGCCTCGGCGCCGCCTATGCGGCGAAACCGATCGATCAGCTCAATGAGGAAGTGCGCGCGGCGCTGAAGGCGCGCGGCGGCGCCGTTCTCGAAGACGAAACGGGACCGCTCTGGCACCGTGCTTTCGCCGAGGAAACGCCGGCCGGCGAGGCCGATCTCGTCGCCGCGCTCGCCGCCTATGGCGTCACGCGCATCGTCATCGGACACACGCCGCAAATCAAAGGCGTCAGGACGCTTTATGGCGGGCGCGTCGTCGCGGCCGACACCGGCGCCTCGAAATACTACGGCGGCACGCGCTCTTTCGTGCGCATCGACGCGAATGGGATCGTCGCAAACGACAACGGGGTCGAGAAGACCTTGCCGCCGGGGCTCGAATGAGGGTGGTGATTTCCTTTATCGCCGCGCTGCTTGCGACGACCGCCGCCCGTGCAGGAGAGGCGACGCCCCTGTTTTCCTCGGCTGAGCCCATTGAGATCACGATCACCGGTCCGATCAACGAAATCGCCAGAAATGCCGCGGATTCGACCGACCCGCATCCGGCGACGCTCAGCCACGGCGTGGAACAGGTCGCCATCGACCTGTCAGCGCGCGGGAATTCCCGGCGCCGGCCGGAAACCTGCAAGTTTCCCCCGCTCCGCGTCGCGTTCAAGGAAAAGCCCCCGAGGGAGTCGCTTTTTCATAAGCAGAAGAAGCTGAAGCTCGTCACTCATTGCCAGGCGACGAGAGGCTTCGAGAAGCATCTTCTCCTTGAATATTCCGCCTACAGAATGCTGAATACGCTGACCGACCAGAGTTTCCGCGTGCGCCTCGCCAATGTGCGCTATGTCGAGGCGCGCTCGGGCAAGGTGACGGCGGAACGTCCGGGCTTCTTCATCGAAGACATCGACGATCTCGCCGACCGGGTGGGCCTTGAGGATGTGAAAGCCGGCAAGCTGTCGATCACGCAGCATGACGCCGGCGCGGCCGCGCGCACGGCGCTGTTCTTTCACATGATCGCCAATCATGACTGGTCGATGGCCGAAGGTCCGGACGGCGAATGCTGCCATAACGGCAAGCTTCTCGGCGCTGCGAAAACATCAGCGCAGAACCTCGTCTATGTGCCCTATGATTTCGACTATTCCGGGTTTGTCGATGCGCCCTATGCGGTTCCGCCTGAAAAGATCAGCATTAACTCGGTGCGGACGCGCCATTACCGCAGCTCCTGCACGCTGAACGCGGAGGTGAAGGCGGCGGCTGCGGCTTTCCGCGAGCGCCGGCCGCAACTGGAAGCGGCGGTCAGATCGACGCCCGGCCTCGAACCAAAGTCGGCGGACAAGGCCGTCAGGTTCCTCGAAGGCTTTTTCGACGATGTTGCGACCGACGACGCCGTCGACAAGATGCTGAAGCGCTGCCGCTGACCCTTAACGGCGGGGCGGGTAAAGCGGCGGCAGGACGCCGCTTTGAGGCGTCTGCGCTGCGGGGGAACCTGAACGCGGCGCTTGCCGTCGCCGCACCAAGCGCGCTTATATCCCGCCCGCTGAGGGAAGGGCGGGGGCGCGACGTGGATATTCCGGATACGCAGGGTTTGCAGGCTGTCGGCTGGCGCGGCTTCCTTGATTACTCCTACATGCTGGAATCGCTTGCAGCGCTCTTGCTGTCGTCGGTGCTGGGGGCGATCATCGCATTTCACCCCTCCACCCAGCGCCATGTCGATACGGTCGAGGAAGTAGAACTTCCGAAAGTCCAGATCCTGTGCGCGCTGATCGGCGCCATTGTCGGAGTGATCGTCCTTGAGTACGGGCTGGTCGTCGGCTTTGTCATCTTCGGGCTCGGCGGGCTGATGCGGTTCCGCACCGAAACGTCATCGACGCGCGACACCAGCCGGTTGATCATCGTCACGCTGATCGGCCTCATCTGCGGCCTCAACCTGCCGCATTTCGCGGTGCTGGCGACGCTCTACGCCTGGGCGGTCGTCTATTTCGACGCGCGGCCGATCTACAGTCTCAAAGTGCACGAAGTCCCGAAGGGACGAATGGCGGATGCTGCCGGCGCCTATCGCACGATTTTCGCGGAGCTTCAGTGCGCGCTGATCAGCGAGGACAAGTCATTCGCCAAACGCCGTATCGATTATGTCATCCGCGCGCCGCGCACCTTTGAAAGGATGGCGCTGGAGCAGGCGCTGACGGAAAGGGTGCCGGCCGACCTGCGCGGCGAAGTCGATTGGGATGTGCGCTGAGGGTCAGGCGGCGGCCTCGCCAGCCGCCTCAACCTGCTTTTCCTCGCGCGCGCCCCAGAGACAGGCGCCGATGATGATGATAGCGCCGGCGAAGACCTGCGGGCGCACCGGCTCGGAGAAAAGAAACCAGCCGATCGCCGCGGCCCACAAGAGCGCCGTGTATTCGAGCGGGGCGAGCACCTGCGTTTCCGCGCCTGCATAGGCCTTCGCAAGGCAATACATGCCGCCGGCCGCAAAGAGGCCGAGAAGCGCGAACGCCGGCAAGTCGCCGACAGGCGGCGCGGCGCCGGTGACAAGCGCAGGCCCGGCGATGATGGCGCCCGGAATAAGCGCGGCGAGCAGCCCGACGATCTCCGGCCCGTCTTTGCCCGCCCGCCGGCGCAACATGGTCATCGATATGGCATAAGCGACCGCCGCGATGAGGATGGCGCCCACGCCCAATATGCGCCGGTCGCTCGCCGCTTCAGGCGGAGCGCCGATGCTTGCGACGATGACGCCGGAAAAGCCGAGCGCGCCCGCCAGGATATTGCGCGGGCGCAACCGCTCGCCGAGCATCAGCCGCGCGGTGAACGGCATCATCAGCGGCGCAAGGAACGAGATCACGATCACTTCGACCAGCGGCAAAATCGTCAGCGCCCAGAAGAAGCTGACCGCCGAGATCGAGATTATCACGCCGCGAACCGCGTGCGCGCCGAGGGCGTCGCGGGTGAGCGCCGGCCGGCGCGCACGCAGCCACAGCGCGCCGGCGAAGAGCGCTGCGAACAGATAGCGCCCGAACACGACGACGAGCGTGTCATTGGTGACGACAAGATGCTTGATGGCGGCGTCCATGAAGCACAAAAGCGCGACGCCGATCGCCCCATAGGCGACGGCGGCGGCCTGCTGACGGGGCGCGCCGACGGTCATGCCGGATCACTCGCGCGGCGCCGAGCGGGCTGTCAATCGCCGGAAACGCATGGAAATCATGCGCCCGCGGGCGCCTTTATTTCAGCGGGCAAACAAGGACGTGATCGTCGAAAACCGCGCCGACGACAAGCGTATCGGCGGTCGCCGCGCCGACCGATGAGCCGTTCAGGATGCCGTAAACGTCGATCAGCACGTCTTCTGTCTCGCCCGTCGCCGGGTTCACCCTGATGACATGCGAAGGGGCGACGACTGAGGGATCGTCTGCATGGTTGACGAAGTCGAAGACCTTCGAGTGTCCGCCGATCCAGAGGGCTCCGTCGCCGGATATTTCGATGTTGTCGGGGCCGGTGTTCACCGGGTACCGCTTCAGCAGCGTCAAGCCGCCCGTTTCCGGGTCGCGCTCGTAGACGCCGACGCGGCGTCGAAGGAATTCCGAGACGAACAGCGTCTTGCCGTCCGCGGATAGATTGACCCCGTTGGCGAAGGTCAGGCCCTTTACGGCGACCGATCCGTTTTGTCCGTCATAATAGGCAAGGCTGGACGCTGGCAGCGCAAGATAGGCTTCGAGCGTCTCCAGGGGGCCGCCTTTGAAGCCGCGGTCGTTGGTGACGTAGAAGCTTCGCGGTCCGACGCCGACAAGATCGTTAGGCGAGGTCATTTCGGGGAAGGCGATCGTGTCGACATGCAGGAGCGCGCCGCCGAATCCGACATCAAAAATCTCGACCTTGTGGCCGTCGGCGATCGTATGGTTGATGGCGAAGAGACGCTTGCTTCCGTCCTCGCCGCGCCAGAGGCTGATGCCATGCGGGTGAAAGTCGCCGAAGCTCTCCGGCGAGACCTTCGACACTCGGTCGGACCCGTCGAGCCTCAGCGCATAGATGCCTCCCTGCACCGGCGCGCCGGCGCGGGTCGCGCGGCGATCGTCCGCGGAAACGAAGGCGATGCCGGTGTCTTCGTCGATCGTCACGTCCTCCGTGCCCGGAAAGACCGTGACGCTGCGGCATTGATCGACGAGCTTCGGCTGGAGGTTCGCGAACGCCCCAGACGCTGGAACCATGATGTAGAGAAACCACCCCAAAACGCCGAGGCCGATGACCCCGATCGCCGTCAGGAACGCTCGCATTACGGTGAACTCCGCCCGCCCGGCGAGAAGGTCTCAAAATTGCGCCGCGGACGCAACAACCTTATGGTAAGCGGCCTTTTTCAACATGTTGGAGAAATCCATGCGCGTCTTTCTCGCCACACTTGTCCTGGCGCTCGGCGCTTGTGCGAAGCCCGCAGAGCCCGCCGCCGAATCGGCAGGACAACCGCCGGCGGCCGCCGAGGACGAGCCTTCTTATCCAGTCGAAGACCTGCCGGTGCAGGAAAAGACGATCGACGATCTGCGCGCCGAATCGCTCGCCGCGATCGACAAGGAGGCGTGCGCGGACAAGAACGGAGAAATCCGCCAGGAAGGTCTTCTTGGCACTTGGCGCTGCGTCGTTCCTTACGCCGACGCCGGGAAAGCCTGTCGCGACAAGGCTGATTGCGAAGGCAAATGCCTACTGGGGCCCGAGTCCGACGCCGTGACCGGCGCGGAAGCGACCGGTGTCTGCCAGGCGAATGACAGCCCGTTCGGCTGCTATGCCGAAATCGTCGACGGGAAGGTTGCAGCGGCGTTGTGCGTTGACTGATCGCCCGTTGCTGAGCCCGCTGATCGTGACGCTGCAGCTTGACGCCGCGTCGCAAGACTATTTCGACGCCTTGCGCACGGCGTATTTCCCGCCGGCGATCAATCATCTGAAAGCGCATATGACGCTGTTTCACAACCTGCCGGGCGGGGAGCAGCAGGCGGTGCTCGAAACCCTGGCGCGGGAGGCGGCGCGCCGCGCGCCGTTTCCCTTGATAGTCGCGGGGCTGATGAAGCTCGGCCGCGGCACGGCGTTCCGGCTGGAGAGCGAGGCGCTGCTTTCCCTGCGCGCCGCGCTGGCGGCGGCGTTCGGCCCGTGGCTGACGCAGCAGGACCGGGAGAAATTCCGCCCGCATGTCACGGTGCAGAACAAGGTGAGCCCGGCGCAGGCGGGCGCGCTGTTCGATCACCTGTCCCAGGGCTTTTCACCGTTCGAGGCGGTCGCAGAAGGGCTGCAGCTCTGGCGGTATCAGGGCGGGCCGTGGGCGCCGCTCGCCGTCGTCGGCTTTCAGGGCGGCGCGCGATGAGCGCCGCGCTCGGCTTTGGCGTCTCAGGCCCGCACGGCGCCCGCTGGTATAGCGAACGCAAGCTGCAACGCCTGATCGCGGCGGCGTTCGACGGCGGCGTTCGTCATTTCGACACCGCGCCCTTTTACGGCGAGGCGGAGGCGCGTCTCGGCCGCGCGCTTTCTGCGCTCGGCGCCGGCGCAGTGTTCATCAGTACAAAGACGGGCACGCGCCGGTCGGGCGCGCGGCTGACCAAGGACTTCTCAGAAACAGGCATGCGCGCCGACGTCGAGCAGAGCCGGCGTACGCTCGGCCGGGATGCGCTCGATCTCCTCTACCTTCACGGACCGTCTGCGCCCCAGATCGACGCCGCCTTTCCCGTGCTGGAAGCGCTGAAGGCGGAGGGAAAGATCAGGGCGTTCGGCGTCTGCGGCGAGGGCGCGCCGCTCGCCCATGCGCTGGATCGCGGCGCTGATGCGATCATGGGGGCGTATAGTTTCCTCGACCGCCGGCATGAGGCGCTGTTCCGCCAGGCGCGCGCGGCCGGCGTGATGACTGTCGCAATTACGCCGCTGGCGCAGGGCGCGCTGGCGCCGCCGCGAGGGGCCCCGGCGCTGCCATCCGACTATTGGCGTCTTGCGCGGCGGATCGTGCGGGGCGGAACGCCCTGGCGGCGGGCGGAAGAGGCGCGGTCGGCGCTGGCGGCGGCCAGCGGCGTGCCCGCATTCGACGCCGCCCTCGCCTTTGTGATGAAGGGCGGTCTCGCCAGCGCCGTCATCACGACCACCACCCAACCGCGCCACCTCGCTGAGACGCTGAACGCCGCCGCGCGGCCGATCGAGCCCGCGCGCCTTGGGGCGCTTCTCGCCGCAAGGCTTGACCCCGCCGGGACCCGATCCTAGCTAACCACCAACATCCAAAGGAACGAGGAAATGTCCGATCAGGCCGCGCTTGATGCGATCAAGTCGAAAATCGATCAGAACCCCGTCATGCTGTTCATGAAGGGCACGCCGAATTTCCCGCAATGCGGGTTCTCGTCCGCCGTCGTGCAGATCCTCGATTACCTCGGCGTCGAGTACGGATCGGAAAACGTCCTCGCTGACCCGGCCATACGCCAGGGCATCAAGGATTTTTCCGACTGGCCGACCATTCCCCAACTCTACGTCAAGGGCGAATTCGTCGGCGGCTGCGACATCGTCCGTGAAATGTTCGAGACCGGCGAGCTCAAGAAGTATTTCGAAGAAAAGGGCCTGAAGGTCGAAGCCTGATCAAGCTTCGCCGAGCAGGCGTTCGAGCGCGGCGAGCGTGTCCGCCTCACGCGGAGGCTTGTCCCATCGCAACCGGTTGATGCGCGG
>CAZGXT010000089.1:0-11906 GCA_964529675.1 uncultured Caulobacterales bacterium
GCCTTTATCGGCCTTGTACAGGGCATCCGGGCGAGCCGGGTCCTCAAGGGCCGCGAGCCGCGAGCGCGGATTTCGTTTTTCCCGAAGAAGCCAAGGAGCTACTACGCGATCTGGCCGGTCTGCCAGCTGGCGGACGTCAAGATCGTGGATGATCCGCGCGAGGCGGACCTGCACTTCTATTTCGAGGATCGTGAGTTCCGGACTGGACCTTTGCCCGCGCCTTCCAATAAGCCCGCGTTCAATATCGGCTGCCATGACATCCGGAAAAGCGTCGTGGGACGCATTTTTGAGGAAACGTTCGGATATTCGCTGACGATCGACCCGGTTTCGCACCGCGGTCAAGCCGTCGAAAAGTCGGAGCTCAACGGCAAGCATGACGGGCGAATCATCGATTGCCCGATCGCCAGTCCCCGCAGCGACCGCGTCTATCAGCGTCTCATCGATAATACTTTCGACGGCCGGGAATTCGTCGACATTCGCACCCCGGTCGTCGGCGGCAAGGCGCCCTTCGTTTATCTGAAGCGGCGCTCGCGCGATTTGCGATTTTCAAATGACAATCACCGAGTTGATCTCGCCCCGGCGGATGCGCTCCTTTCAAAGGAAGAGCAGACCAAGATCGCGGAGTTCACCCGCGCCATCGCCCTTGATTTCGGCGGTCTCGACGTGCTGCGAAATCGCGAGGATGGGCGTATCTATGTGGTTGACGCCAATAAGACA
Organism: uncultured Caulobacterales bacterium; assembly: GCA_964529675.1. Classification (GTDB taxonomy): domain Bacteria; phylum Pseudomonadota; class Alphaproteobacteria; order Caulobacterales; family Parvularculaceae; genus Amphiplicatus. Next base: position 718 of record CAZGXT010000089.1, read on the forward strand.
GACATGGGGCCGCCCTCCGCTTTGAAGGCTCCGGACAAGGTGAAGGCCATGCGCGGCATCGCCGATGCGTTCGCCGGCCTTGTTGATGAGCGGCTGACGGCCTCGGCTTGAACGCGATTCCCTTCGTTAAGGACGTTGCGTTCGAATATGGGCGGCCGGACCGGCTGTCGCCTCTTATCCGCCGTGTCATTTGCAACAATCCCGGGCCCTTCACCTTCACGGGAAGCGGGACCTACATCGTCGGGCCGGACGAGGGGCCTCTCGCTGTCATCGATCCGGGGCCGGATGATCCCGCGCATCTTTCGGCGCTGGTCCAGGCGATCGGCCGTGCGCGTGTCAGCCACGTCGTTATCACCCACACGCATAAGGACCATTGCGGGGGCGCACGAGCCTTCGCCGGCCGCGTCGGCGCGCCGATCGCCGGCGCCGGCCCCCATCCTGTTTCCAGAGGAAAGGAAGGCGTCCCCGCATTCGAAGAAGGGGCCGATCTCGCCTATACGCCCGACGAAATTCTTAAAGACGGCGCGCGACTTTCAGGCGGCCCGTGGACCATTGAGACGGTCGCAACGCCTGGCCATCTTTCCAATCATCTTTGTTTTGCGCTGCTGGAGGAAGCGACCCTGTTCACCGGCGATCACATTATGGGCTGGTCGACGACGGTGGTCGCCCCGCCTGACGGCGACATGGGCGACTATCTTGCTAGTCTCGAAAAGCTCCTCGTGCGCAACGACACGCGATATCTGCCGACCCACGGGGCGCCGATTGAGAAACCGAAGCCCTTTGTACGTGCGATCAGGACTCACCGGCTGATGCGTGACGCGCAGATCGTGGCGCAGCTGCGTCAGGGACGCCGCCATATCCGAGAGATCGTGCCGCAGATTTACGCCGATATCGACAAGCGTCTTCACGCCGCCGCCGCGCTAAACGTGCTCGCGCATCTCATCCGGCTCGTGAAGACGGGCGTGGTCGCTTGCGACTCGGAGCCGACAATGGACAGTGAGTACCAGATCGCCGTGTCGCCTCAGGGATAAAGCCGCTCACTCCGCCAATCCGCGCCCACGCTGGTGCGGCGAAAGACAAGCCGGTCATGCAACCGGAACGGGCGATTGACCCAGAACTCGATTTCGACGGGGGCCAGCCTGAACCCCGACCAGTGCGGGGGACGCGGCGTCTTACCGAGCCCGTGGCGGGCCGTCTCCTCTGCGACTCGCCGCTCCAGTGCAAACCGCCCCTCCATCGGCCGTGATTGCGGCGAGGCCCAGGCGCCGATCTGCGCGCCTTTCGCGCGGGTTGAGAAATAGGCGTCAGCCTCAGCGTCCGACACGCGCACCACATCGCCGCGGAAACGCACCTGCCGCCGGATCGACTTCCAGTGAAAAACAAGCGCCGCTTTCGGATTGGCGGCGAGCTCGGCGCCTTTGGCGCTTTCGAGATTGGTGAAGAAGGAAAGCCCCCGCGCATCGACATCCTTAAGGAGCACCATGCGCGCGTTAGGAAGGCCGCCCGCGTCCACCGTCGCCAGGGTCATCGCGTTGGGATCGTTAATTTCTTTCTTCTTCGCCAGCTCAAACCAGTCGATGAACAGCGCCAGAGGCTCGTCAAAGCTGAAAACATCGCCCTGGTCCTCATCGACCGCATAAGCCTCAGCCGAAGGCGAGGGCGGAATGACGGGTTTGAGGCTCATCGGGCTTTCCAAATCACAACCGGATCATTCTATAGGATACGAGCAACGTTCACCAACCGCTCAAACGCTGACCGATGTCGCACAATAGCTACGGCCATCTTTTTCGCGTGACCACCTGGGGCGAGAGTCATGGGCCGGCCATCGGCTGTGTCGTCGACGGATGTCCGCCCGGGATCCGGCTCGATGCCGCGGGCATCCAGTCAGCGCTAGACCTCAGAAAGCCCGGCACGTCGAAATTCGTGACGCAGCGGCGCGAACCCGACGAAGTTGAGATCCTGTCAGGAGTGTTTGAGGATGACCGAACGAATGGACAGGTGACGACCGGGACGCCGATCAGCCTTCTCATTCGCAATGTCGATCAGCGCTCAAAAGACTACACCGACATTCGCGATAAGTACCGGCCGGGCCACGCGGACTTCACCTATGACGCCAAATACGGGCTGCGCGATTATCGCGGGGGCGGACGATCTTCCGCGCGCGAAACGGCCTGCAGGGTCGCGGCGGGAGCCGTGGCGCAAAAAGTACTCGATCACCTTCTTGGCGGCGTCGTCATTCGCGCCTGCCTCGTGCAGGTCGGCGCCGTTAAGATCGATCGCGACCGTTTCGACTGGGCGGAGACCACCAGGAATCCGTTCTTCTGTCCTGACGCGGTTGCCGCGGCCGCATTCGAAGCGGCGATTGAGAAAGCGCGCAAGGCGGGGTCGTCAATCGGCGCGGTGATCGAGGTCGTCGCTGAAGGGGTTCCAGCCGGCCTCGGCGCGCCCGTATACGGCAAGCTCGATGCCGACCTCGCCGCCGCCTTCATGTCGATCAATGCGGTGAAGGGCGTTGAGATCGGGGCCGGGATGCGCGCAGCGGAGCTCTCTGGCGAAGAGAACGCCGATGAAATCCGAATGCGCAAGAACAAGCCGCATTTCCTGTCGAACAATGCCGGCGGCATCCTCGGCGGCATTTCTTCAGGCCAGCCTGTCGTCGCCCGATTTTCGGTGAAGCCGACCTCTTCGATATTGACGCCGCGTCGCACGATCACGGCGGCTGGCGCTGAAACCGAGATCGCCACAAAGGGCCGGCATGACCCGTGCGTCGGCATTCGCGCGGTGCCGGTCGGCGCGGCGATGATGGCGTCGACGCTGGCCGATCATGCGCTTCGCCACCGCGCGCAGGTCGGCGACTTCAAACCGGGCAGAAAGGGGCGCCGATGAGAAAGATCCTCGCTGCATCCGCCGGTTTCATGGCGGTTCTCGGCCTCGCCTTCCTTTCGCTTCGGACGCCCGATACCAACAGAGCGGAGATGATCGCGAAATATGGCGGGCAGGCTGCGACCTTCGCGGAGGGGGCCGGCGGCATGCGCGTCCATTGGCGCGATGAAGGCTGCAGAGATTGTCCCGCGATTGTTTTTCTGCACGGATCGAACGCAAGCCTCCATGTCTTTGAACCGATGATCCGCGAGCTCGCCGGGGAGTACCGCATCATCACCTACGATCAGCCGGGGCATGGTCTGACAGGGCCTCATCCGCGCGACGACTATTCCGCCGCGGGCATGTTTGAAGCGTTGAACGCCGTCGCCAACGCCGCGCGGCTCGACCGCTTCTATCTCGGCGGCAACTCTATGGGCGGCTGGGTGTCATGGCGTTATGCGCTCGCCTACCCGGACCGCGTCGAAGGGCTCATCCTCATCGATGCCGCCGGCGCGCCCCTTCGCGAGGGAGAATCGGCGCCGCCGCTGAATCTCGGTTTTCGCCTTCTGCGGAACCCGATGCTGCGCCCCTTGATAAGCCAGATCACGCCGCGGAGCCTCGTCGAAAAATCGCTGCAGGACACAGTCTACGACCCGGCCATTGTCGATGACAGGATGGTCGATCGTTATTGGGAGCTGCTGCGCTTTCCAGGCAATCGCCGCGCCAGCGCCGTTCGCGCTCTGAGCGATCGCGAGCCCGAATATTTCGACCGGATCACCGAAATCGCGGCGCCCGCGCTTCTTTTGTGGGGCGCGGAAGACAAGCTCATCTACGCCAGCGCCGCAACGACTTTCGCCGAGCGGATGCCGAACGCCCAAATTGTCGTCCTCGAAAATGTCGGGCACCTACCGATGGAGGAAGCGCCCGCGGCGAGCGCCAACGCCGTTCGCCGCTTCCTCGAGGGGTTCCAGCCCGAAGCGGTGGATACGCTCAAACTTGAACAGCCGCAATGATCAGTCCGGCTTTCTGAACGCCGTCGCCTTCGTCAGGAAAGCGATGCGCTCTTCGCCTTTCTTGAGGCTCGCGGCGGCGAAATGCGCCGAGAGGTCAAGGCGGCAATAGCTGTCGTAATAAGGCTCATGAAAGCCGCGTGGAAAAGCCTCAAGCAGCGGATCGAAGCCGGGCTCGTCGCCGTATTGAATAGTATCGACGAGGATGAACTCGCCGCCGGGCTTCAGCAGCCGGGCGATTTCGGCCGCCGCTTCCAAGCGGATCTTCGGCGGCAATTCATGGAAGAGATAGACGGCCGTGATGATGTCGAACGAGCCGTCCGGCAATCCGGTCGCTTCGGCCCTTGCTTCAATGAAGCGCACTTGGCGATATGCGCTGAGGTTTAAGCGCGCCTTGCCGAGATAGGCAGGCGAGAGGTCCAGCGCCGTCGCGCGCAAGCCGGGCCAGTTGTCGAGCACGCTCTCGGCGAAAGAGCCGTCGCCGCAGGCGATGTCGAGATAATGGAGCGCGGCGGAATCGCGCGCCCCGATCGCGCGGCCGATCAGCGGCAGCGCCTGCCGACGCATCGCCGCGCCCGCGCCCGTAAACAGCGTTTCGACCTGCATGCCGTAGCGGTCGGCGGATGCGGCGGACAACCAGCCGTCCGACTGGAAATGAAAGTTCTGGAGGAAATACCGAGGATACTTTTCGCTCAGCGCCTCGCTCATCACCTCGGAATGGCCGTTGTCGTTACGGCGGCGCGCGATCGCGGCGGCGTCCTGAAAGTAATCGCGCGACTGGCGCGCAAGCTTGCCGAGCGAGGGCGGACGGCGCAGTTCGAGCGGCATCTTGTAAAAACCCGCCTCAATGTTGCGCCAGTCGTTCCGGAAGAGGTCGCGAAACGCGGCGCGCAGCCGTCCCCGGTCAAATCCTGTGAATTTTTCGGCGGGCGGCGCCGAGCCGGGGACCGTGAGCGACCCCATGGCGCGGCGGCCCGCTACGTAATGTCCGGTATACCAGGCGATGCGCGCCAGTTGAGAGCCTCCGTACCAGGCCCGTTGGACGCCTTTCGCAGCTGCTTCCGCGATAGACATCACTCACCTCTTCGCGAACACGCCGACAAGTTCGACATGCGGAGAATAGACGAATTGATCGACCGGCGTCACCTCGATGAGCCGATAGCCGCCTGCGACAAGGAGGCTCGCATCGCGCGCAAAGGTCGCCGGGTTGCAGGAAACGCCCGCAACGACCGGCACGCCGCTCTTCGCGATTTCCTCAGCCTGCGCGGCCGCGCCTGCGCGCGGCGGATCGAAGATGACCGCATCATAGCTCTTCAGATCTTTTGCGCTGAGCGGCCGCTCGAACAGGTCTCGTGTCTCGGCTCGCAACAGGTTCATCTGAAGACCGGACCGTTGGGCCGCCGCCGCGGCGCGCTTCAGCGCGTCAATCGCCTGGCCGTCGCTGTCGGCCGCTGCAACGCTTGCCTTTCGCGCCAGCGGCAGCGCGAAGGTCCCGCACCCTGAGAAGAGATCGACGATCTTGCGGGCGCCGCTGACCGCCGTGCGCACGAGGTCAAGGAGCGCGGTTTCGCCCTCGCGGCTTGCTTGCAGGAAGGCGCCGGGCGGCGGATGCACCAGCACGCCGTCAAAGGAGACGGTCGGTTCAGCGAGTGCGAGCGCGATTTCGCCATTGACGCTCAAGCGTTCAGCGCCGCCCGCGCGCATCGCGGCGGCGAGCCCCGGCGCCTGCAAGACTGCCCGCGCTGAAAGCTTCCGGTCTGTTGCGTTCAGGTCGAGCCCATTATCGCAGAGCGTCGCGGCGAGATCGAATTCCGACGCAGGAATGAGGGTCGCAATCTCTTTGAGGCCCTCAAGCCGCGCCGCGAAAGCTGGTGCGAGCACCGCGCAATCTTCGATGCTCACGACGCGCGACGACCGGCGCTCATTGAACCCGAGGAGCAAGTTATTGCCCGCACGCCTGGCGGCGAATGTCGCGCGGCGCCGGCTCGCCGCCGGGACTGCGACAGCAGAGCGAACCTCCGTTTCGACGCCCGCGCGATGAAGCGCCCGCTCGACCTGCGCCCGCTTCCACCGCAGTTCCTCATCCCGGGACAGATGCTGCAACGCGCAGCCCCCGCACTGACCGAAATGGCGGCAGGGCGGATCGGCGCGCAAGGGGCTCTTCTCGACAATTTCAACCAGCCGGCCGCGATCGCCCGCCGCATCAATGGTCACGAGATCGCCTGGCGCGGTCAGCGGCGTATAGAATAGGTCGCCGCCGACACGCGCGACGCCGTCGCCGCCCGACCCGATCGTCTCGATACGGACGGTGATCCGGCGAGAGGAAGGGTTTTTCTTCGGCTCACGCCTTGCGGATCGCGCCAATGAGAAATTCCTTATTGCCGTCGCCGCCGTCGATGGGGCTTGCAATGACGCCGAGGAGCTCCATGGCGTACGCCTCGCAGAGCCAGGCCGCGACATCCCTTGCGACGATGGGGCCGACTTCAGCGGCGTTGATCGCGAGGCCGCCCTTGCCGACCCCCTCAGGGCCGACCTCGAATTGAGGTTTCACCAGAGCGACCGCTGCAGCGCGCGGCGCCAGCAGCGAAAGCGCCGGCGGAAGCGCCTTTCTAAGGCTGATGAAACTGACGTCTGCGACAAGAAGGTCAACCGGTTCGGGAATATGGGTGCGAGACAGGTCCTTCGCGTGGACGCGTTCGAGCGAGACCACGCGAGGATCGGACGCGACTTCCGGATGAAGCTGGCCATGCCCGACGTCGACGGCATAGATTTTCAGAGCGCCGCGCCGAATGAGGACTTGCGTAAAGCCCCCGGTAGAAGCGCCGAGATCGAGACATACTTTGTCCGCCGCATCGACCGCGAACGCGTCTAGCCCGGCCGCCAGTTTGAGCGCGCCCCGCGACACATAGTCATGCGCGTCGCCGAGGACTTGGACCTCCCTGAAGGCGTCGATGAGACTTGACGCCTTGGCGACGACGCGCCCATCGACCTTCACCAGCCCCGCCGCGATCGCGCCTTGCGCGCGGGCGCGTGAGGGGAAGAGGCCGCGCTCTACCAGCGCCTGATCGAGGCGGAGGCGTTCGCCAGTCATCGCGCGGCTTTCAAGGGCGCCGGGCTTTTCGAGAACGCTGCGACCCCGACATAGGCGACGATCGAGACGACGATCGACCAGATGAAAAACCCGTCGATCGGCGCTATGTCGCCGGCGATAACCGCCTGGAATGATTTCAGGAATGACATGCCTCGCCCGGCGCCTTCCATCATCGGCATGACGATGAGGGTCGCAAGGTTGAACGCGACGCAGGCGAACAGCGAGGCCAGCGCCGCGGACGCGCCGCCGAAATTCGACCTGAGGCCGATCATCGTCGCGACCATGATGCCGCCCTGACCGAAGATCGAGGTCATCGCGAGCAGCTCATAAATGTTCGACCCGGAAAACGCGACGAGCAGCGCGCCGAACCCTGCGACCACTGTCGTGGCGCGCGCGATCTGCAATTGCTCCTTCTCGCTTCGCCGGCCGTGACTGGCGCGCATCAGGTTTATCGACACCAGCGAAGAAACAGCGAGAAGATTTGAATCGACCGTCGACAGGATCGCCGAAAACAAAGCGCCGACAAGCACGATGGCGAGCAAATTCGGAAGCAGTTCAAGCGCGATCGCCGGTATGAAATTGTCGCCTTCCGCGCCTGCGATTCCAAGATGCGTTCCACCGAGGCCGATGAGAACGGGGAGCATGCCGAGCGCGAGATAGAGCGCCGCTGCCGCGAGGCACGCGGTTTGCGCAGTGCGGGTGGACTTCGCCGCGAGAAAGCGCGTCAGCGCTTCCTGCGTGATCAGGCTGCCGATGACCGGGATCATCCAGTTGTCGATACGGCCGAGCGCGGATTCGCCTTCCGGGACGAGACGAAGTTGATTAGGCTCTATCGATCCGATCAGGGCGTCAAAGCCGCCGGCGCGCGCCGACACCGAAAGAAAGAGGATCACAATTCCTATTATAAGGAAAATGCCTTGGATTATGTCAGTGGCGACGTCGCCTTTGAGCCCGGCGAAATAGCAGTAGAAGATGACGATCGCGGCGGCGGCGAGAAGCGTCACGAAGCCGGGGACGCCGACGACTGTTTCGAGGATCGCCGCGACGGCGAGCAGCTGCGCGCCGGCCCAGATCACCGAGATGATGACGCTGACGACGGCTGAAGCGATTTCAGCTTTCTTTCCGAAGCGCTCGCGGAAGAAATCCGAAATCGTGACGTAATTGCTCTTGCGGATCGGCCCCGCGACGAAGAGCGCCATGAGGACAAGGCAAATCGCGTAGCCGAAGGGCTCCGCACGCGCGCCCGAAAGGCCCCCTTCGGCGATCGCTGCGGAGGACCCGAGGATTGTCTCGGCGCCGAACCATGTTGCGAAGATCGATAGCGTCAGCGGCAGAAAGCCCATCCCCCGGCCGCCGAGGTAATAGTCGGTTTCTGACTTCGCCCCGCGCCCGGCCCAGATGCCGATGGCGACCTGGGCGAGCACATAGAGCGCCAGGAACAACGTCAGCTGGCCGGGGGGAAGTCTGTCCAACAAGGTTGCTCCAGAGGGTTAGGGTCCCCCGATTGAGCACCAAATCGGGGCGCGATTCAAAGGGCGCCGCCGGCGAAGGCGCGGAAGAACGCCGCTGTCTCCTCGTTTGCCGGATACATAAGCTCGATCCTGATTTCGCTGGCGGCGACTTCCTGGACTGAGCCGAAGGCGGCGATCGTCGAGAATACCGAAAGACGCTTGTCGCCGACGCGGAAAATCGTCGGAATGACCGCCTGATCGAGGTCGATTGACGACACGTCGGCTCCTTTCAGCCTTGGATGCGCAGCGAGGCGGCTGGCGTAATCCTGAAGGCGGTTGTCGCCGCCGAGATGACCGATCTCCGAGCGCAGGCGCAGGAGCGCGAGATAGGCCGTTTCCTCCCAGTTTTCGACAATGTCGAGGCCGCCGAGGAAGATCAGGAACTCGATCATGTTCGGTCCGGCGCCGAGCGCGGCGAACAGCGCCGCTGCGCATTCGTTCGCCTCGACGATGTCCCAGCCGCGATTGATGGCGATGCCGGGGTAGGGGTTGTGAGCCTTCAGCGTCATCGAAATCGCGCGCCTTACGGGCGCAAGGTCGACGGCGTTTGGGGGCAGCACCGGAAAGACGGCGGCGAAACCCGCGGCGCGCAGCGCTTCGTTCGCCGCCGCTTTCGGCATGTCGAGCGCGGCCGCGAGTTTCAGGGTCATCGCCCGGCTTGGTTCGGCGCGGCCCGATTCAAGGAAGCTGACATGACGGGCGGAGACCTCCGCTGCGAGCGCAAGGTCCAGCTGGCTCATGCGGCGCGTCTGGCGCCAGTCGCGAAGCACATCGCCGAATGACCGTTCCATCGAGCCTCCCGAGCATCGGGGAGAGGATAGCTGAAGCGCAGCGCAGGGACATTACCTCAGGGGTAATTGTTTCACGCTTGCGTTGCTGTCGAAATGGCCAGGCCGCTCAAGGAAAAACAGCCATGTCCGTCAAAACCGCCGCGCTGGTCTTTCGCGCGAACATCCTTTTCAGCTTCCTTGCCGGAGGCCTCTTGTGGGCGAGTGGGACGATCCCCGGATTTGATGCGCCGACAGTATGGGCTTTCGACCTGCTGAACTGGCCGATTGACGGCGACCCGGGAGCGTTGAACCCCGCGGCGAAGCTCATGAGCGCCATCGGCGGGGGCGTTCTGTTCGGCCTTGGCGTGCTGAACTGGCTGCTCGTTGCGCCTGCGATCGAGGCGGGCGATCGACGCATCCTCAACGCCGCGCTGGCGTCCGTCTTCGGCTGGTTCGCCGTCGACAGCACCGGGTCGGTCCTTTCCGGCAACGCCCCCAACGTCTTCTTCAACGGGGTGATCCTGGCGCTCTACGTCCTGCCGATCCTTGCGGCGCGCCGGAAGACCTGACCAAGCGCGCCTGACAACCGCGCCGCTCCCGGCTAGACGGGAGGCATGACGAAAACCTTCGACCTCATTCTCAAGGGCGGCGTCGTCGTCAATCACGACGGCGAGGCCGCGCGCGATGTCGGCGTCACCAAGGGCGTGATCGCGGAGATCGGGTCTTTGAGCGACGCCAGCGCCGGTGAGACGATCGACGTCCGCGGCCTTCACATTCTGCCCGGCGTCATCGACACGCAGGTGCATTTCCGCGAGCCCGGACCGACGCACAAGGAAGACCTCGAATCGGGCGCTCTCTCGGCGGTGATGGGCGGCGTGACGACCGTCTTCGAAATGCCGAACACCTCGCCGCTGACGATCACCAATGCGACGGTTGAGGACAAGCTCGCCCGCGCAAAAGGCCGCATGCATTGCGACCACGCCTTCTTTGTCGGCGCGACGCATCACAATCCGCGCGACCTGCCGGAGCTTGAGCGCATGCCGGGCGTGTGCGGCGTCAAGATTTTCATGGGCGCTTCGACCGGCGACCTTCTGGTCGAGGACGACGCCGGCGTGCGCGACGTGCTCCTAAACGGCTTTCGCCGCGTCGCCATTCACTCCGAGGACGAGTTCATCCTGCGCGAGAACAAGCGCCTCGCCCGCGAAGGCGACTGGACCTCGCATCCGGAAGTGCGCTCGGTGGAGACGGCGGTTTCTTCGACACGGCGTCTCATCGCGCTCGCCCGTGAGACGCGCCGGCGCATTCATGTGCTGCATGTGACGACGGCGGAGGAAGTGCCGATCCTCGCGGCGGCTAAAGACATTGCCACTGCGGAGGTGACGCCGCAGCATCTGACGCTGGAAGCGCCGGACTGTTATCTGCGCCTCAAAGGCAAGGCGCAGATGAACCCGCCGATCCGCGAGCGCCGTCATCGCGACGGTCTGTGGCATGGCCTCGCGCAGGGCGTCTTCGACGTCATCGGTTCCGACCATGCGCCGCACACGCTCGAAGAAAAGGCGAAACCCTATCCGTTATCGCCGTCAGGCATGCCGGGCGTGCAGACACTCGTGCCGCTCATGCTCAATCATGTCGCCGAGGGGCGCCTGACGCTTGCGCGCTTTGTCGATCTCGTCTGCCACGGGCCGCAGCGCATCTTCGGAATCGCAGGCAAGGGACGGCTCGCCGTCGGCTATGACGCCGATTTCACGGTCGTCGACCTCAAACGCCGCGAAACGATCACCGACGCCTGGTCGCGGTCGCGCTGCGGGTGGACGCCGTTCGACGGCATGACCGTCGCCGGCTGGCCGGTCGGCACGATCATCCGCGGCCGGCGCGTGATGTGGGAGAACGCGCTCGTCGCGCCCGCGCTCGGCGCGCCGGTGCGGTTCCAGGAAACGCTGTAGCG
>CAZGXT010000090.1:0-11885 GCA_964529675.1 uncultured Caulobacterales bacterium
CGTCTGAAAGACCACGCCCGCCCGCATCCCGCCGGGGAAACCCTTCCCGCGGCGATGGCGGAGCTTTGGCCGTGAATTGAGCGAAGGAAAGGGCCGGTGAGAGGATCTACGCACGCTTTCGCGCAGACTTCGCCGGCGGCAGACCGAGCAGGCGCCGCGCCGCCGCGCGCGCTTCGTCAGTCACGGTTGCGCCGGACAGCATGCGCGCGATTTCCTCGATGCGCTCATCGGGCGACAGCGCGGCGACATGCGTCGTTGTCTCGTTCTTCGCCATGCGCTTTTCGACGCGCCAGTGATGGCTCGCGCGGGCAGCGACTTGCGGGCTGTGGGTGACGACCATGACCTGCGCATCCATCGCGAGCCGCGCAAGTCGCTCGCCGACCGCATCCGCGACCGCGCCGCCGACGCCGGCGTCGACTTCGTCGAAGATGATGACGGTGCGGTTTTCCTTCGCCGCGAGCGCCGCCTTCATCGCCAGCACGAAGCGCGAAAGCTCGCCGCCCGACGCGATCGTCTTCAAGGGACCCGGCGGCGCGCCGGGATTGGTCGAGACCATGAACTCGACCGCGTCAACGCCGGCGGGACCGGCTGCGGCCTCGTCCGTTGCGATCGAGGTCGAAAAACCCGCATGAGCGAGCTTCAACGGACCAAGCTCAGCGGCGACCGCGGCGTCGAGCTTGCTCGCCGCCTTCTTGCGGACGGCGGACAGCGTGCGCGCGGCGGCGAAATAATCCGTACGCGCCTTGTCGACCGCGGCTTCAAGCGCCGCAAATTCGACCGCCCCCTGATCGATGAGCGCAAGCGCCGCCTTCGCCCTGGCGAAGAAATCGGGCAGCGCCGGCGGCGCGACGGCGTGCTTGCGCGCCGCCGCGCGCAGCGCAAAGAGGCGTTCTTCGGCGCGCATCAGCGCGCCCTCATCGAGACCAAGGCGCTCCGCCGCGTCTTCGACGGCGCTGCGCGCCTCCATCAGCTCCGAGAGCGCGCGATCAAGCCGTTCGATCGCGGCGCCGAGGGGATTGGCCTCACCCGGGAACGCAGCCGAAGCCCGCGTCAGGCGGCGGAGCGCCGCCGAGAGCTTGCCCTCAAGACCGTCCTCGGAGACGAGCGCCTCGGCGGCCGCAAGGTCTTCGGCGATTTTCTGCGCGGCGAGCATTTCGGCGCGGGCGGCGGCGAGCGCTTCTTCTTCGTCCGCCTGCGGATCAAGCTCGGCGAGCTCCTTGACGACATGGCGGAGGTAGTCGGCCTCGCGCTCGGCGGCGTCCTTCGCGCGGCGGCGTTCGTCGAGCGCGGCCTCAGCCGACCGCAACGCCTCCCACCGACGGGCGACGTCGCCCGCGAGCTTCGCCGCGCCCGCAAAGTCGTCGAGGAGGCCGCGATGCGCCGCGGCGGACAGAAAGCTGACGCCGTCATGCTGGCCGTGAATTTCGATCAGCGTTTCGCCGACGGCCCGCAACAGCGCGACCGACGCCGGCTGATCGTTGACGAAGGCGCGGCTTTTTCCGTCGGCCGACTGCACGCGCTTGAGGATCACCAGATCGTCGCCGCCGTCGAGCCCGTTTTCGTTGAGGAGCGCCCAGACGGGGTGATCGGCCGCGGGCTCGAACGCCGCCGCGACGACGCCGCGGTCTGCGCCGCGCCGCACGCCGCCCCGCGCCGGACGCCCGCCGGCGGCGAGACCAAGCGCCTCGAGAAGAATCGATTTGCCGGCGCCGGTCTCCCCCGTCAGCGCGGTCAGCCCCTCACCCAGCGTCAGCGACAGACGCTCAATCAGCAGAAAATTCTCGATGTGCAGCGCGGTCAGCATTCATCCCTGTCGGCGCCGGCTTCGAGCCGCTTACTGGGGCGTGTTTGGTTTCGACAAGGGATTATCGAGCGAGTCGCCGAATGGACTATCGGAGGGCGGCTCGACGACTGGGCGCGGGGCTTCCTTGACGCCCTTTTCGGCGTTCTTTTTCTCGCGCTTTTCGAGGTCGCGGATTTCCTTCGCCGACCGCTGCGGCTTCGACCCGGGCTCGAGCAGCCCGTTCCTGCGCATCGCGCTGTAGGCGTCGGCGTACCACTGCGATCCCGGATAATTGTGCCCGAGGACCGCCGCCGCCGACCGCGCCTCCTCTATGAGGCCGATCTGCAGATTGGCTTCGACCAGCCGGTAGAGCGCTTCTTCGCTGTGTCCCGTCGTCTGATAATTGTTGACGACGTATTTGTACCGGTTGATCGCGGCGATGTGCTTGCCCTGGCGCTGATAATAGCGCCCGATCGTCAATTCCTTGCCCGCGAGGTGGTCAAGCGTGAGGTCGAGCTTCAGGCGGGAGTCGCGCGCATATTCCGTTTGCGGATAACGGCGCACGACGTCGTTCAGCGCCTGCACGGCGTTGTTGGTGAAATCCTGGTCGCGCCCGACGTCGCGGATCTGTTCGTAGAAACACATCGCCTTGAGGTAGTAGGCGTACGGCGCATCCTTGTTGCCGGGATGCAGAGAGATGAAGCTGTCGAGCGAAGCGATCGCTTCCTCGTAGTCGTTCTGACGATATTGGGAGAACGCTTTCATCAGCGTCGCGCGGCGCGCCCACGGCGAATAAGGATGCTGGCGCTCAACTTCGCCGAAGAGTTCGACGGCGTCGTCGAAGCGCTTGCGCTCCATCGCCCGCGCGGCGTCCTGATAGAGCTGCTCCACCGGGCGTTCCACATAGGCGAATTTCTGCTTCTTCTTCGACGAGGAACCGCACGCGCCAAGCGCCAGGGCCGCACAGACGGCGAGCAGGATCGGCGCAAGTCGGCTGGTATTCGACATCACAATACAACTCCTTCGGGCCGCCCCTGGCCGCGCGGCACCCTAGTCCGGCGGGGCGCAAACGAAAACCGCTTTTCGGCGAAGTCGGCGCGGGGAACAACCGCCCCGCCGCCTGGCGGGCGATTTCGGGCCCGGGTCCTCGACACCAACCCTATTCGGTCAGGCGCTTGCGCGCAGCGGCCTGTCTTCCTCGTCTTCCCGGGCGACGGCGCGATCGGTCCTTGCGAGGACCCCGAGAAAACGGGCGTTCAAGTCGTGCCCCGGCCGATCCGCGATGATGCGGCCGATGATCGGCGCGCCCGCAAGCCTGAGGTCGCCGATAAGGTCCAGCGCCTTATGGAGGGCGAATTCGTGGCGGTCGCGCAGGCCCGTCGGATTGAGAACGCGGTCGCCGTCGACCACGACGGCGTTTTCAAGAGAACCGCCAAGGCTCAACCCCTTCGCACGCAGATGGTCGATGTCGGCGCGCCGGCAAAAGGTCCGCGCGCTCGCAACGCGGCGAACATCGGCGGGATCGTCGAGATTGAGGGTTACTTTCTGGGCGCCGATCGCCGCATCGGGAAAGGCGATCGAAACCTCGATGATCCGGCCGTCATGCGGCTTGGCGCGAATCGACCGGCCGGCGTCTTCGATCTGGATCGGCGCAAGGATGCGGATCATTTGCCGCGGCGCGTCAAGGCTGCGAAGCCCCGCGTCGGTGATGGCGTCGAGCCAGAGGGCGGCGCTGCCGTCGAGCGCAGGCAACTCCGGCCCGTCAATCTCGATGACTATATTGTCGACATTGGCGAGCGCGATCGCCGCCATCAGATGCTCGACCGTTCCGACCGCGCGCGCGCCCTGCCCGAGCCCTGTGTTGAACGCCGTGCTGGATATCGACTCGAGGGAAGCGGAGACTTCGCCCGCATCCTGTCTCCGGAAAACGACGCCGCGACCCGCGCGCGCCGGCTGCAGCACCGCGCGCGCAGGTGCGCCGCTGTGAAGGCCGACGCCTTCCACGACGGTCGTTCTCGCAAGGCTCGTCTGAAAGGAAAGCGCCATATCTCAAACCCTGAGCCAGTGCGGCGTGCGGCACAAATAACGCATTATTTCCATAAATTGCGCATTGGACGGACCCGCGCACGACAAAGAAAAACGCCGCCCTTGGCGGGGCGGCGTTCCAACCGGCCGGGCGGCGATGGCTCAGCTGATTTTCTTCTTCCGCAGGAAGGACGGAATTTCGAGCTCGCCGTCATCCTCCTCAAAGAGGTCGCCGTGACTGGATCGGCCGGGGCGGACTGCAGGCTCCTCGGCCGCACGCGGCTCCTCGGCTTTAGGGCCGTTGAGCGACTTCAGGAGATCGAGGGCGGCCGCCGATGTTCGCTGAAGTTCTTCGGCGGCCTCGCGGAACGGGTTGCGCTGGCTGCGCTGCGCATCGGCATGCGCGGATTGCGGCTGGGGCCGCGGGGCGGGCATCGCGGCCGCCGCTGCCGGCGCCGCGACCGGCTGGACCGGCGCGGCCGGCTTTGCCGCAGCGGCGATCGGCGGGGCGTCCGCCGGCCCCTCCGTCAGCATACGGCGGATGCGTTCATGAACGTCGCCGACCGGGTTGGCGATTGGCGCCGGCTGCGCGGCC
This sequence comes from uncultured Caulobacterales bacterium, assembly GCA_964529675.1. Taxonomy (GTDB): domain Bacteria; phylum Pseudomonadota; class Alphaproteobacteria; order Caulobacterales; family Parvularculaceae; genus Amphiplicatus. Next base: position 4,404 of record CAZGXT010000090.1, read on the forward strand.
TGTGCGAGCGGATGGCCTGCGCGCGCGGGCTCGGCGCCCGTATTGATGACGGGCGGGAGCGTGACGCGCGCCGGCTCGGCGGTCTGAGCCGGCTCCCGCCACGGGCGGGCGATCGCCGAGGTCGAGGGACGCTGCTGATATCCGTGAACATCACGCGGGATCGCTTCGATGCCGGTCGCGACGACCGAGACGCGCACACGGCCCTCGAGATCCTGATTGAATGTCGAGCCGACAATGATGTTGGCGTCGGGATCAACCTCGGCGCGGATGCGGTTCGCAGCTTCGTCGACTTCGAACAGCTTCATGTCCATTGAGCCGGTGATGTTTATGAGAACGCCCTTGGCGCCTTTCATCGACACTTCGTCGAGCAACGGATTCGAGATCGCCGCCTCCGCCGCCTGGATGGCGCGCTTGTCGCCCGAGGCTTCGCCGGTGCCCATCATCGCCTTGCCCATTTCGCGCATGACGGTGCGGACGTCGTTGAAGTCGAGATTGATGAGGCCCGGCATGACCATCAGATCGGTGATGCCGCGAACGCCCGAATGAAGAACCTGATCGGCCAGCGCGAAGGCTTCGGCGAAGGTCGTGCGCTCGGTCGCGATCGAAAACAGGTTCTGGTTCGGAATGATCAGCAGCGTGTCGACATGCTGCTGCAGCGCTTCGATGCCGGCGAGCGCGATTTTCATGCGCCGCGCGCCTTCAAAATGGAAAGGCTTGGTGACGACGCCGACAGTCAGGATGTCGCGCTCTTTCGCGGCCTTGGCGATGACAGGCGCCGCGCCGGTGCCGGTGCCGCCGCCCATGCCGGCGGTGATGAAGAGCATGTGGGCGTCGCCGATCTGTTCGAGGATCTCATCGAGAGATTCCTGCGCCGCGGCGCTACCGATTTCGGGCAGAGAGCCCGCTCCGAGGCCCTGCGTCGTGCGCGCGCCGAGCTGGATCCGGCAGCTCGCCTTCGAGAGCCCGAGGGCCTGCGCATCCGTGTTAGCGACGAGGAATTCGACCCCTTCAAGACCGGAGTCGACCATGTTGTTGACGGCGTTGCCGCCGGCGCCGCCGACGCCGATTACGGAGATGCGGGGCTTCAGCTCGGTCAGTTCCGGCACGCTCAGGTTCAATGGCATCGAAGGCTCCGCCCCAAGATTGTTAAGCTGCATGGTTAAGCAGACGTTAAAACTTCGTTCAGAACCGTTACCAAAAGGTTAACGCGCCGTGGTCGCAGCCCTTTGGAACAGGTCAGGTTCAACTGTTATTTGTCGCGTTCGCGCGCGCTGTCATCCGGAAAATGAAGGCGGCGGCCCAGGAAAACTCGTGAGTTCGTCGTCGGTTTCGCCGACTATTGTGTCAGGACGGGGTGGAGTGATAGCCATCCTGTCGCGGGATATTCTTGGAGGGGCAAATGAAAATCTCTGTCTTCGCTGCAGCGGCTACGGCCGTCATTCTGTCAGGCTGCGCCTATACGAGCATGGATGCGAAAATTCAGCCCGACGTTTTCGTTCAAGAAAGCCAGATCGGCCGACAGCAGACGGTGGGCGTTGTCGTGGTTGACGAGCGGCCGACCCAAGACGTCGGACGGCGGTCCGCCGTCGGCGCAAAGATCAAGCTGAAGGAAGACATCGCTGCCATCTACCAGGCCGCCTTGATCGACGGCCTGAAGCGGAAGGGATTTGACGCTCAGCCGGGCGCAATTGACGGCAAGCCCACGCTCAAGGTCGAAGTGAGGTCGCTCGCCTATGACGTCAGCGCCGGCTGGTGGACCGGGGGCATCGAAACTGACTCTACAATAAAGGCCTACGCCCAGAGCGTGAGCGTTCCGTATGAACAGGTCTACAGATCAAATAACGAAGATCGTACGGTGATTGTTCCGGACGCCAAGAGCAACAACAAGAAACTGAACGCAGTCGTCAGCGATACGCTGCAACAACTTCTGAACGATCAAAAGCTGCTCGAAACGCTCGCCGGTCAGGGAGCAGCCCAATCCTAGGGCGTCCCGGGAATCCTGCGTCGCGCTTTAGAAATTCGCCTTGAGCCATTGGCCGACGCCGCCGATCAGGCCGCGACCTGCGGTGATGGTCGATTTCAGGCGCGGCTGCGCGACGGCGCGGCGATTTTGCGAGCGCTGGCGCGCAACGTGCCGCAGCACGCCAAATGCGACCGCGAATTGCGGCGCGGTGGCGGCCTCCGGCGCGCCGGACAGCGGCGCAGGGCGGCCAAGTCGCGTCTTTACGCCGACGACCCGCTCCGCCGTTTCGCGCGCGCCCAGCAAGAGACTGCCGCCGCCGGTCAGAACCGCGCGGCGCACGGAGCGGCGCGCGCTCCCCTCGCCCGGCAGCGCGGCCAGCGCGAGTTCGAGGATCTCTTCAAAGCGCGGGGCGATCACCTGCGCGAGCTCCGCCTTCGAATGGCGGGCGATTTCGGCCGCGTCGCCAAGCTGTGGGAAGTCGAGAAGCCTGTGTTCGTCGCCGGGGCCCAAAAGCACCGAACCGTGCAGCGTCTTCATGCGCTCGGCGTGGGCGATCGGGGAACCGAAAATCTGCGCGATATCGCGCGTGATGTGCTCGCCGCCCACCCCAACGCCGCCGCAACTGACAAGCGCGCCGCGTTCAAAGAGCGCGTAGTTCGTCGACCTGGCGCCGATATCGAGGAGAAGGACGCCGAGTTCCTTTTCATCATCGATGAGCACGGCCTCAGACGCGGCATAGGGGCCGGCGACTATGTCTTCGAGTTCAAGGCTGGCGCGCGCCAGCATCGATTCGACATTGGCGAGATAGCTGTCCCTGACGCCAATGCCGAAGATTTCCGCGTTGAGAACGGCGCCCGACAGGCCGGCCGGGTCTTCCGGCGCCGGCTCGCCATCGACGGCGAACCGGATTTTAAAAGCATGAACAGCCGAGGCTCCCTCGGGCGCCGCGGCGCTTGATCCTTGCGCGAGGCAATCGGCGATATCCTCGCGAGTGATGACCCCGCCTTCGATGTCGAGATCGACGCCGAGGCGGCGCGTGGTCAAGGATCGTCCGGACGCCGCCGCGTAAACATGCCGGATGCGCTCGCCGGCCATGCGTTCGGCGGCCTCGACCGCGGCGCGGATCGCAGCGTCAAAATCGGGGGCCCTGTCGCGGAGCGCGGCGCCGTGCTGGCCGACGCCGACCACATCAACCTCGAATTCGCCGTCGAAAGCTTCCGTCAGCTGCGCAATCACGCAGGCGACTTTCGACGCGCCGATATCCAGCGCGGCGATCAGCCTACGGTCCGCCGAATTCTTGAAATTTCTCGCCATGCGATTCTCGTCAGTGCGGCGCCGATCAACCCCTGGCGCCGGCAATCTGTCAGCCGGCCCCGATGCGGCTCTCTTGGTGGTCGTCAGCTCCCCTCGCGCCAGCGTCGCCGCGACGCCTGATAATCAGGCGCTCGGGATCTCGAAGGTCAATGTATTCGAGCGGCTGGTCAAGCGTCGATTGGGCGGCGTGCATCAGCGCGATGTCGGCGACAGCCTTCTCAAAATCGTCTTCAGGTAGCTTGATCTCGACATTATTGCGCAGTCGCAAATTCCAGCGACGGTCTCCCACTCGAATAAGCGCGTAGGTCCGCTTGTTGAGCTCTTCATGAGAACGAAGCGCCTGCAATAGGCCCGCGGCGGATTCTGCGGCGCCCGACCCGACGATCAATGGCAGGTTCGAATACTCGAACGCGCCGACAGAGCGGATAAGCGCGCCAGTTGAATCGATGAGATGAAGATCGCCGTCGACCTGCCAGACCGCCGCCGGCTCGCGTTCGCGAATGGCGACGACGATGGTGTCAGGCATCAGGCGCGAGACCGCCGCCGAGCGCACCCATCCGAGCGACTCAAGGCGCAGTCGGGCCTCCTTCAGCGAAATCTGGACTATCGGCGCGCCGACGACGGGGCCCAGCGCTTCCAGGATTTCATCATGCGCCGTCTGGTGCGCGCCGCGAAGCAGCACGCGCTTCACTTCGAGCCCCGCAGCGGCGGTCGCAGTCGCCGTCGCGCGGTCCGCCGCACGCCCCAGGATCGAAAAATAGCCTCCCGCCCACATCACGACCGCGATCAGGGAGAGGATGACCGCGGACCCCGCAACGCCGGCGATCGTATAATTCTCGAACACCGCGGCCGCGCGGCGGAGGAGAGAGTCTTTTTTTCTGGTCCTCTTCTTCACCGCAGGCATGAGGCGTCCTCGATAATCCATTCGCAAAGATCGGGAAAGGAAATCCCGCAATGCGCAGCCTGTTCAGGCGTCAGCGATGTCGACGTCATGCCGGGCTGCGTGTTGATTTCGAGAAAATAGACCTGCTCGTTCGCAGCGCTCGCGTCATACCGAAAATCAGAGCGCGTCACGCCGCGACAGCCGAGCGAGCGATGCGCGAGAAGCGCAAGATCGAGACAACGCTCCTCAATAACTTCCGGAATCTTCGCCGGCAGGACATGGCGCGAACCGCCGGGGGCATATTTCGCCTCATAGTCGTAGAAAGCGAGATCAGTCGTGATTTCGGTGACGCATAGCGGCCGGTCGCCCATCACAGCGACCGTGAGCTCGCGGCCGGGAATAAATTTCTCCACGAGCACCTCATCGCCGAGCGTCCATTTATCGCTCGCGAGTTCAGAGGGCGGGCGATTGTCGCCCTTGCGGATGATGTGGACGCCTACCGATGAGCCTTGCGCGTTCGGCTTGATGACGTAGGGCGGCTCCATCACATGACCGCCCGCCGCTTCATGGCGCGACATCACACGGCCTTCGGGAGACGGGACGCCGGCGCTTCTGAGGACCAGCTTCGTGCGCTGCTTGTCCATAGCGAGCGAAGAGGTGAGAACGCCCGAATGGGTGTAGGGAACGCCCATCACCTCAAGCAGCCCCTGCACGCAGCCGTCCTCGCCCCATTGGCCGTGGAGCGCGTTGAACGCGGCGTCAGGCTTCATCTCCAGAAGGCGGGAAGCAAGGTCGCGCCCGACGTCAATCTCCGTGACCTCATAACCTTTTGCGCGCAGCGCCCGCGCGCATGCGGCGCCTGAGTTCAACGAGACTTCCCGCTCCGGCGACAGGCCGCCTTTGAGGACTGCGATGCGTTTGAACTTCACGCCGGCTCTCCGATCCGCCTGATTTCCCAGCGTAACTCAACGCCCGTCTTGTTAAGGACATCTTTACGAAGCCCTTCGACCAGCGATTCGATGTCGGCCGCTGTCGCCTTACCGCGGTTGATCATAAAATTGCAGTGCTGCTCGGAGACCTGCGCGTCGCCGACGATGCGGCCGCGGCCGCCGATTTCGTCGATGAGCTGCCACGCCTTGCGCCCGCCCGATTTCGCCGGGTCTGGATTGGCGAAGGTCGATCCGCCGGTTTTTTCACGAATGGGCTGCGACTTCTCGCGCCGTTCCATGATCGCGGCCATGCGCGCCTCGATAGCGGCGGGGTCGTCCGGCCGGCCCTTGAACAGCGCCTGCGTGAAGATCAGGCCCTCACCGACGCCGCAATGGCGGTAGGCGAACTTCATTTCGGCGTTCTTGACGACATGACGCGCGCCCGAACGGTCATAGGCGACCGCCTCGACGAGCGCGTCTTTCGTCTCCTGCTCATAGGCGCCGGCGTTCATCGCGAGCGCGCCGCCGATCGTGCCTGGAACGCCGCGATAGAATTCGAGGCCGGCGACGCCCGCGCGCGCCGCCGTCCGCGCGACTTGCGAGTCGAGCGCAGCCGCGCCCGCGCGCACGCAAACGCCGTCAATCGTAATCTTGGCGAAGGATGCGCCGAGCCGCACCACGACGCCCCTGACCCCGCCATCCCGCACCAGAAGATTCGACCCGACGCCGACGGGCCAGACCGGAATGGTCGAGGCCGTGCTCTTGAGGAACTGAGCGAGGTCGTCTTCGTCCTCCGGCGTGAACAGCACATCCGCCGGCCCGCCCACGCGAAACCAGGTTATCGCTGACATGTCCGCGCGCTCGACATAGCGGCCCCGGACGGGGGGAAGCGCCGCCGATGTAATTCTTCCGCTCACGCGCAGCCCCATGACTGCTCGGTCAGGTGAATATCCCGATGCGCGGTCATGAGCGCGCCTTCGCCAGCGCGTTCGCCAGCCCGTTTGCATGTTTTGTGATGTCGCCTGCGCCGAGGCAAACCACGTAGTCGCCCTTCTCCGCGATCGCCGCGATCTCCTTCGGCAGATCATCAAGCGAGGCGAGCGCGCGCACGTCGCGATGGCCTTGCGCGGCGGCCCCGGCGACGAAGGCGTCGCGGCTGACGCCCTCAATCGGCGCTTCGCCCGCGGCGTAAACGTCGGTCACGAAGGCGATATTCGCCTCATTGAGGCATGAGCAAAACTGATCCATGAGGTCTCGCAGCCGCGTGTAGCGGTGCGGCTGCACGACCGCGATGATTTTCCCACGCGTCACTTGCCGCGCAGCGCGCAAGACCGCGGCGATCTCCACCGGATGGTGGCCGTAATCGTCGATGATGGTGACGCCGTTCCACTCGCCGACTTTGGTGAAGCGGCGCTTGACCCCGGCGAAGTCGGCAAAGCCCTTGCGGATCGCGGCATCGCTCGCGCCGACCTTGCGAGCGACGATGGCGGCTGCGATCGCATTAGAGACGTTGTGCAGCCCCGGCATAGGCAGGCGGACGCCGTCGATGCGGCTGTCAGGCTTGCCGCGCGACCGGAACACGATGTCGAATCGCGCCGCGCCGCTTTCAAAGGAGATATTTTCGGCCCGAACGTCCGCCTGCGGATTGGTTCCGTAGGTCACAAGCCGGCGGTCGGTGACGCGCCCGACAAGGGCCTGCACTTCCGGGTGATCGAGGCAGACGATGCCGTACCCGTAGAACGGCGTATTTTCAATGAATTGATCAAAGCCCTTCTTTAGCGCCTCGAACCCGCCCCAGTGGTCGAGATGTTCGGGATCGATGTTCGTCACCACCGCAACTGTCGTCGGCAATCGCAGGAAAGAGCCGTCGGATTCGTCCGCCTCGACTACCATCCAGTCGCCTTCGCCGATGCGCGCGTTCGCGCCATAGGCGTTGATGACGCCGCCGTTGATGACGGTCGGATCAAGACCGGCCGCGTCAAGAAGCGCCGCGACCATCGTCGTCGTCGTCGTCTTCCCATGCGTCCCGGCGACGGAGATCGTCCATTTGAGGCGCATCAGCTCTGCGAGCATGTCGGCGCGGCGGACAACCGGAATGTGCCGCGCGCGCGCCGCAAGGATTTCGGGATTGTCGCGACGGATCGCCGTTGAGACGACGACAGCGCCGGCGCCGTCGACATTCTTGGCGCTGTGGCCGATGAAGACGGGGATTCCCTTTTCCCGAAGCTGCTGCACGGTCGCGCTTTCGGAAACATCGGAGCCGCGCACCTCGTATCCGAGATTTTTCATCACCGCGGCGATGCCCGACATGCCGATGCCGCCGACGCCGACGAAATGCATGACGCCGACATCGAACGGCAGTCGGACCTTGATGTTCTTCGCTTCGCTCATGC
>CAZGXT010000091.1:0-11677 GCA_964529675.1 uncultured Caulobacterales bacterium
CCTTCGACCAGCTCGGCCACCTCTCCGGTCGGGCGGGACCATGTCCGCATCGGCGCAGGAGCGCAAGGCTTGACCGTGGTTTCCTTGCAAGAAATCAGCGTTCGACCGCGTCGGCCTCCGCGGGCGGGCATGCGGCCGCCCCGCCTTGCAGTTCGGCGAGCGCGCCGGCGTTGAGGTCGTCGGCGGAGGCTTCTTCCTTTGCTGTTTCTGCGATGAAGTCGGTGTATCCGGCGCATGGGTCGGCGGATGATTGCGCCGCCGGAGGCGTCAGGCCTTCGGCTGCATAGGCGGCTTCGCCTTCCGTGCGGGCGGTTTCGCCGTCGACCGGCGCCATGACAAGGGGAAGTTCCGCCGGCGACTGAGGCGCGGTGTTCTGCGTCTCCATGGTCTCCTTCGGCGCCGCCTGCTTCACCGTCGTGCGCGCGCTCGCAGGTCTTGCGTCATTGTGTTCGCCGGCAGGGACCGGTTGGGTTTTCTTCTGCCGGAATGAGGGGCGCCGCCCGCGCGTTTCCGTCCTCGTTGCGGTGTCGGCGCCTTCAGCGGCGGCGACATTCGCCGGCTGCGGCTTCAGGCGCACATGCGGGACGATCTCGGCCGCGGCGGCGAGCGGCACGAGAACCTGCTCGGCAAGCGCCAGAATGCGCGGCTGCACGTCCGGAATGACGCCGGGCGCCGACAGCGCCGGGATCGAACCGATGCGCCCGCGGGCCGCGCCGCGTTCGATGTCAAGCGCGAGGGCGCCGGCGATCGGCGCCTTGGCGAGACGGCTGCGGTAAATCTGGCTGTTCTCCAGCACGCGCTGCACGTAGTTGCGCGTCTCCTCGAAGGGGATCTGCTCCATCCAGTCGAGCGGATCGATGGCGGCGCCGCGCGGATCGCCATAGGCCTCGACCCACTGGTCGACGCGGTTCGGGCCTGCATTGTAGGCCGCGAACGTCATCACCCAGGAGCCCTGATATTTGCTGATCAGGTGCGAAAGATGGGCCGAGCCGAGCGTCATGTTGTAGCTCGGATCGGTGAGCAGCGCGTCGCGCCGGTAGGGAAGACCCTCCTTCTTCGCGGTGATCTGCGCAGTCGACGGAATAAGCTGCATGAGCCCTCGCGCGCCGGCGCGCGAGAACGCTCTGGGGTTGAACTCGCTCTCCTGCCGGGAAAGGCCGAGAATGACTTCTGCCGGGACGTAACGCGCCGCCTGCTTCGGAACGGCGATTTCCGGATAGGCGACATCGCCGACGAAGGCGCCCGCGCGCGTCGCCACTTTACCGGCGCGCACAGCGACATGCGGCGCGCCGATCTTCATCGCCAGATCGGCGAGTTCGCGGAATTCCCCCGGAGACTGCAGCCGGTCGTCGATGTGATAGGCGAAGTTCAGGAAGGCGCGGTCGTCCTTGAGATCCGTCAGCATGCGGAGCGCGGCGACCGCCGGGCGCGATCCGAATTTGGCTTTCTCATCCGGCGTCGCCGGCGCGCCGGGATCAAAGGAAATGTTCAGCGCGTCGCCGCCGATCTTTTCTGCGGCGAGTTGGCCGTAGAACGTGTAGATGTGCCGAGCGGCTTTGCCGAAGCGTTCGCGCGCGATCGCTTCCTCGCCCTTCGCCTCGGCGGCGCGGCCGAGCCAGTACCAGCCGCGGGAAATCGAAATCGGCGCCGCGACATTGCCGGTCAGCGCCGCGAAGTGCTTTTCGGCGCGCGCAGGGTCCTTGAGGAACCTCAGCGCGATCCAGCCCGCATTGAATTCCGCCTCCGCGAACTCGCCCGACCCCGGTTCGAGCCCGTGATGCGAGGCCATCGAATAGGCGTCGGCGTAGAGCCTGTTTTTCAGCGCCCAGCGCATCAGGAGCTGCTGCTCCTCCCACCACCGCGCCGGATTCCTAAGGACTGCGGGGTCGGTCGGGGCGCTGCGCGCGAGCGCGATCGCTCTCGGTTCTTCCTGGCGGCGGCGAAAATAGCGGATCGCCGCCAGCATGACGCCCGCCTCGGCGCGGTCTTCCGGCGACAGGACGTTATAGGCCTCGCCCGCACTGGCGGCGCCGAGCAGGAGGTCGGCGCGCACGGTGGCGCGGCGGCGCTCGGCGCCGGTGAGGTAGGTGATCGATCGTTTCGCGGTTCCGGCCTCACGTGCGAACAGGAGCCGGTCAACACGCGCGAAATGGTCGTCCTGATTGAGGCGCCCGCCATAATTGGCGATCAGGCGCTGTTCATCAGCGAGGGTGAAGGTGTTCTTTCGCCAGGCGTCCTTGATGTGAAGGATCGCGGCGTCGGCTTCTCCCTTCGCGAACTGCGCGCGCGCGAGGCTCAGCTTGCCCTCGCCGGTGATGGGATCGCGCGTGTCGAAAAAATCAAGAACATCGGACGCGGGCAGCGTCGAGGTCATCCGCTTCTCGACATGGCTCTGGATCTTGGCCGTCGAGGGCCATTCGGGATGGGCGTCGAGGAAGGCGTCGGCGTCCGTCACTCTGACCAGCGGGTCTTCTGACTCAAAGTAGTACCATTCGCCGAGCGCGCGGGCGGTCGGGTCGGCGATGTCGCGAATGGTCGCGCGGGCGCCGGTGAAATCGCGCTTGGCGATCGCTTTCCTGACGGCCTCCAGCCGGCTGAAGTCCGCCTCGGTGAGAAAGGCGGGCGCTGCGGCGGCGATCGAAACCGGCGCAAGCAGCGCGACCGACGCCGCGCCGGCGGCGGTCGCAATGAAAAGGCGGAGCGCGGCGCGCTTCAGAAACCTCGACGATGACCTAGGCAACACCGATCCCCTTCAATACCCGACGGACCCTGGATCCGCCTGAACTTTACGCGATCCGCGCAGGAATTCACCCCATCGCCCTTGAAAGCACGCAAACTTGCCCGCTTTTCCGGCAGGCTGTATCCGGGGCGCCAATTAGAAACCGGCCAAGACCATGAAATCCCTCGAAGGCTCGCTCACCGCGCTCGTGACGCCCTTTTCCGGCGGCGCGATTGACGAGAAGTGTTTCGAACGTCTGATCGAACGCCAGATCGCCGCCGGCAGCGCCGCGATATGCCCGGCAGGGACGACGGGCGAATCAGCGACGCTCACCCATGCCGAACACCGGAGAATCATCGACATCGCAGTGGCGACGGCCGCCGGCCGCGTGCCCGTCGTCGCAGGCGCGGGCTCCAACGCCACCGCCGAAGCGATCGAGCTTGTCCGTTACGCGGAGAAGGCCGGGGCGAACGCCGTTCTTTGCGTCACCGGCTATTACAACAAGCCGACGCAGCAGGGACTGGTCGCCCATTTCACGGCGTTGCATGAAGCGACGCGATTGCCGATCGTTCTTTACAATGTGCCGGGGCGGACGGTCGCAAGTCTTTCCGTCGAGACGATCGGCGTTCTTTCAAAGCTGCCGCGCATTATCGGTCTCAAGGATGCGACCGGCGATCTCGCCCGTGTCGCGCTCCAGCGGCTTGCGAGCGGGCCTGACTTTCTCCAGCTCTCGGGCGAGGACATGACGGCGGTCGGCTTCAACGCCATGGGGGGCAGGGGCTGCATCGGCGTCACCGCGAACGTAACGCCTGATCTTTGCGCGCAGATGCAGCGCGCCAGCCTCGCGGGCGACCTCGAAACGGCGCGCGCGCTGCAGGACCGGCTCGCCCCGCTCCATGATGTGATTTTCGCCGAAACATCGCCGGCTCCTGTCAAATACGCGATGGCGCTGATGGGGCTCTGTCCGGAGGAGGTGCGCCTGCCGCTGGTCGTGCCGACGGAGCCGACGAAAGCGCGCATCAGGAGCGTCCTCAAGAAACTGGAGCTCATCTCCTGATGGCGGCGAAAAAGGAGGGCGCCTTCAAGGTCGTCGCCGAGAACCGCCGCGCGCGCTTCGATTACTTCATCGAAGACACGCTGGAGGCCGGCCTCCTGCTGACGGGCACGGAAGTCAAAGCGCTTCGCGAAGGCCGCGCGACCATCAAGGAAGCCTACGCCGCGCCGGAGCGGGACGGCATCTGGCTGATCAACGCCAACATCCCCGAATACTCCGCCGGCAATCGCGAAAACCACGAGCCCAAGCGTCCGCGCAAGCTGCTGCTGCACGCCAAGGAGATTGCGCGCCTCGCCCAGGCGGTCGAGCGCAAGGGCTACACGCTCGCCCCGTTGAAACTCTATTTCAATGAGCGCGGCATCGCGAAACTCGAACTCGGCCTCGCCCTCGGCAAGAAAGCGCCGGACAAGCGCGACACCGAAAAAGAACGCGACTGGCAGCGCCAGAAGGGGCGGCTGCTGCGAGAGCGGGGATAGCGCTACTCGAACGCATCGCGCGTCAGCCAGAACACCTCGCCGTCGCCTTCCTCGCTCGCGGGCCAGAGGAAGTCGAAATGCGGGTACTCTTCTTCAAGAATTTCGCGACCGGTCCCGACCTCGCACATGATCCCGCCGTCGGCGTTGAGCCGCCTCGGCGCCTCGGCGAGGATGCGGCGAACGATGTCGAGGCCGTCTTCGCCGCCGGCGAGCGCGATCGCGGGCTCGGCGCCGTATTCCGGCGGCAGCGCCCTCATCGCCCGTTCGTCGACATAAGGCGGATTGGTGAGGATCAGGTCGAAAGTCCGCGATCCCAGCGGTTCGAACAGGTCGCCATGGTGGAGGATAATGCGGTCCTCCAGACCGAAGTCGGCGATGTTGCGCGCCGCGACTTCAAGCGCGCCCGCGGAAATGTCCGACGCATGCACCTCGGCCTCAGGGTAAGCGAGCGCCGCGAAAATCGCGAGGCATCCGGAGCCGGTGCAAAGGTCAAGGATCGCCCGGACGTCCTGCGGCGCCGGCAGGAACGCCGGCTCGCCCGCGAGAATCTCGCCGATATAGGATCGCGGCACGATCACCCGTTCATCGACATAGAACGGAAGGCCCTGAACATAGGCCTTGTTGAGAAGGTAGGCGGCTGGCTTCCGCGTCGTCATGCGCGCGTCGATAAGCGCTGCAAGGCGCTCTTTCTCTGCACTGGTGAGCCGGGCGTCGAGCCAGGGATTGAGGTCGTCGATGGGAAGCGACAACGCTTCAAGAATGATGAACGCCGCTTCGTCGAGCGCCGATCCGGACCCGTGGCCGAAATAGAGATCGGCGCGCGTGAACGCGCTGACGGCGTAACGCAGGAAATCGCGGACGGTCTTCAGCTCTGCGGTCATCGGCGCTTCTTGCCTTTGAAGCTCTTGCGTTCGGGGCGGCCGCGGCGCGGCGTGCGCGCGCGCGGCTTGAAGTCGGGGTCTTCCGAAGGCTCCGACAGCATCTCGAAAACGAGCCCGCCGCGCAAGGGCGCCGCTTCGACGATCCTGACCTTCACTGCTTCGCCGAGCCGGAAATAGGCGCCGGTGCGGGCGCCGACAAGCGCGTGGCGCTCTTCGACGAAGTCGAAGCGGTCATCGCCGAGACCGCGGGCGGGAATGAATCCGTCGGCGCCGCTCTCATCGAGCATCACAAACAGGCCGAAGCGCGTCACGCCGCGGATCCGGCCTGAGAATTCCTCGCCGACATGGGCTTCGAGATAGGCCGCGAGATAGCGGTCGGACGCTTCGCGTTCGATGGCGACGGCGCGGCGCTCAAGATCGGAGATGAGGCCGGCGATGCGGGGAAGGCTCGCCGCCTCTTCCGTCGTCTGGCCGCCTTCGCCGAGGCCGACCGCGGCGACGAGCGCGCGGTGGATGGTGAGATCTGCATAACGCCGGATCGGCGAGGTGAAATGCGAATAGCGCGGCAGCGCCAGTCCGAAATGGCCGAGGTTCTCCGTTGAATAGACGGCTTGCCGCTGCGCCCTGAGGACGATGTCCGAAATCATTTCCTGCTGGCCGCGTTCGCCCGCGATCTTGAGGATCTGGTTGAACTGCGCGGGCTTCGGCGCGCCCTTGATGAGCGAATAGCCGAGATCGTCGAGATAATCGCGCACGCTGTTGAGCTTCTCGGGGTCCGGCGTGTCGTGGACGCGATAGATCTGGGGCGTGCGGCGCTGCTCCAGCGTTTCGGCGGCGGCGACATTGGCGAGGATCATGAACTCCTCGATCAGCCGGTGCGCGTCGAACCGCTCACGCTTCAGGATGCGCGCAACCGTCCCGTCCTCATTGAGGATGATCTTGCGCTCCGGCAGATCGAGATCGAGCGGCGCGCGTTTCGACCGTTCCTTCCAACGCGTTTCAAAGGCGGCGTGGAGCGCGTGGACGGTTTCCGCAACCACGCCGCTCGCCTTGCGATCGCCGATGATCCTTTGCGCATCGCCATAGGAAAGCTTCGCCGCCGAGCGCATCATGATGCGTGAAAAGCGATGGCGGCGTTTGACGCCGCCTGCGTCGATCGTCAACTCGACGGCGATCGCCGGGCGATCGAGGCCGAGCTTCAGGGAGCACAAGTCGTTGGACAATCGCTCCGGCAGCATCGGCACAACGCGATCGGGAAGGTAGATCGAATTGCCCCGCCGCTGCGCTTCGCGGTCAAGTTTCGAGCCCGGCCGCACGAACCAGCTGACATCGGCGATGGCGACGATGACCTTGAACCCGCCGGCATTGTTCGGGTCGTCATCCGGCGCCGCCCAGACCGCGTCGTCATGGTCTTTCGCGTCTTCAGGGTCGATGGTCAGCAACGGGAGGTCGCGAAGGTCCTTGCGGCTGTCGAGCGTCGGCGGCTTTGCGCGCTCGGCTTCCTCGATCACGTCGCGCGGGATTTCGACAGGCGCGTCATGCGCGGCGAGCGCGATCAGCGAATAGGCGTTGCGATCATCGACATGGCCGGCGATCCCTTTTACGCGTGCGCGCCCGAAGCCGCCGCTGCGTCCGCGTCCTGATCTCGAGGGCTCGGCTTCGATCCAGACAAGATCGCCGTCCTTCGCGGCCCCCGCATTCGCGCCGTCGAGCGCAAAGGTGTTGCGCGCGCGCCGTTCGACCGGCTCGGCGACGCCGCCGGATTTGGTCTTGCGAAACACGGCGAGAAAGCGGTGCGCTCCGCGCCCGAGGGGCCGGATGATGCGGGCGTCATAGCCGTCGTCGCCGGCGGGGGTGAGGCGGGCGAGCAGGCGGTCGCCGACGCCCGGCGGGGGCTTCACCTCCTTCGCGGCCTTCGCCGAAAGACGGATGATCGGCGGCTCGGTCTCGCCCTCCCAGCTGGAAGGCAGGCACAGCATGTCGCCGTCATCATCGACGGACATGATATCGACCGCGAGCACGGGCGGCAGCGACGTCGCGCTGGCGATCTTGCGGCGACCCGCTGGTCGCGCGGCGCCTTCCGCCGCCATCTCCTTGATCAGCGCACGAAGTTTCGCACGGTCCTCTCCCGTCACATTAAAGGCGCGGGCGATATCGCGTCGCGAAATCTCGCCTTCCGCGTCGCTGAGGAAAGTCGCTATTTCTTCCTTGGTCGGAAATCGGGGCGGGCGTTTGGGTTTCGCCAAGCGGGTCACTTCAGGAACGGCCCGTCCCGCCTAGCATGTTCGGGCGGCGGCGCTAATCGCCGATCCTTAACGGGTCGATCGGGCGCCCATCGATCCGGACTTCGTAGTGGAGATGAACAGCGGTCGCGTTGCCGCTGCGTCCTGAGCGCCCGATGCTGGCGCCGCCGCTGATCCGCGCGCCCTCCCGAACGCCTGGGGCCAAATCGGAAAGGTGCGCGTAACGGGTCGAGACGCCGCGACCATGGTCGATCTCGACGGTGAGCCCGTAGCCTCTGCGGTTTCCTGCCGAGACGATGCGCCCGTCGCCGCCCGCAACGACAACGCGCGGAGACCCGGTGAACAGGTCGAGCCCATCGTGAAAGGCGCCCGCGCCGCCGCGTCGCGGTCCGAAAGCGGAGGAAACGCAGCCGTCGACCGGCGCCCGCGCGAGCACGATGTTTCGCACGGCGGTGAAAGGCGTGTAGGCGAGCACGCGGCGATAGGCGTCGGTGGCCGGCGGGTTGGAAACATTGACGCCGGCGCAGAGCACAAGGGCAGGCGCGGACCACGGCTCGCCCGCCGGCCGCGGCGGCGCGGTTGCGCAGGCGCTGAGAAGAAAAGCGATCAATAACGGGCGCAAGCGCGGCATGCTGAAAGAGTACGCCACCGAACCGGGCGAAATCTTAACCGGGCGCGCACGATTGCGCGAGGGGAAGTCTCGCCGGCGGCGGCGGCTGATCGTTTCCCGATTCCTCAAGACGCCTCCGCCGCGCTCCGGGTCCGAGGGATGAAAAAAATCGCTTGATCCTGAGACGCGGCCCGCCTGGGCCGCGTCTCGAAGGATGCTCACGGGCGACGCTCTAGGATTTTGGCCACAGCACCATCTGCGTGCACCGGAACAACGCCATGGTCTTGCCGGTCGCGAGGTTCCAGACTCTCGCGTCCCAGAGCTGCGTCGTGCGGCCAAGATGCAGGGCCTCCGCGCGACAGGCGATGACGCCCTCGCGCGCCGTCCCCAGAAAATTCGTCTTGAGTTCGACCGTCGTGAAACCGCTCGCTCCTGCGGGCAAAGCGCGCACGCACCCATAGCCGCAACAGGTGTCGGAGAGCGTGATGACCGTGCCTGCGTGCAGGAACCCGTTGGGCGCCATCAGCTCGCCCCGTACGGTAAGGCGCGCCTCGACCCAGCCCTCGCCGGCGCCGGTGAACTCGACGCCGAGAAGGCCGGGGAGAAAACCCTTGCCGACTTGCGTGAGGGATTGGGCGACTTCGTCAGAGGCGAGGGGCATAGGGCCTGCTTCTTTCGGACGGGGCGATTGATCGAGGTCAAATTGCCTTCGGTCACCTTGCGCGACAATCAATCAGGACAGCAGAGAAACTAAATGAGGGATCAGGCCATGCACCGCAACGCCCCGCTCATTCTCACCGCGATCGCGCTCGCCGCCTGCGGCCGCGAACAAGCATCGCAATCAGCGACGGAGGCGCCCATCGCCGTCGAGGAAGAAGCGGCGTACGCGCCGGACGCGCGCGCAGTGGCGCTCAGCCAGCCGCCGGCGCCGGTCCATGCGCCGACGCCGGCCCTGAATGCGCGCCGCGGCCGGATTCTCTTCATCGCAAACGGCTGCGTCATCTGCCATCAGGTGAACGGCGTCGGCGGCCGGGCCGCGCCCGATCTCAGCGCTGCGACGAAGCCGGAATTTGTCGATCCGCTTGAATTTTCCGCGCGCATATGGCGCGGGGCGCAGGCGATGTCCGCGCTGCAGACGATTGAGCTCGGCTATGTCATCGACCTGTCGGCGCAAGATATCGCTGATCTCGCGGCTTTCGCCGCGAGCCCCGACGAGCAGGCCCTCCTGACGCTCGACTCCGTCAGCAATGAAATGCGCGGCTGGTTCATCGACGAGCGGTACTGGGCGACCGGTCAATGGGACAAGTATCGCGAGCGCGGCCCGAAGATTCCTTCGATCGTCGTCGAAGACGACTAGAAGTCACCGCCGCGCCAGCCCGATCCAGTGATCGATGAGGAAGTCGATATGCGCGTCGTCCCTGACGAGGTCGTCATGGACGAGAAGCCCCGTCATCATCGCGCGCGAAATCGACAGGATCGCGTCCAGCTCGGCGGCGCTGCGCGTCGTCGCCGGCAGCAGTTCGGCGAGCTCGGCGTCGATCGCTTCGCGCCAGCGGGCCAGCGCCGGCGTGATCCGCCGTCGGAGATTCTCATCCGTGCGCGAGGCGACAAGTATTTCGAGCAGCGCGGCGAAGTCCTCGCTCTTGAACTGTTCCCGCCAGGACCTTCTGACGATCTCGGCGAACGCGTCCGGCGACACTGACAGCTCAAGTCTCGCGCGCGAGAACCAGCGCACCGATCGGGTGAGAAGATAATCCGCCAGCGCGGTGATCAGCGCGTCTTTCGACGGATAGTGGTGCTGCAAGGCGCCCTGGCTGACGCCCGCCCGGCGGGCCACCTTTATGATCGACGCGCCGTGGAAGCCTTCGCGGGAAAGCTGGCCGACCGCCGCCTCGCAGACGCGCGCGCGCATCGCCTCGCTCTTTTCGCGCTGGCGGCTGTAGACTTCGGCGTCTGCTTCCGGCGCTTGACCGGCGAAAGGCTCATCCATACGCCATGGACGAAACAGCGGCGATCGCCCGCTGTCAACGAAACCGGACAGCTTTTGGAGCCTTTCATGCAGTTGACCGCCGAACACGAACAACTGCGCGCGACGCTCAAGAAATTCATCGACACCGAAATCAATCCGCATGTCGACAAATGGGAGGAGGCGGAAATCTTCCCCGCCCATGAGGTGTTCAAGGGTCTCGGCGATCTCGGCCTCCTCGGCGTCAATAAACCTGTCGAGTATGGCGGGATGGGGCTCGACTGGTCCTATTCCGCGGTCGTCGCCGAGACGCTAGGACACATCAATTGCGGTTCTGTCCCGATGGCGATCGGCGTTCAGACCGACATGGCGACGCCTGCGCTCGCGCGGTTCGGATCGGACGCCGCCAAGGACGATTTCCTGCGCCCTTCGGTCAGCGGGGATTATGTCGCGTGTCTCGGCGTCTCCGAGGTCGGCTCCGGGTCCGACGTCGCCTCGATCAAGACCACCGCAAAAAAGGATGGCGACGACTATGTCGTCAACGGCGGGAAGATGTGGACGACCAACGGCACGCAGGCCGACTGGATGTGCCTGCTCGCCAACACCTCGGACGACCAGGCGCACCGCAACAAGACGCTGATCGCGCTGCCCCTGCGCGATGATGACGGCAAGCTCCGAAAGGGCGTCGAGATCGCGCGCAAACTGAAAAAGCTCGGCATGCGCTCGTCCGACACCGCGCAGTTTTTCTTCGAGGACGTGCGCGTGCCCCAGCGCTACCGCATCGGCGAGGAAGGCGCCGGGTTCATGTACCAGATGCTGCAGTTCCAGGAGGAGCGGCTGTGGGGCGCGCTGTCAGGTCTCATCGCCATGGACAATACGATCGACGCGACGATCGACTACACCCGCCAGCGCAAGGCTTTCGGCCAGTCGATCCTGGACAATCAGGTGGTGCATTTCCGTATGGCGGAGCTGCGCACCGAAGTGCAGGCGCTGCGGTCGATGACCTGGGACGCGGTCGAGAAAATGCTGAACGGCGAGGACGCGACCATGCTCGCCTCGATGGCGAAGCTGAAGGCGGGGCGCCTGCTCCGTGAGCTGAATGATTCATGCCTCCAATATTGGGGCGGCATGGGCTTCATGGAGGAGAGCCCGATCTCCCGCGCCTATCGCGACGGGCGCCTCGCCTCGATCGGCGGCGGCGCCGACGAGGTGATGCTGTCGATCATCTGCAAATATATGGGCGTCCTGCCGGGCAAGACGAACAGGAAGTAGGCGAGGGGAGCTACAGCTCTTTCGCTTTTTTCCTGACCCGAGCCGGGCGGTTTTCCACGCCGAGGACTTCGACGGCGCGGGCGCGGTAGCGCTGCTTTGATGCGCTGTTGAGGCGGTCATAGTCGCGCAGGCGCCGGCCCGCCTCCTCGCTGTAGAGGTCGGCCGCGACCTGATCGACGAGAACCTGCTCGTTGTTTTCAAGGCTCGCCCAATAGGCGGTGAAAGGCTCCGTCCGCCCCGCCGAAGGCATCAGGAGGACCACAACGATGGCGAGGCCGGCGAGGACACGCAGACGCAAGGGGAGGCGCTCCCGGGACGCAACTGCCAAAGGGCTTACAGATTGGCGCTTTCGGTCCATTGAAGGGGTGTCCGGCAATTCGCGAGCGGGTGTTAATCCTGCCCTAAGGGTGAGGCCGCGGGGAGCCTTGCGCGCCCGCCGCTCTTCCGCTATCGACC
>CAZGXT010000092.1:0-11584 GCA_964529675.1 uncultured Caulobacterales bacterium
GTTGCGTGGGGCTTAGGGGGCCCGAGGGGTCGTTATGAAGAACATTGAAGCGATTTTCGGGGGCGTTCTTGCGCTCGCCGTCCTTGCGGCGGCGATCTTCATGGTTGCGGGCAATGGCTGGAACACCACGCGGCCGCTGCCCGGCTCCGGCGGCGCCCCAACGACGCCCAGCGACGGCGGCCCGATCGTCGAAGCCAGCGCCGGCAATGTCTACTGCCAGTGCTATGATCAGGGCTTTGCGCTCGCCGGCAAGGATGTCGGCGTCATGTCCTCACAATACCGCACCGGCTTTGAGAGCTGCCGGGCGATCGGCGGGTCCGAGGGCGGCGAATATTGGACCGCCGGCTGGAATGCGCGCCTGTCGGCAAAGCCTTTCCAGGCTTCCTGCCGCGCTTATGAGCGCGGGCGCGGTGTATAAGCACCGGCTTCCCCACGACCGCGTGCGCCGGATTGGCGGCTGATCGCCGCGCATAATCGTTTCTCTCCTGAAACAGGGTAGGCTGCCCGAGGCGTTTGCCTCTAGTCCGTTTCCGCCTTCAGCGGCCGCGCCAGCAGGGCCGCGATGATCTCGTCGAGCCCGCGCGCGCCGGAAACGAGGTCTGCGACCGCCGCGGCGATGGGCATTTCGACGCCGGCGGATTTGGCCATGGCGACGACGGCCGGGGCGGTGGCGACACCCTCCGTCACCGAACTGCGCGCGCCGAGGATGTCGTCGAGCCGCCGCCCCCGTCCAAGATCGAGCCCCAGCGAGTAGTTCCGCGACTGCGCCGAGGTGGCGGTGAGGATAAGGTCGCCAAGCCCCGACAGTCCGGCGAGGGTTTCGGCCTTACCGCCGCGGGCGAGCGCGAGGCGCTGCATTTCCGCAAAGCCGCGGGCGATCAGGGCGGCGCGCGCGCTGTCGCCAAGTCCGCGCCCGACGACCGCGCCGGCGGCGATGGCGAGAACGTTCTTGACCGCCCCGCCGATCTCCGCGCCGATGAGGTCGTCAGAGAGGTACGGCCTGAAATGCGGCGCGCTGACCGTCGCCAGCCAGCGCCGCCCAAGCGCCTGATTTTCCGCAGCTAATGTCACCGCTGTCGGTAAGCCCCCGGCGACATCGCGGGCAAAACTCGGCCCTGAGAGAACGGCGGGCGCCGCCTCCGGCCATACCGTCGCCAGAACTTCGGTCAGCATCAGGCCTGACCCGCGTTCGATCCCCTTTGAGCAAAGGAGCAGCGGCGCCCCCGCCGGCGCTACCGCCCGGACGGCGGCAAGAACGCCGCGCGCATGCTGCGCCGGCGCGACGAACAGATAGGCCTCGCGCCCGCCCGCGGCGGCGATCTCGGCGGTCGCCCTCAAGCCTTCCGCCAGGCGCACGCCAGGCAGGTATGGCTCGTTCACGCGCCGCTCATTGATGGCGCTCGCCGTCTCCGGCTCCAGCGTCCAGAGCAGCGTATCAACGCCCTTCGCGGCAACCAGCGAGGCGAGCGCCGTACCCCAGGCGCCGCCGCCGACGACCGCGATCGATCCGAAGGGTGACGCTGAAGCCGTCATATGCGATGATGATTCCTGAACAGGAACGAAAGCATTCACCGTGAACGCTTCCGCCTCGCCGGGCGATACCAGCACGCCCGTTCCCGACAAGACCGCCGAGGCGATTCTCGACGCCGCCAGCCGCCGGTTTCTTCATTACGGCTACGGCAAGACGACCATGTCGGAGATCGCCGGGGACTGCAACATGTCGCCCGGCAACCTCTATCGCTACTTCCCGTCAAAGCTCGATATCGCAGAGGCTTTCGTCCGGCGTCTGCGCAGCGACCATCTGGAGGAATTGCGCAAGGCCGCCGCAGCGCCGGGCCTGTCCACGGCCGACCGCCTCGGCGCCTATTTCCGCACCAAGCTGAAGCTCGCCTATCACCGCTATCACGACCGGCCGAAAGCCTATGAACTCTCGCAGGAGATCCTGAAAGAGCGGATTTCCTTCGCCAGCGAATGGGAGGCGGCCGAGGCGATGATCATTGAGGATATCCTCAATCGCGGCGCCGAGGCCGGCGACCTCATCCTCCAGAACCCTACCCGCACCGCCAGGCTGCTGCAGGACGTATTCTTCCGGTTCACCAGTTCGGCGATCTTTTTCGAGGGCGATTTCGACGGCCTCGCCCGCGAGCTCGACGAGGTCATGGAGCTTGTCCTCGACGGCTTCGCCTGGCGCCATGCCGGTTTCGTGCGGGAGGCGTAAGCCGGCCTAAAGAAGGGGTCACAAGGATTAGCTATTGAACGCTGAATATTTTTCGTTTTGTTCATTGACAGAATCCACTTTTAGTCCCAGATAACGGTCATCGCTTCCGCCGATGCAGCGCCAAACGCCGCCGCGGCCTGACGAGGCGAGGAAAAGACTAGAGAAAACAACGAGAAACAGCCATGATCCCCAGCAATTCACGCTCCGCCGGCGCTCGCTTCGCCTTCGCCATGCTCCTGTCCGCGGTTATCGCGGCGGGGTATCTTTCGGCGATCGGCCTCCTGAACCCCGGCTTCGTCGCCTAAAGGCGGCCACAGGTTTCAGACGGCGTTAGACGCTGTCCCGATCCCCCCGCCCGCGAGACTGATCCCGATCGAACGCCCCTTCTGATCGGGCCCCCCACCCCCCAAAGTCTCGCGGGCCCAAAGAACGCGGAAGCCACCCCTCCCGGCTTCCGCGTTTTTTTATTGCCTTGCGTGCAGGGGATGGCGCGCGCGAACCAGAATCTTCAGACATTCGAGCGCCAGAAGCGTGCCGAGGCCGGCAAGGCCGGCGACCGCCCATACCTCAAGCCCGATCGGGGAAAATCCGAACAGCGCGCGCGCTGGCTGAACCGCTACCGCGACAATCGCCAGCAGCCCGACCAGTGGAAAGATGACGGCCATCGGCCTGTTCGGGCGCGTGACCGCTGCGACCACCGATGCGCTGAACGACCGGTTGACGAGCACAAGCGCGATGATCGCGCCGAGGAGCGACAGGAACGCCGTCGTCCGCACGGCTTCTGCGCTCGCGCCCCCTTCAAACGAATAAAGGACAGCCACGCCGACCAGCAGCGACGCGATCGCGCCTTGCAGGAAGCTGAAACGCACCAGCGCCAGATCGACCAGCGTCTTGCCCGTCGCGCGCGGCGGGCGCTGCATTACGTCCTTCTCGTCTTTCTCGGCTTCGAAGACGAGCGCGCAGACGGGATCGATGATCATCTCCAGAAACGCAATGTGGACAGGACCAAGCAGGATCGGAAGTCCCGTCACCAGAGGGGCGATCGCCAGCGCCGCGATCGGCACATGCACGGCGACGATGAACGCGGCCGCCTTGCGAAGATTGTCGTAGATCGTTCGCCCCAGCCGGATCGCCTTCACGATGGCGCTGAAATCGTCGTCGAGAAGCACGATCGCCGCCGCCTCGCGCGCGACGTCTGATCCGCGCCCGCCCATCGCGACGCCGATATGCGCCGCCTTCAGCGCCGGTGCGTCGTTGACGCCGTCGCCGGTCATCGCAACGATCTCGCCGCGGGCTTTAAGCGCGGTGACGAGCCTCAGCTTCTGCTCCGGCATGATGCGCGCGAACACATCGGCCTCCGCGACGAAGCCGGCCAGCGCGGCGTCATCAAGCGCGGCGATGTCCTCGCCTGTGACGATGCGCGCCCCGTCAATTCCGGCCTCGGCGGCGATCGCCGCGGCGGTCGCGGGAAAATCGCCGGTCACCATCACGATGCGCACGCCCGCCGACCGGCATTCGCGAACCGCCTCGCGAACGCCGGCGCGCAGCGGATCGGCAAGCCCGACGAGACCAAGAAAAGAGAATTCAAAGCCGCGCGGCGAGGCGGGCAGCGCGTCGCCGCGCCACTCGCCGCTGGCGACGCCGATCACGCGCATACCGCGCGCGGCCATCGCCTGCGCCGCGTCCAGCAGACGCGCGCGCGCCCCCGCGTCCAGCCGGCACAGGCCCGCAACCGCTTCCGGGGCGCCTTTCGCGGCGACGATCAGCGCGCCGCCGTCCTCGGCGCGCCAGACATTGGTGACGGCGAGCAGGTCGGGGCTGAGGCCGTAGGCGCGGATCTGCGCCGATCCGCCCGCCGCGCCGTTCGCCCCGCCCGCGACATCGTCGGCAAGATCGTGGAACGCCTTCTCCATCGGGTCGACGGGCCTCTTGGCGCTCGCCAGGACGCCGAACCTCGCAATGTCGGCCTCAGCCCCCGCGGAGTCGCTCGCGCCCGCGAAAATCTGCGCGTGACTGCGAACCTCTGAAACCCTCATGCGGTTCTCGGTCAGCGTGCCGGTTTTATCCGTACAAAGAACACTCGCCGCGCCGAGGCTCTCGATGGCGGCCGCCCGGCGCGTCAGCACGCGCGCCCGCGAAATCCGCCACGCGCCCATGGCGAGGAATACGGTCAGAACGACCGGAAACTCCTCGGGAAGCATCGCCATGCCGAGCGCGACGCCCTGCAGCGTCGCCGCCGCCCAATCGCCGCTGGCGGCGCCGTGCAGCAGCAGCGCGGCCCCGCTGACGAGAAGGGCGATCCCGCCGAAAATCCGTACGACGCGGCGCATCTCAACCTGCAGGCGCGGCGGCTCGCCCTTAAGGTCGCCGAGCGAGCGGCCGATCCGGCCGATTGCGGTTGACGCGCCGGTTGCGAAGACGAGGCCGAGCCCGGCGCCGCGCACGACCAGCGACCCTGAATAAGCGACCGGTTGGCCGTCGCCGCCAGGGCGCGCCGAGGCCGGGACCTGTCCGGAAGGATCCGCCGACTTGGTGACCGGAACCGCTTCTCCGGTCAGCAGCGATTCATCCGCCGCAAGATCATGCGCTTCAAGCACGACGCAGTCCGCCGGAATCCGGTCGCCCTCGGACAGGACGACAAGATCGCCGCGCGCGACATCGCGCCCGGCGATTCGCCGCCGCACGCCGCTGCGAATGACGAGCGCGCGCGGACTGGCGAGATCGCGCAACGCTTCAAGGACCCTCTCGGTCCGGCTTTCCTGAATGAAAGTGATGAGGACGGAAAAATTCGCGAATGCGAGCAACAGCAAGGCTTCGGTGCGGTCGCCGATCGCGAGGTAGACAAGCCCGCCGGCGATCAGCAACAGCAGCATCGGCTCGCGCAACACTTCCAGGATGATGCGCCCGGGGCCGCGTCTTTGCTGACGCGGCAGATCGTTGAAGCCTTCGGCCTGCAAACGCCGCTGCGCTTCGGCCTCGGTCAGGCCGTCGTGGGCGGCGTCGGCGGTCTCGGCGTCAGGCGCTGTCGGCAAGGTGCGGCTCCGCGTCGGCGAATCCCGAAAGTGCGCACCAGCTTTAGACCGCGTTGACATGCATTAACGATGAGCAGGCGCGCCGGTGCGCTTTACGCTTTTGGTCCTTTCTTCCCGCCGCCATGCGCGCGGCCTTCGGGAGGAACGGCGAGCGGCCAGCGAGCGCGGGGCGCAAAGGCGAGGGCGTCCTCGCGCGAGGGCGCGCGCCCCGCGCGCCGGAGCTCAAATCCCGCCCAGGCGATCATCGCGCCGTTGTCGGTGCAGTATTTCGCTGGCGGATAGACAAGTCGCCATCCCTCGGCGTCCGCTGCCGCCTTCAGCGCCGACCTGATCGTGCAATTCGCGGCGACACCGCCCGCAACGACCAGCGTTGACACGCCCTTGTCAGCCAGCATGGCGATTGCGCGCGTCGTCCGGTCGGCAAGATGGGCGGCGATCGCCCGCTGCAGGGACGCTGCAAGGTCGGCGACATCCTGCCCGGTCGGGCGCTCGATCGCTTCTGCGGCAAGGCGCAGCGCCGTCTTCAGGCCGGAAAAGGAGAAGTCGCACCCGTCGCGTCCCGCCAGCGGCTTTGGAAAGTCATACCGGCAGGGCGCGCCTCCCGTCGCCGCCCGCTCGATCATCGGCCCGCCGGGCTGTCCAAGCCCCAAGAGCTTCGCGGATTTGTCAAAGGCTTCACCGGCCGCGTCGTCGATCGTCGTCCCGAGGCGCCGGTAGCGCCCGACGCCCGCGACTTCGACAAGCTGCGTATGGCCTCCGGAAATGAGGAGTAAAAGATAAGGAAACTCAACTGCTTCCGTCAGCCGTACCGACAGCGCGTGGGCCTCTAAATGGTTGACGGGGATCAGCTGCTTTTGGTGGGCGAGGGCGACGGCCTTTCCGGCGGTTAGCCCGACCATCACCCCGCCGATCAGCCCCGGTCCGGCCGTCGCGGCGATGGCGTCAAGATCCTGCGGCCGGACGCCCGCGTCCATCAGCGCCGCCTCGATCACGCCGTCAATCAGCTCAACATGCGCGCGCGCCGCGATCTCAGGCACGACGCCGCCATAGGCGGCATGACGCTCGAACTGCGCCCGGGTGACGTTTGACAGGACCCGGACATCCTCGCCCCGCACGCGAACAACAGCGGCGGCGGTGTCGTCGCAGCTCGATTCAATGCCGAGGATGAGGAAATCTTGGGTCATCGGGCGATCGCCAATAGGCAGTAGGGCCGCAGAAATAAAGCAGATAGCGCCAAGACCTATTGCCCAACGCCCATCACCCATTGCCTAGTTCCCGTCATGAAGGTCATCAACACCCGGCCATCCCCTGACGCCGACGCGTTCTCGGAAGCGATCCTTGCGGCGGGGGCGGAGGTCATCCTCTCGCCGGTGATGACGATCCGCTTCCACGCCAGCGCAGCGCCGGTAGCGCCGGGCGAGGCGCTCGCCTTCACTTCGGCCAATGGCGTTCGCGCCTTCGCACGGGCGAACCCCGCCCGCAGCGCGCCCGTTTTCGCGGTGGGCGCGGCGACTGCTGATGAGGCGCGGCGCGCCGGGTTCAGGGATGTGCAGGCGGCGACGGGCGATGTCGAAAGCCTCGCCGAACTCATTGCGGCGTCGAAAATACCGATGCGGATCCTGCATCTTGCCGGCACGGAGCGCGCCGGCGACCTGGTCGCGGCGCTCGCAGAAAAGGGGGTCGCCGCACGCCGCCTCGTTCTCTACGACGCGGTTCCTGAGGCTGATCTGAGCGACGCGGCGCGCGCCGCCCTCCTCGAAAACGCCGCCGACTGCGCCGTAGGGCTGTTCTCACCCCGCTCCGCGGCGTTGTTTTTCGCGCAAGCCGGGCGCGCCGGCGTCGAACAGAGGCTTTCGGCGGCCACTTTGCTGGCTTTCAGCGATGCGGTCGCCGCCGCCGCTCTCCCCGATCGCTGGGGTGCGGTCAAAATCGCCGCGGCGCGGACAATCGAAGCGATGGCGGCGCGCCTGCGCGGGTGAGCCCCGCGCCTTCGTCTGGCCGGTTTTGACGCTATAGTCGTCGGTGAAGAGCAGAAGGCCGCAAATGGCGACCGACGAAAACACGCCGCCCGCCAAGAACGAGCCCGATCCGCCCGCGGCCGAGCCGAAGGCGACGGGCACGGCGCTCGAAGTGCGGGAGAATCCCTCTCCCGATCCGCCGCCGGCGGCGGAGCCCGGTCGCTCGCCGGGCCTTCTGCTTGCGGCGGTGTTCGCAGCAGCGCTGGCGCTTGCAGGCCTTGCCTATTTCGCGCGCGACCGCGCGCCGAAGAGCCCAGTCGCAGAAGAGGCCGGCGCGACGCCCTCGCCGGTGACGATCGAACTTCCTGATAAAAAACCTGCTGCGGCGGGCGCCGGCCCGCATGACGCGCCAGGGCCCGTCAATCCGTCCCCGGAGAAGATCTTCAACAGCGCGGCCTCGGCGAAGGAGACGCTCGGCGCCGCGCCGGAGACTGATCGCTCAAGCGAAGGCCTCATCAATGAACTCCCGCCTTCGCCGCACGCCGCGCCGGGCGCCAATGACGCGCTTCGCGACGCGGCGAAGAACGCCCTTAAGAACCAGGCGGGCGATGATCCGCAGGCGGAGGAACCGGAGCCGGAAGCTTCGCTCGCCCCTTACGACGCGCGCGCCCTTGCCGCAGAAAAAGCTGAAGCGCGGCGCGCGCTCGCTTTCGCCGCCCTCGCCGCCAAGGCGCGCGCCGGCGCAGCTTACGCCGCGGAGCTGAAGGCCTTTCTCGCCGAACCGCAGGCGGGGCCCATCCCTGCGCTTGTCGCCGACCGCGCGGAAACAGGCGTCCCGACGCCGGCGGCCCTTGCGCGCGACTTTCCCGCCTATCACCGCGCCGCGCTTGAGCGCGGCCGGCGGGCGCTGGCGAAAGGCCCGGCGGCGAATCTCGGCGTCAGCCTCGCCTCGCTCGTGCATTTGCGTCCCGCGGAACCCCGCGCCGGGGAGGGGCCGGCCGCCGTCCTGTCGCGCGTCGAGGCGGCTGCGGCGGCGGGCGAAATTTCCCGCGCGGTCGCCGAGGCTGATGCGCTCGGACCCGAAGCGGCGGCGGCCTTGAAGCCCTGGCTCGACGAGGCGCGCGTGCGCCTGGCGGTCGAGGCGGCGCTCATCGAGCGCGAACAGGCGCTGCTCGCGGGCCTTGGAACGGGGCGGCTGTGATGCTCCGCCTGCTGATCTTTCTCATGTGGGTGGTGTTTGCGGCTTTCGTCATCACGCTCGCGCTGACGCTCGGGCAAAGCGTGAAGGTCGAAGCTTTCGGCTGGCGGATGGATGCGCCGGCGGGCGTCGCCGCCGCGGCGTTCGCGCTTCTTCTCGGCGCGACGGGGCTCGCCGTCAGCCTGTGGAAAGACTGGACGGGGATGCGCCGGCGCTCGCTCCTGCGCGCCGTCCTGAAGCGGCGTGAGAAGGGCGTTGCGGCGTTCATCGACGCCGTCGAAGCGCATCAGGCCGGTGATGACCGCCGCACCCAGAAATCAGCGACGAAGGCGGCGAAGCTCCTTGACCGCGACGCGATCGCGGGACTTTTCCGGCCGCCGCCTGCGCCTGCTGAACCTGAGCAACCGGAACCGGCGATCGTCGCGCCCCAACCCGAGCCGGAGCCCCAGCCGGAGCCTCAGCCCCCGCCGGCGCTCATTCCTCCGCCTACGGAGGAAGCGGCCCCGCCGGACGCCGCCGCGCCGGCCCCGGAAGCGGCGGACGCCGATGAGAGCTTCGAGCGCGACATCGCCGCCGCGCGCCGGGTCAACTGAGAAAGGCCGCCATGAGCGAAACCAGAATCATCGTCGCCGGCGCCGGCGGCCGCATGGGGCTCGCGCTCCTCGCCGCCGCGCGCGAGGAGGGGGCGGCCGTCGCGGGCGCGGTTGAGCGGCCCGGTCATCCGGCGGTGGGTGGGGCGCTCGGCGGCGTCACCGTCACCGACAGGCTCGCCGCGCTTGTCGACGGCGGCGGCGTGCTTCTCGATTTCACGACGCCCGCCGCTACGCTCGACAATGCCCGGCTGTGGGCGGGCGCCGGCTCGCCGATGGTGATCGGCACGACCGGTTTTTCGCCCGCGGATGACGCGGTCATCGACGGCCTTGCGCGACGCGCGGCGATCGTCAGATCGGGGAACTTCTCGCTCGGCGTCAATCTTCTCGCCGCGCTGGTGCGCAAGGCGGCGGCGGCGCTGCCGGCGAGCTATGACATCGAGATCGTCGACGCCCATCACCGCGCCAAGGTCGATGCGCCCTCCGGCACCGCGCTGATGCTCGGCCGCGCGGCGGCGGCGGGCCGGGGCGTGTCGCTTGAGGAGAAAATGCGCCTTGACCGCAACGGCGCGCGTGATCCCGGCGCAATCGGGATGGCGGTCGTTCGCGGCGGCGGGATCATCGGCGATCACGACGTCGTCTTCGCCGGCGCTTCGGAAACGCTGATGCTGTCGCACCGCGCGCTCGACCGCAGCCTGTTCGCCAAGGGCGCGCTCGCCGCGGCGCGCTGGGTCGCAGGCCGCCCGCCAGGGCTCTATTCGATGACCGACGTTCTGGGGCTTTAGCCTTCGATTAACCGCGTTTGCCCGCCGAACCTTAACCTTCGCCGTGCGAGGCTTTCCGGGTAGGCTTGAGGCGCGCGGACCCATGAAGGAAATTGCTGTCGCGGCGGGCGTCGTCGTCATCTGTGCGGTGTTCGCCGTGCGCCAGCTCGACGATTCCCGGACGCCGGCGCCGGAAACGCCTTCCATCGCAGCGGCGATCGTACCCGCGCCGCGCTCGGGCGAGGTCCGTCTCAGCGCCGGCGACAATCACCAGTTTTACGTGACGGCCGCCGTCAACGGCCGGCCCTCGTCTTTCCTCGTCGATACGGGCGCAAGCTTCGTCGCCCTGCGCGATTCCGAGGCGCGGGCGGCGAACCTCTATGTGTCGTGGGCTGACTACAAGCATCCCGTCCGCACGGCGAACGGCGAAACAAAGGCCGCGCTGATCGAAATCGACGTCATCGAGATCGACAAGATCCGTGTCGAGAACGTGCAGGCCTTCATCCTTCCCGACGACCAGCTCGGGATGAACCTCCTCGGCATGAGCTTCCTGTCGAAGCTCGAAAGCGTCGAGGCGCGCGGGCGGGAATTGGTGCTGCGCGGTTAGCGCGCCATCAGCGCCGGCAGGCGCCCGACATCGGCGCCCGCCTGCCGCATGAAGAAATGCCGCAATGGTCCGATCGCATTGACGGCGCCCATGCCGAGATCGCGGGCGAGACGTAACGCGCCCCAGTCATTCGAGAACAGGCGGTTGAGGGCGTCCGTGCCGAAGGCGAGCGTTGCTGAATCAAAGCGCCGCCAGCGCTGATAACGCTCGAGCACCGCCATGGAGCCAAGGTCGAGGCCGAGCCCGCGCGCATCGCCGAGCACTTCGGCGAGCGCGGCGATGTCCTTGACGCCGAGATTGTAGCCCTGGCCGGCGATCGGGTGAATCGCATGGGCGGCGTCGCCGATGAGCGCGAGGCGAGGGCTCGCAAAAGACTGCGCGAGATGAAAGGCGAGCGGGTAGGCGAAGCGCGGACCCGCGAGGGCGAGCGCGCCGAGATAGTCGCCGAAGCGGCGCTGCAATTCCGACAGGAACGCCGCATCGCCGAGCGCCAGATAAGCGGGCGCGGCCGCTGCGCGCTCCGTCCACACGATCGAGGAGCGATTGTCCGTCATCGGAAGAATGGCGAAGGGGCCGGCGGGCAGAAACAGCTCCTGGGCGACGCCCTCATGCGGGCGCTGATGCGCGACGCAGGTCACGATCGCGGTCTGCGCATAGCCCCAGCTGTTGACGCGAACGCCCGCCGCCGCGCGCAAGGGGGAGGCCTTGCCGTCGGCGGCGATGATCAGCGGCGCTTCAAGGCGCTCGCCGCTGTTGAGGGAAAGGTGCGCGCCGCCGCCTGAAAAATCCGGCGCGCCCGCACGCGCCGGCGCGATGAGGCGGATGCGCGCGTTCGCCGCGATCCCGTCATAGATCGCCGCGCGCAGCACCCGGTTTTCGATGATGAAGCCGAGCGGCTCGCCGTTCTCCAACGCGTCGCTGTCGAAATGGAGGTGAAAGGCCGACGCCGCGCCGCGCTTGACCGCCGAAGGCGCGCGTCCATCGGTGACGAGAATGTCGCGAATGGGCTCGGCCTGGCGCTCAATCGCCGGCCACAGCCCGAGCCGCCGAAAAACCCGCGCCGAGGCGTAGGCGATCGCGGTGGTGCGCGCGTCAAATCTTTCGTCGCGGGCCCGTGTCGGGTCCTCGGCGTCGACAAGCGCGACATCGAGCCCTTCGTCGCTGAGCGCCAGCGCGCAAAGCCCGCCCGCCAGCCCGCCGCCGACGATGATGGTGTC
>CAZGXT010000093.1:0-11175 GCA_964529675.1 uncultured Caulobacterales bacterium
ATCATCGCGCCGTCATGGCTGATGACCGCGCCGCGCAAGGAGAGGCGCGTCACGTCAACCTCAGCATAGCCGGCGATCGGCGCGTTGCAGTGGCCGTTCAATATCCACAGCATTTCGCGCTCGGCCTCGGCGATGGCGCGCGTTTCGGCGTGGTCGATGCGCGCCAGCGCCGCCCGCGTCGTCCAGTCCGCGGCCGGACATTCGACAGCGACGATCGCCTGCCCGACCGCGGGCAGCATCAGATCGGGCGACAGGATGCGCGAAATGCGGTCCGCCCGCCCGATGCGCTCCAGCCCTGAGGCGCCCATGATCAGCGCATCGGCCGGCCCCGCTTCGCCGCCATCCGGTAATTTCTGCGGGATGCGCTCGTCGAGTTTTCTAAGGCGCGTATCGGCCGCGCCGCGGAAGTGGATGACGTGCGCTTCCGGGAACAGACGGCGCAGATAGGCCGCGCGCCTGACCGCATTCGTTCCAATCTTCATGCCCGCAAGCTTGCGCCGGTCGATCGCGTCGACGGCGTCAACGCCCGCCGGAAGAACGATCGCATCCTCGGCCGCGTCGCGCTTCAGATAGGCCGCGATAACGAGGCCCGGCGTTTCCTGATCGCCCGGCATGTCCTTGAGGGAGTGCATGGCGCAATGGAGTTCGCCGGCGACCATCGCCGCGCGAAGCTCCCCCACGAAGGCGCCGCCCTTGCCGCCATGCCTGTCAAGTTTGCTCGTCTGATCGCGATCCCCGCTTGGCGTGAAGGTCACGACCTCGGGCGCGGCGCCGGGGTGAGCGAGCGACAGGAGCCGCGCGACCTCGCGCGTCTGGGCGAGCGCCATGGCGCTGCCGCGCGTTCCGATTTTCAGGTTTCCGCCAAGGGCCATGGCGCCGTCTCTAACGCGGATTGCGGCTGCTTGAACAGCCAAGAAACCTTGCAGGCCCTGCCCGCTTCGCTGCACCATAGCGTCCATCCGGGAGGCGACGATCATGAGAAAAATGCTGATGGGAGCGGCGCTCGCCGCGGCGGCGGCGACAGGCGCGGCGCACGCGCAAGGCTACCCTGACAAGCTCCTCTGGGGCGACACGCATCTTCACACCAACCTCTCCGTCGACGCCTATTTCCTGCAGAACCGCACGGTCGACGCCGACGCCTCCTATCGCTTCGCCAAGGGCGAGCCGGTCATCCACCCCTATTCCCGCGCGCGCATGCAATTGCAGACCCCGCTCGATTTCCTGGCGGTCTCCGATCATGCGGAACTGATGGGAACGCCCTACGCGCTCTTTACGCAGGGCGACAAACGGCTCGCCAATACGCGGCTTGGCAAGCGGCTCATCGAACTCCAAAACGCCGGCAATGATGAGGACGCCTTCGGCCTTTTCATTCTTGCGATCACGCTCGCCAACACGCCGGCGGAGCAGCGGCCGAAGAAAGTCGGCCTCGGGACGGCGCTGCTTTGGCGCTGGCAGGACCTGACCTCGGCGCCGGACCTCAGGGCGCGCGCGACGCGCTGGCTCATTTCCGACCCGGCGCTGCTGGAAGAGCTCGCAAACGAGGAGCTGTTCCGCACATTCTGGGCGAAGAATCTCGATGCGGCGACGAAGCATAACCGTCCGGGCAGGTTCACCACGTTCGCCGCCTGGGAGTACACGCCGACGCCTGACGGCGCGAACCTCCACCGCATCGTCATCACCGATGGGGAACCGGACAAGGCGAAAGCCTACCTGCCCTATTCCGCCAATGACAGCGGCGATCCGGAAGACATGTGGCGCTGGCTCGACAAGACGCGCGCTGAAACCGGCGCTGACTTCATTTCAATTCCGCACAATTCGAACATCTCCAAAGGCCGCATGTTCGCAACCGTCGATTTCGACGGCCGGCCGATCACCGCCGATTATGCGCGCCTGCGCAGCAGCTGGGAGCCGATCGCCGAGGTGACGCAGATCAAGGGTACGTCGGAGACGCATCCCGTCCTGTCGCCTGACGACGACTTTGCAGGCTTTGAATTCTTCGGCCGTCTGATCGAGGCGCGCCAGGACGCCGAGCACGCGCCGACCGTCACCGCCGCCGATTACGTCCGCAGCGCCCTCAAAACCGGCCTTGAGCTCGAGGCGCAGACCGGCGTCAATCCCTACAAGCTCGGCATGATCGGCGCGACGGATTCGCACAGCGGCCTTCCGTCTGCGGAGGAAAACAACTTCACCGGCAAATTCGGATTCGACGTCATTCCGGAGAACAAGGCGCCGGGCGCTTTCGTGTCGGAGCTTTCGGGCTGGGAGATGTCAGCCTCCGGCCTTGCGGCGGTTTGGGCGAAGGAAAACACGCGCGAGGAAATCTTCGCCGCCTTCCGCCGCCGGGAAGTTTACGCGACAACGGGCCCCCGCATCGCCCTGCGCTTCTTCGGCGGTTTTGATTTCACCGAAGCCGACCTCGCCGCCCCCGACCTCGCCGCAGCAGGCTACGCAAAAGGCGTTCCCATGGGCGGCGACCTTTCGGGCGCCGGGGCGGCGCCGGCTTTCCTCATTCAGGCGGCGAAAGATCCCAAAGGCGCCAATCTCGACCGCGTTCAAGTCGTGAAGGGCTGGCTCGGGCCTGACGGCAAGGCGCGCGAGAAAGTCTTCGACGCCGCGTGGAGCGCAGGGCGCGAGCGCGACGCGGCCGGAAAGCTCGCCGCCGTCGGCGACACCGTCGACATTCCTTCGGCGAGTTACCGCAATTCGATCGGCGCGGCGGAGCTTGCAACCGTCTGGCGCGATCCCGACTTCGACGCTTCGCAAAAAGCCTTTTACTATCTGCGCGTCCTCGAAATCCCGACGCCGCGCAATTCGACCTATGACGCTGCGGCGCTCGGAGAAGCGCCGCCCGAGGGCTACGCCGCCGTCATTCAAGAGCGCGCCTACACCTCGCCGATCTGGTATTCGCCAGGGCGCTAGGGATGCGCCTCGATGCGTTGATCAAGGACCCGCTGACGCATTTTCTCGCGGCCGGCGCGCTGCTTTTCCTGATCGCCAGCGCCGCAGCGCCCGGAAAAGAGACCGACGAGGCGATCATCGTCGATCGCGGCGCGCTGCTGTCGCACATTCAGTTCCGGTCGAAAGCGTTTGAGCCCGGCGCCGCGGCGGCGCTGCTCGACAGCATGAGCGCTGAAGCGCGCGCCAAACTGGTCGAGGATTTCGTGCGCGAGGAAGCGCTCGACCGTGAGGCGATCGCGCTGGGGCTCGACGCCGGGGACTATGTGATCCGGCAGCGACGCGTGCAGAAGGCGGAGTTCCTGGCCGAAGCCGCCGCGATCACCCCTGATCTCACTGCGGAAGAAACGGCCGCCTTCTATGCCGCCAATGAAGAGCGCTATCGCTCTCCGGCGGCGGCGACCGCGACGCATGTTTTCGTGTCGGCGCAGGACCGCCCGCGCGAGGAGGCGAAAGCGGCGGCGGCGGCGCTTCTAGAAAGCCTGCGCGCCGACAAGGCCGGCTTCGAGGACGCGACCCGCTACGGCGACCGGTTTCTGTTCCACAAGAACTATGTCGACCGGACGGACGACTACATCCGCAGCCAGCTTGGCGACGAAGCTGCCGCCGCCATTTTCGATTCCGCGACGGCGCTTGAGGAATGGCGCGGTCCTTATTCCTCCGACTACGGAGAGCATCTCATCTTCGTGACGGCGCGAACGCCGGCGCGACTTGCCCCGTTCGATGAGATCGAGAGCGTCGTGCGGGCCGACGCCGTCGAAGCGCGGCGGCAAGCGGCGATCGACGCGGCGATCGACAGGATTGTCGCGCGCTACCGCGTCATCGACCGGCTGGAAAGCGGGCCGGAATGAGGCGGATTGCGGCGGTTCTCGCCGCCTTCGCCGTCCATGTCGCGCCTGCATCCGCCCATGAATCGCGGCCGCTCTTCGTCGAGATCGCCGCGAACGGCGGCGCGGTTTCGCTGCGCGCTGTCACGCCGCAGTCTGTTGACGCAGCTGCCGCACCTGCGGTTCGTCTCGGCTCCCCTTGCGGCCTCGTCCGCGAGCAGCGGCGCGGTGCGCGCACCATTGAGGCTGATTACCGCTGCGCGAGCCTTGCCGGCGCCAGGCTGGAGATCGATTGGCCGGCATTCAATCCGTCGCTCACGACCATCGTGCGCGCCCAGCTCGGCGACGGGGAGACGCGAACGGCGATCCTCGAGCCCGGCGAGACGTCCTGGGCTCTGCCTCAACCGCACGCCTTCGCCGGCGTCGCGAAAAGCTATTTCATTATCGGTGTCGAGCATATCGCCTTCGGCGCTGATCATCTGCTGTTTCTCGCCGGGCTTCTTGCGATCGCGGGAACGTTTCGCCGCGCGTTGGTCGCCGCCACAGGCTTCACGATCGCGCATTCGCTGACGCTTGCGCTCGTCGCGCTTGGCGTCATTCGCGTTTCGGTCCCCGCTGTCGAGGCCGTGATCGCCTTGTCGATCGTCTTTCTTGCCGCGGAGATCGCGCGCGGCGATCGAACGACGATTGCGTGGCGGCGCCCAGCGGTCGTCGCCGGCGCCTTCGGTCTGGTTCACGGCGCAGGCTTTGCCGCCGCGCTCGCCGAGATCGGCCTGCCCGCCGGCGAAAAGGTTTCAGCGCTGCTCTTTTTCAATCTCGGCGTCGAGGCGGGCCAGGCGGCGATCATCCTCGCCGTTTTCGGCGCGCTTTTCGTCGCTTCCCGTTTCATCAGCGCACAGAGAGGCGGCGCCGCGTCGATCGCGCGGGCGTTCGCCTATGCGCTCGGCGTGATCGCGGCTGTCTGGTTCATCGAGCGCACGGCGTCGATCTTTGAAGTCTAACCCTTAGCGCCGCTTCAGCGTCGCGATGAAGAACCCGTCGGTGCGCGTGCGCGCCGGCGTGAGGCGCAAGGCGCCCAAGGGCGTCTCACAGGCTGCGAGCATCGCCTCCGCGCCGTCGCGCAACAACCCGCTCGCCGCGATTGCGTCCAGCGCGCGCGTGCGGCTGAATTCAGAGTTCGCCGCGAGAAACGCCGCAAGCCGGTCTTCGTTTTCTTCCATAAGGAAGGAGCAGGTCACATAGACAAGTCGCCCGCCGGGCTTGACGAAACGCGCCGCGTCGACGAGCACGGCGTCCTGCTCCTTCAATCGGCGTTCAAGCTGCTGCGGCGTCAGGCGCCATTTGGTGTCGGGATGGCGCCGCCAGGTGCCGGCGCCGGTGCACGGCGCATCGACGAAGACGACATCCATGCGCGCCTGAAGCGCGTCGAGCGCGGCCTTGTCGGTCGCCGGATTGACGATCTGCAGGTTGCGCACGCCCGCCCGGCGCGCGCGTTCATAAAGGGGCTGCAGGCGCCGCGCGTCATTGTCATAGGCGTAAAGCTGGCCGGTCGCGCCCATCATCGCCGCCAGCGCCAGCGTCTTGCCGCCGCCTCCGGCGCAGAAGTCGAGCGCCTGCGCGCGCGCAACGTCTCCCGCCGCCGCCGCCGCAAGCTGCGACCCGAGGTCCTGCACCTCCACCCAGCCCTTGTTGAAGGCGGGAATGACGGTCACCGAGGGCGCGCGCTCTTCGCTTGCGGGCGCTGCGATGCGCGCCGCGGTGACGAGGAACGGCGCAGCCTCGGCGCCGACCGTTTCGAGCGCCGCAAGCGCCTTCTCCGGCGCCGTTTTCAGCGTGTTGAGGCGAAGATCGATGTCGGCGCGCTCCGCGAAGGCGCTGAGTTCGCGATGCGCGTCGTCGCCAAAAGCCCTTGCAACAGCGGCTTCAAGCCATTCCGGAAAATCCGCCCTGACGGACAGCGCCGCCTCCGCCGCCGGCGTCAGCTGCGCGAGCGCATCGGATTCCGCCGGCGTCAGCGCGCCGGGGCCGTGCGGCGCTTCGGCGGCGAGGTCGGCGATCGCCGCCGCGCTCATCGCCTCGCGAAGCCGCAGATGCGCCAACATCGCTGCGCGCGCACTGTCCTGCCCCATCGCGGCCGACAGCGAGCGCCGTCGCCGCAGCACGTCGAGGCAGAGACCTGAGATCGCCGCCCGGTCCTTCGCCCCCGCATAGCGCGCGCCGCGCGCCCAGTCGGCGAGCGCCGTCTTCAACGGCACGCGCCGCCGCTCGAAATCTTCCAAAATCAGGATCGCCGCAGCGACGCGGCCGGCGATGCGCATGATGTCAGCCCCGAAAAACGAACCAGGCGCCGGCGGCGATCAACGCAAAGCCGATCGCGTGATTGATGGTCAGCGGCTCCTTCAGATAGACGACCGCAAAGATCGCAAAAGCCACCAGCGTGATGACTTCCTGCATCGTCTTCAACTGCGCGGCGGAATAGACCGAATGACCGATGCGGTTCGCAGGAACGGCGAGACAGTACTCGACAAAAGCGATTCCCCAGCTCGCAAGAATGACGAGCGCCAACGGCGCCGACTTGAATTTCAGATGCCCGTACCAGGCGAGCGTCATGAAGACGTTCGACGCGATGAGGAGGAGGATGGGGCTGAGGTGCGGCGACATGAGGGATTGGGGATTAGGGATTGGGGATTAGGAAACTGGCGATCACATCAAATCCATTTGTCAGACCCCGAACCTTTATCCTCGGCCCCTGGTCCCTGGTCCCTGGTCCCTAACTTTGCGTCGGATAATTCGGGGCCTCGCGCGTGATCTTCACGTCGTGTACGTGGCTTTCGCGCAGGCCGGCGTTGGTGATCTTCACGAACCGCGCGCGCTTTTGCAGCTCTTCGATCGTCGGCGCGCCGACATAGCCCATGGAAGCGCGCACCCCGCCGACCAGCTGGTGGAGGATCGCGCCCGCCGGGCCCTTGTAGGGCGTCTGGCCTTCGATCCCTTCCGGAACGAGCTTCATCTGCTCCTTCACGTCCGACTGGAAATAACGGTCCGCCGACCCCGCCGACATCGCGCCGAGCGAGCCCATGCCGCGATAGGATTTGTAGGGCCGCCCCTGATAAAGAAAAATCTCGCCGGGCGCTTCATCCGTGCCGGCGAGCAGCGAGCCGATCATCACGCAGTCGGCGCCGGCTGCGAGCGCCTTGGCGATATCGCCTGAATATTTGATGCCGCCGTCCGCGATGACGCTCGCCCCGGCTTCGCGCGCCGCGCGCGCCGCGTCCATCACGGCGGTCAGCTGCGGCACGCCGACGCCGGCGACGATCCGCGTCGTGCAGATCGACCCCGGGCCGATGCCGACCTTCACGGCGTCGGCGCCCGCGTCGATGAGCGCTTTCGCGCCGTCATAGGTCGCAATATTGCCGGCGACGACCTCAGCGGCGTTCGAGGCTTTCTTGATGCGCGCGACCTGCGCGAGCACCTGGCTGGAGTGGCCGTGCGCCGTGTCGATGACGATGACGTCGGCGCCGGCGTCGATGAGCGCTTCAGCGCGTTCAAATCCCTTGTCGCCGACGGTCGAGGCCGCCGCGACGCGCAGGCGCCCCTCCGCGTCCTTCGCCGCGTTCGGATGTTTCTGCGCTTTTTCGATATCCTTGACGGTGACGAGGCCGATGCATCGATAGGCTTCATCGACGACGATCAGGCGTTCGATCTTGTGCTGATGAAGAAGGCGCGTGATCTCTTCGCGGCTTGCATGCGGGCGCACGGTGATGAGGTTTTCCCGCGTCATCAGCGACGAAACCTTCTGTTTCGGGTCGCTTGCAAAGCGCATGTCGCGGTTCGTCAGGATGCCGACGAGTTTCCCGTCCTTCTCGATCACCGGAAACCCGGAAATCTTGCGCTCATCCATGATTTTCCACGCCTCTTCGAGCGTGGCGTCGGGGTTCAGCGTCAACGGGTTGACGACCATGCCGCTCTCAAAGCGCTTGACGCGCCTGACATGGTCGGCCTGTTCTGCGATCGAGAGGTTGCGATGCAGGACGCCGATGCCGCCGTTCTGCGCCATGGCGATCGCCATCGAGGCTTCGGTCACCGTGTCCATCGCGGCGGAGAGGATCGGGATGTTGAGCGTCACGCCGCGCGTCAGGCGCGCCTTCGTCGACACCTGCGACGGCATCACTTCGGATGCGCCAGGTTCCAACAGGACGTCGTCGAATGTCAGCGCCTCACGCACTTGCATGGCCCGGCTTACTCCTCAGCGAAAACGTAAACGGAGAACGCAGCGCCGTCGGCGTCCGGCCCTTCCTCCCACGCGCGGCCCTGCTGAAAGCGCAGTTCGCCCTCGCCGGTTCCGGTCACGTTGAAAAGGAACGCCTCCCAATGATTGCCGCCGGCGAAACCGGGCTCAAGCTGCGCCGTCGACGTCGGCCCGCCATACTCGCCCGCCGCTTCGAGAAAGGCCGGCTTTTCCGTGACGCGCCAAATAAATCCCGCGGTCGGCGCGCCGACGAGTTCGACCGCGACCTTGGCGCCCTTCTTGACAGTGACGTTCTGGCCGTCCGACGTCGACGTGATCACGGTCGCGACGCCGTCGGGCGTCGGCGCGGCGAGCGCCTTGAATTGCGCGGCGCCGTCGACCGCCTCCTTCGACGCGCAAGCCGCCAGAAGCGCGGCGCCGGCGAGCAGAACCAGCTTATTCATCAGTCTTTGTCCTTCCCCTTGAACCCCATTCCAACGACATACATTTCCGCCGAGTCGGCGCGGCTGGCGCGCGGCTTGGCGTGTTTGACGACCCCGAAATTCTTCTTCAGCCGCGCGAGGAGGTCGCCTTCGGCGCCCCCTTGAAAAACCTTGGCTGCGAACGCCCCGCCGGGCGCCAGCACGTCTTCCGCGAAATCAAGCGCGGCTTCGGCGAGCGCGATGATGCGCAGATGATCGGTCGATTGGTGCCCAGTCGTCGGCGCGGCCATGTCGGAAAGGACGAGATCGGCCTCGCCGCCCAGCAGGGCTTTCAGTTTTCCGGGCGCCGCCTCGTCAAGAAAATCAAGCTCCAGATGCTCCGTCCCCGGAACATGCGGCATGGCGAGGCAGTCGATGCCGACGACGCGCCCGGCCCCTTTTTCCGCCGCGACCTGCAACCAGCCGCCCGGCGCACAGCCGAGATCGACGACCCTTGCGCCCCGCTTCAGCAGCCCGAACTTCTCGTCGAGTTCTTTGAGCTTGTAGGCGGCGCGGCTGCGATAGCCTTCGGCCTTGGCGCGGGCGACGTAAGGGTCGTTCAATTGCCGGTCGAGCCAGAGCGTTGACGAGACCTTGCGCCCCTTGGCGGTCTTGACGTTGACGCGCATCTCACGCTGCCCGCCGGCGCCCAGGTCTTTTTTCACGGGCTTCACCTTCAGCCCGCGTTTCTCCGCGACCTTGCCGAGGGCCGTCGTCGCCTGATCGACCGGCGCGCGTTTCTTTGGCTTTGCGCCCTTTGCGGATTGTCGCCGACGCTCCATGGCGCGCTATAGCAAACGCGGCGCGGGCGTGCAAAGGGCCGACGCGTCGTCTGCCTTTACCCTTACAGGGATGCCATATCGATCACGAACCGGTAGCGCACGTCGGATTTCAGCACCCGGTCATAGGCTTCGTTGACCGCATCGATTTCGATCAGCTCGATTTCAGAAACGATGCCGCGCGCGCCGCAGAAATCGAGCATTTCCTGCGTCTCCTTGATCGATCCGATCAGCGATCCGGCGAGGCTGCGCCGGCCGAAAATAAGGGGAAAGGCGCTCACCGGAACCGGGTTCGGCGGCACGCCGAGCAGGACCATCGCGCCATCGACCTTCAAGAGGCCGAGATAGGCGTTCCAGTCGATGACGGCCGAGACGGTATTGATTATGAGATCAAACGACCCGGCGAGCATCCTGAAGGTTTCGGGGTCGCTCGTCGCATAATAATGGTCGGCGCCGAGCCGCAGGCCGTCATCCCGCTTGGCGAGGGACTGGCTGAGGACCGTGACCTCGGCGCCCATCGCGTCGGCGAGCTTGACGCCCATATGTCCGAGTCCGCCGAGGCCGACAATCGCGACCTTCTTGCCGGGCCCCGCGCCCCAATGCTTCAGCGGCGAATAGAGCGTGATCCCCGCGCACAATAGCGGCGCCGCCGCATCGAGCGGCAGTCCGTCGGGAATGGACAGAACATAGCCCTCCTTGACGACGATATGGTCGCTGTAACCGCCATGGGTCGGCGCGCCGTCGCGCTCGACGCTGTTATAGGTTTGCACCATGTCTGGCAGGTATTGTTCGCGGTCGAGATCGCGCGCCGCGCACTTCGTGCAGGAATCGACAAAGCAGCCGACCCCGACGCGGTCGCCCTTGCGGAATTTCGTCACCTTCGCGCCGACTTCGCGCACGACGCCGGTGATCTCGTGCCCGGGCGTCATGGGAAAGCTGCCATTGTTCCATTCATTGCGCGCCTGGTGGATGTCGGAATGGCAAATTCCGCAATAATGGATGTCGATGACGACGTCGTCGTCATTGGGCGCCCGGCGCTCGAAGGTGAAAGGCGCGAGCGGGCGCCCGGCGGCCATGGCGGCGTAGCCGCGCGCTTGCGTCATGTTCGTGTCACCTTCTTTTTGCCGGAATCAGCCTGATCCAACACGTTTATAGTAGTCACTGTCGCAGAATTTTCCGGTTGACGCCATGTCCCTGATCGACCAACTCGGAAAGGCGGCGTTCAGCCAGATGACGCGCAACGCGGCGGCGAAGAGCGGCCTCAATGAAGGCGCGATCGCCGCGCTGATGCCGATGGCGACCGCGATGCTGATGAGCGGGCTGAAGAACAATGTCGAAAAGCCCGGCGCCGCCGAAGCGCCGGCGACGGCGTCGGGCGCATCGATGACAACATCGCAAGCCTTGCGATGAAGGGGCTCGGCGGCCTCTTCGGAAAGCGCTGAACAGGAGCCCCCGCGGGGCGGGCGCGTTAACCATAATTATTTACCCTAATTATTTCTTGACTTTGATTTGAATTGGATTTATGGGTTCAAGATCGCGCCGGGGAGAGGGCTCTCCGGCGCGTCTTGCGCTTTCGGCCGCTGAAAAGCGGTGTTTTTGACAAGTCCGGTTTGTCGCGCGGCTCGACGTCAGTTGGCCGCGCGATGCGAAGGAACCACCCGCCGACGTCATGGTCGCGCGGGCGCGCCGCGCGATCGCCCAATAAGAAGAATCCGCACTTTCCGTAAAAGTGCGCCGGACCCCGCGGAAATGGCGGGCTCAACCTCGACGCTGGCGCGCCGCAAGCGCCGCGCTACGACACGGCGCCAGTCGCCGACTTTGCACCGCGGCCTCGCCGCCGGCGGCGACGGCGCCCGCGCTCGCGGTTCCTCTCGGCGGCGAGACCGACGAGAATGCCTTCGCGC
>CAZGXT010000094.1:0-11138 GCA_964529675.1 uncultured Caulobacterales bacterium
ATGGAGGTTCGCGATGGGTCGGCGAGCGGTTGTTTTGCGGAGAGATTTTGACGGCCAGGCGTTGCGACGGGGGCCCTCTGCGGGCTTTACGCTGCGACGGTCTTTCGCAGCCTGTTCTAGGGGCTCTTGGCGTCCTTCGCCTTTGCAGGCGCTTACGGGCTGATATACCTCCTTCTGAAATCGGAGGATTACGCACTTCTGATAGGTCCGGTCGCCGCCTTCGGCGGGGTCGCGTTGACGATGGCCGTCACGCGCAGTCTGGACTGGTACGGCGTACGCCTCCCCCGGCAACCTTGAAGAAAGTCCCTGCGGCGATGGTTCAGCTTACCCTTCCGAAAAATTCCAAGGTGAACATGAAGGGCAAGACGCATCGCGCTGCCGCCGGCGGTTCGACGCGGAC
Organism: uncultured Caulobacterales bacterium; assembly: GCA_964529675.1. Taxonomy (GTDB): domain Bacteria; phylum Pseudomonadota; class Alphaproteobacteria; order Caulobacterales; family Parvularculaceae; genus Amphiplicatus. Next base: position 401 of record CAZGXT010000094.1, read on the forward strand.
GTTCAAGGTTTATCGATATGATCCGGAGAGCCCCGAGAATCCCCGCATCGATACCTTTGAAATCGACGTCACCTCTGTGTCGATGGTTCTCGACGCGCTGTTCAAGATCAAGAACGAGGTCGATCCTACGCTGGCTTTCCGCCGCTCCTGCCGAGAAGGCGTGTGCGGATCCTGCGCGATGAACATAAACGGCGCCAACACGCTCGCCTGCACGAAGGGCATGGATGAATGCGCCTCCGGGGACATCGTGATCTATCCGTTGCCGCATCAGCCGGTTATCAAGGACCTCATCACCGATCTTTCGAATTTCTTCCGGCAGCACGCCTATATAGAACCGTTTCTGAAGGCCGACGACGCCGGCAAGGAAAAAGAATTTCGTCAGTCTCCGGAGGAACGCAAGAAGCTTGACGGACTCTACGAATGCATCCTCTGCGCCTGCTGCTCGACATCCTGCCCGTCTTATTGGTGGAACGGCGACAAGAACGGCGAGGACGAATATCTCGGGCCGGCGGCGCTCCTTCAGGCCTATCGCTGGCTCTCCGACAGCCGAGACGAAGAGAAGAACGAACGCCTCGACAAACTTGAAGATGAATTCAAGCTTTACCGCTGTCACACCATCATGAACTGCGCGCAGGTCTGCCCGAAGGGTCTAAACCCGGCGAAGGCGATCGCCGAAATCAAGAAAATGATGGTCAATCGCCCGGCCAAGGAGCCTGCATAGCGCCTTGTTCCTGCGACCCGTCGGCGTCCATTTTTCGCGCCGGCGGCGCGAGATCGCTCCTGGTACGAAGTGAAATTCGGGTATTTTTTCAGCGAGAACAGCCGCACCGGCGACCAGCGTTGCTCATCAGAGCCCCCACTGCGATCAGGAACAACCCGAAGCCGAAAAGACGCCATGCTGCGGATACGTCCGCCCCGGCGGCGAAGGCCGCGGCCGGAAAGATCTGCACGCAGAGGGCAAGCGTGCAGGCGAAAAGTCCTGCGGCGAGAAGATGACCTGTCGTCATGTCGGTTTTCCTTCGATAGAGTGTGGAAGCATATTTCGCGCGAAGAGGGCGCGAGTTGGGAAGGAATGCGGCGGTGAAAGGACGCGTTCTGATTATTGCGGGCTCCGATCCGTCGGGCGGCGCAGGCGTGCAGGCCGACATAAAGACCGTGACGGCGCTTGGCGGTTACGCGGCGGCTGCGATTACTGCGCTCACTGTTCAGAATACGACTGGCGTCAGCGCCGTGCATCCAGTTGATCCCGCCGTGATTGCGGCGCAGATCGCTGCGGTGCTGGATGATATCGGCGCCGACGCCATCAAGATCGGCATGATCGGCGACCGCGCTTCCGGGGCCGCGATCGCTGACGCGATCGCGTTTCATGCAACGGCGATCCCGGTCGTCATCGATCCGGTCCTTGCGGCGACCTCGGGCGACTCGCTCGCGGGCGAAGGCGTCGCCGCGCTCATTCTTGAACGATTGACGCCGCTCGCCGCCGTTATCACGCCGAACGCCGATGAAGCGCGCGCGCTCACGGGGCTCTGCATCGAGAACGCCGCCCACCTCGTCGCCGCCGGCGAAGCGTTGACTCGCCGCGGCGCTACGGCGGCGCTCGTCAAGGGCGGTCACCTTGAGGGCGATTTCGTCGAGGATGTTCTCGTTACGCAGGCCGGCGCCGAAGTATTTCGTGCGCAACGCATTAACGTGCGTGAACTCCACGGCACGGGCTGCACGCTTGCGTCCGCCGTCGCGACAGGCCTTGCGCAGGGCATGCCGCTGCGCGATTCCGTGGTGCGCGCGATCAGTTACGTGCAGGGCGCGATCCGGCATGCGCCGGGCCTCGGCGCCGGAGCGAGCCCGCTCGACCACGCTTATCTGGCGAGGGAGAAGGCTGGCTGATCCCCGGTTTCGATTTTTTCGATTGCGGGTGCGCGAGCGGAGGCCTAACGCGCGCCGATCAAGCAAAAGGCAGCCGCCATGGCCCTCTATGATTACGAAGTCTACGACGTATTCACGAACAGGAAATTCGCCGGCAATCAGCTTGCCATCATCAGCGACGCGCGAGGGCTCTCGCCGGCGGACATGCAGACCATCACCCGCGAATTCAACCTTTCCGAGTCGACTTTTGTCTTGCCGCCGGAGAACCCGATCAACACCGCGCGCGTGCGCATCTTCACGCTCGGCTATGAAATGCCGTTCGCCGGCCACCCTACGGTCGGCACTGCGATCGCAATAGCCCGCGCTCGTAAATCGTCCGGTGAAGTGCGGCTTGAGTTGAACGCTGGGCTCTTCCCGGTGCGGGTCGATCTCGACCGCCCGGCGGCCTATGCCGAGTTCAGAAATCCGAACCTTCCTGCCGAGCGCGGACCGGCGCCGGACGCCGGCCTGATCGAGGCGGCGCTGTCGCTTCCGCAAGGCGCGATCGACCACGGCGCGCACCGGCCGCGTCTCGTCGGCGCTGGGGTCAATTTCGTCTACGCCAAGGCGTCCCTTGATCATGTCCGCGCGGCTCGGCTCAACAGCGGCGCTTTCGATCGCCTCAAGGCTGATGAGACCATCGGCGTTCTTCTCTACGCCGAAGGCGGCGAGGCCGCCGATGCGCGCTATCATGTGCGGATGTTCGCGCCGCACGCCGGAATTCCGGAGGACCCCGCGACGGGAGGCGCCGCCGCAGCCCTCCCCGGTCAGATTGCGCTTGCCAGCGGGCTCACAGGCGGAACGCAGACTTGGGTCATCGAGCAGGGATTTGAGATGGGCCGTCCAAGCCGGATCCATGTGTCGGTCGAGGCGAAAGAGGGCGCCGTCGCCGGCGTCCGCGTTGGCGGTGAAGCCGTACCGGTGATGCGGGGTCAGCTCGACTTCTGAAGCGCCGCCGCGATGGCGGGCGCCGACGACCGTGCTCGCTGCTGACTGATGAAGACGCCCGCGAAGATAAGCGCCAGCGCGAGAAAAACATTGAGGCCTAGCCGCTCGCCGAAGAGCGCCGCGCCCGCCAGCACCGCGAATAGCGGCACGATATAATTCGCGAGCGCCATGAAGGAGGCCCCGGCGCGGCGAATGATGATGATGATGATGACGCCTGCCAGCGCCGTCGGTCCGACCCCGAGCGCGACAATGCTCAACATGCTCCTCGCCGACCAGGAAGCGGGATCGATCGGCGTGAAAAGAAGCCCCGGCGTCGAGAAGAGGGCGCCCATCAGCACGATGCCGGCCGAAAACACGATCCGCCGCGCCGGCGGGGCGCGCCGCGACATGACGGCCGAAGCGGCGTAAAGAAGAGTCGCTAGGAGCAGACCCGCCTGCGCCAAAAGATTGGCGCCGGAAATGCCAGCCAGCGCATCGGGTCCCATCAATACGAGGACGCCGGCAGCGGCGAGAACGAATCCGGCGATCCTGGCCGGCGTCAGCCGCTCGTCGGCGAACAGCGCGGCGAGCATCAGGGTCCAGATCGGCATGAACGCCATGTAGACCCCGGCGAGGCCCGACGGCACGAATTGCTGCGCCCACGGAAAAATGAAGAACGGTATCGTGTAGCCGATGAGGCCGACCATCGACATCCAGACCCATAGCCGGTGCGGGCGGAGCCCCTTGATCGTTCGAACCAGGAGCGGTGGAAAACGCCGTCCCTTCGCCCGCATCGCGCCGCAGAGAAAAATCGCCGCAAGCCACAGCCGCCCGATCGTCACGACCGCCGGCGGCGCCGTTTCGAGCGCCATGTGGATGAAGGTGAACGAAGACCCGCCCATCGCGATCAGGCCCGCGAGCAGCATCCAGTCGAGCGGTCCGGCCTCGGCCGGGCCTTTCCCCTTGGACGGGAATGCGCGAATCATGGGTCACCAGAAAGAGCGTGCGGGAAACGAGGCGGAAAATGCTCCGCGTAGCGTTTTGTTGCAACGCAAAAAATCTGTTGACCTGCGGAGCGACTCTGGATGACAAAGCTGACGGGCCACGCCTTCCCAACGAGGCGCGACTCATCTGTAAGGATGGGAGACATTGATGACCACGAAGCCGGACCGCACTCCTGTGCGGCCTTATTTTTCCTCCGGGCCCTGCGCCAAGCGCCCCGGATGGTCCCCAGAAAATCTCGGCCGCGACACGCTCGGGCGCTCGCATCGCGCGAAGGTCGGCAAGACTCGTCTGAAAGAGGCGATAGACCGGACGCGAGCGCTTCTTGAGGTTCCTGCCGATTATCGCATCGGCATCGTGCCGGCGTCCGACACTGGCGCTGTTGAAATGGCGATGTGGTCGATGCTCGGCGCGCGTCCTGTGACAATGCTCGCCTGGGAGAGTTTCGGCGAAGGCTGGGTTACGGATGTCGTCAAGCAGTTGAAACTTGACGCTGCGGTCATGACGGCGCCCTACGGCGCCCTGCCTGACTTGTCCAAGGCCGACCCTTCTTCGGACATTGTCTTCACCTGGAATGGAACGACCTCCGGCGTGCGTGTGCCGAACGGGGACTGGATCGCCGCGGACCGCAACGGGCTGACGATCTGCGACGCGACGTCGGCCGCCTTCGCGCAGCCGCTCGACTGGCCGAAACTCGATGTCGTCACGTTCTCGTTCCAGAAGGCGCTCGGCGGAGAGGGCGGGCACGGCGGTCTTATGCTCAGCCCGCGCGCGTTCGAGCGTCTTGAGAATTACAAGCCGCAATGGCCGCGTCCGAAGATCTTTCGCATGACGAAGGGTGGAAAGCTGATCGACGGAATCTTCGAGGGCGAGACGATCAACACGCCGTCGATGCTCGTCATCGAGGACTGGATCGACGCCCTGAAATGGGGCGAGGGGGCGGGCGGCCTTGATGAATTGATCCGCCGCGCCGATTCGAATCTCCACGCCTTGACGCAGTGGGTTGAGCGAACGCCTTGGGTGGAGTTCCTCTGTGCTGCGCCCGCAGCGCGTTCCAACACCTCCGTCTGCCTGAAGATCGTCGATACGAAGGTCGCGGCGCTCGACGAGGATATGCAGCGCGCCTTCGTCAAGGAGATGGAATCGCTGCTGGCGAAAGAAAAGGCGGCCTACGACATCGGCGGCTATCGCGACGCCCCGCCCGGCCTTCGCATCTGGTGCGGCGCGACTGTCGAACGCGCCGACATCGAAGCGCTCTGCCCATGGCTCGACTGGGCGTTCGCCGAAGTCAAGAAAACCTTGTCCTGAATCAATCCCGCTCATCCCGGCGAAAGCCTGGATCCATGCGCAGGTAGTTCTGGATCCCGGCTTTCGCCGGGATGAGCGGCTAGAAAACCCGAAAGAGAAACAATGCCAAAAGTTCTTATCTCCGACGAGCTTTCCGAAACCGCCGTCAACATCTTCAAGGAGCGGGGGCTCGACGTCACTTATGAGCCGAAGCTCGGCAAGGACAAAGACAAGCTCCTCTCCATCATCGGCCTCTATGACGGCCTCGCCGTCCGGTCTGCGACGAAGGCGACCGCGCCCGTCATCGCGGCGGGCAAGAAACTGAAAGTGATCGGTCGCGCCGGCATCGGCGTCGACAACATCGACATCCCGGCTGCGACGGCCGCCGGCGTCGTCGTCATGAACACGCCTTATGGAAACGCCATCACGACCGCCGAGCACGCGATCGCGCTGATGTTTGCAGCGGCGCGCCAGATTCCGCAGGCGAGTCAGTCGACGCACGCCGGCAAATGGGAAAAGTCGCGCTTCATGGGCGTCGAACTCTATGGAAAGACGCTCGGCGTCATCGGCTGCGGCAATATCGGCGGCATCGTCGCCGACCGCGCGGTCGCGCTCAAGATGCGGGTTATCGCGTTTGATCCCTATCTGACGGACGCCCGCGCGCTGGAGCTTGGCGTCGAAAAGGTCGAGCTTGATGCGCTGCTGGCGCGCGCGGACATCATCACGCTGCACACGCCGCTGACCGAGCAGACGAAAAACATCCTTTCCGCCAAGGCGCTCGCCAAGACGAAGAAAGGCGTCATCATCGTCAATTGCGCGCGCGGCGGGCTTGTCGACGAGGCGGCGCTTAAGGCGGGGCTCGATACCGGGCATATCGCCAGCGCCGCGCTCGACGTCTTCGCGACGGAACCGGCCACCGAACACCCGCTGTTCGGGCATGAGCGGGTCGTCGCGACGCCGCATCTCGGGGCCTCGACGAACGAAGCGCAGGAAAATGTCGCGATCCAGATCGCGGAACAGATGGCCGATTATCTGACGCGCGGCGCGGTGACGAATGCGCTCAACATGCCCTCGATCACCGCGGAGGAAGCGCCGCGCCTGAAGCCCTTCATCGCGCTCGCCGAAAATCTCGGGCGCTTCGCCGGCCAGCTCACCGAAACAAGCGTCAAGGCGATTGAGGTCGTCTATGCGGGCGGCGTCGCCAAACTGAACACGCGGCCGATGACGGCGGCCGCCGTCGCCGGCGTGCTGCGGCCGATGCTGGCGGAAGTGAACATCGTCAACGCGCCCTTGATCGCGAAGGAGCGCGGTATCGCCATCGCCGAGACCTATCGAGACGACGCGGAGAACTTTGAAAGCGTCATCCGCCTCAGGATCGTCACGGAGCGGCAGGACCGCACGGTGTCGGGCGCGCTTTTCGGCCAGACGCCGCGCATCGTCGAGATCAAGGGCGTCGAGATGGAGGCGTCGTTCGCGCCGCACATGCTCTACGTCACCAATGCTGACAAGCCGGGCTTCATCGGGGCGCTCGGCCAGACGCTCGGTGCGGCGAACGTCAACATTGCGACTTTCAATCTCGGCCGCTCGGCGCCGGGGGCGGACGCGATCGCGCTCCTCGCCGTCGATGAACCCGTCACCGACGCCACGCTTGAAAAAGTGCGCGGGCTCCCGCATGTGAAGCAAGCGAAGTCGCTCAAGTTCTGAGCGCGCGTGCGACGGAGAACGGGCGGTGGCGAAGACGAAAACGCGCGACATCGAAAAAGGCTACGCGCCGAAGCAGTTCGCGGCGAAGCTGCGGCGCTTCGCCGACGCAGTCGAAACGGGCGAGACCTTCTCCATCCAGATCGCCGGGGAACGCATCCGCGTTCCGAAGGGCGCGCGCTTCAACATCGAGCATGAGCGCGACGCCGAAGGCGAAGAGATCGAGTTCCAGATCAAATGGAAGCCGGCGGACTGAGGCGGGCCGTTCACCCGCCCGTCTTGCGCCGCTTGTAGGTTCCGACGAACCAGTCCGTCCATTCATCCGTAGACGGATCATATTGCTGGAAATGCTGCCTCACCGTTCCGTCGGCGTTCGGCGTCCAGGTTCCGCGGAACCTCGCGCTCGCCGGCGCCGCGCCCGGCGGATATCCGATGACGCCGTCAAGGACCATGCGCCCCGTGTCGTCGAGACCGCCCGAATAATCGATCGTCGCGCCGGCCGAGACCCACACCTGGCGCCATTTCCCGGTCGCAAGATCGACGAAGTTATAGCTCTGCCCGGTGATCCCGCCGGCGCCCGTCCAGCGTTCGACGAGGAGGCAGCCATATTCCTCTTTCGTGATCGCGTTCGTGCCGGCGTGCTTGCCGTCGGCGCCGGTCACGTCCCATTCGCCGACCCAGAAGTCGAAATCGTCAAAGATCGGATCGGCGCAGGGCTTCTTTCCTTGCGCCGTCGCCGGCGCGGCGACGAGCGTCAGCGCGGCGGCCGTCAGCAGTCGTTTCATGAAACCCTCCATTCTCTCGTCAATGAACGCGCCTCCGCGCCGACGCGCAAAGGGCGGCGCGATCAGCCGAGCTTTAGGCAAGACAATCCGAAGCGCGTCACCCCTCAATTCTGCTTCCCCTTGCGGTTTGCGCACCCCTGCCCGCGCATTGACGCCCGGGCGGCCCGGCCTATGGTGCGGCGCAACTTCGGCGACAGGACAGGTTTGCGCATGGGCGACGTCGCGGTCATCGGCGTGCAGTGGGGCGACGAGGGCAAGGGCAAGATCGTCGACTGGCTGTCGGCGCGCGCCGACATCGTCGTGCGCTTTCAGGGCGGGCATAACGCCGGCCACACGCTCGTCATCGACGGCAATGTCTACAAGCTGTCGCTGCTGCCCTCCGGCGTCGTGCGCGAAGGCCGGCTCGGCGTCATCGGCTCCGGCGTCGTCGTCGATCCCTTCGCGCTCGTCGCGGAGATCGCGCGCCTCACCGGGCAGGGGCTGAAGATCACGCCGGAAAGCCTTGCGGTCGCCGACAACGCGACGCTGATCCTGCCCGTCCACGCCGAGCTTGACGCCATGCGCGAGGGCGCGGCCGCCGGCGTCAAGATCGGCACGACGAAGCGCGGCATCGGCCCCGCCTATGAGGATCGCGCCGGCCGGCGCGCGCTTCGCGCGGTCGATCTCCTGCATCCTGAGACGCTTCGCGAGAAGGTTGAGAATCTGCTCGTCCACCATAATGCGCTGCGCCGCGGCTTCGGCGCGCCGGAGGCCGATGCGGGGGCGATCGTCGGCATGCTGATGGATGTCGCGCCGAAGGTGACGCCGTTCATCCGGCCGGTCTGGCGCCTTCTCGATGAGGCGAGAAAGGCGCGGCGGCGCATTCTCTTCGAGGGCGCGCAGGGCGTTCTCCTCGACGTCGATCACGGCACCTATCCTTACGTCACCTCGTCCAACACGGTCGCGGGTCAGGCGGCGACGGGCTCGGGGATGGGGCCGCGCGCGGTCGGCTATGTGCTCGGCATCGTCAAGGCCTATACGACGCGCGTCGGCGAGGGGCCCTTCCCGACCGAACTGACCGACGCGACCGGCGAGAAGATCGGCGCGCGCGGGGCTGAATTCGGCACTGTCACGGGCCGCAAGCGCCGCTGCGGCTGGTTCGACGCCGCGCTGGTGCGCCAGTCGCTGAAGGTCGCCGGCGTCGACGGCATTGCGCTGACGAAGCTCGACGTGCTCGACACCTTCGACACGCTGAAGGTGTGCGTCGGCTACGAGATCGACGGCGCCCGCTTCGACTACCTGCCCGCAGGGCTCGACGCGCAAAAACGCCTGAGGCCGATCTACGAGACGTTCGACGGCTGGAAGGGCTCGACCGTCGGCGCGCGCTCCTGGGCGCAATTGCCGGCCGAAGCGGTCAAATATGTCCGCCGCATCGAGGAGCTCATTGAAACCCCGGTCGCGCTCGTCTCGACCAGCCCCGAACGCGACGACGTCATCTTGATGCGCGATCCCTTCCAGGACTGACGGGGCGCGCGGTCGCGAGGTTTGACCGGCTGTTTTCGCGGCCTCCAGCGGGAAAGTGCGGATTTGCCGGAACGCGCCGCCCGCGCGTGATCCCCCCTCGGCATCGCGCCCATCGCCCCGCAACGCGCCGGCGGGAGACGCCGCCGGCGACCTGAAAACACCATCCGTACACGACCAAACCATCGGGCCCGGCTCCTTCAACCGGAAAAACCAGACTAAGGCCTCGCAAAGGGGGTGGGATAAGGAGGGGGATAAGCAGGGGGATAACTTTGCGGCGAAATCTGAATTGCGTTCAGGATCAATGATTTAATAAGTTGAATCGCTTATGGTTAACGGCAATCTCAGGTTGAGCCTGCAATAAATTGCAGAAGAATCTTTCGGCGGTGTTTCGGGTTCGGCAGGGCGGGGGAACGCGCCCTGCAGCGCGCGCTCTTCACTCGCCGAACAAATCCGGCGACAGACTCTTCGGCGCGGGCAGGCCGAGATGTTTCCAGGCGCTCGCCGACAGCGCGCGCCCGCGCGGCGTGCGTTGGATAAGGCCGCACTGAAGAAGGAACGGCTCCACGACGTCCTCGACCGCGTCGCGCGCCTCGGCGAGCGCAGCGGCGATCGTCTCGACGCCGACCGGGCCGCCGCCGAAATGCTCCGCGATGAGACGCAAATAGCGCCGGTCAAGCGGGTCGAGACCGAGATCGTCGATTTCAAGGCGGCGGAGCGCGGCGTCAGCGATGCGCGCGTCAATTCTTCCGGCGCCGTCGACCGTCGCGACATCGCGCACGCGGCGAAGAAGCCGCCCGGCGACGCGCGGCGTGCCGCGCGAGCGGCGGGCGATTTCGGCGGCGCCTTCTGACGCCATCTCCGCGCCAAGCTTCGCCGCGCCGCGCAGGACGATTTTCGTCAGATCCTCCTGCGCATAAAAATCAAGCCGCACCGGAATGCCGAAGCGGTCGAGCAACGGTTTGGCGAGCAGGCCGGAGCGCGTCGTCGCGCCGATCAGCGTGAAGCGCGGCAGGTCGATCTTGACCGAGCGCGCGGCGGGCCCTTCGCCGATCATCAGGTCAAGGCGATAGTCTTCCATCGCCGGATAGAGCACTTCCTCGACCGCGGGCGACAGGCGGTGAATCTCATCGATGAAGAGAACGTCGCCGGCGTCGAGATTGGTGAGCAGCGCGGCGAGATCGCCGGGCCGGGTGATGACCGGGCCGGACGTCGAGCGGAAATTGACGCCGAGCTCATTGGCGACGATCTGGGCGAGCGTCGTCTTGCCGAGCCCCGGCGGCCCGTGAAAGAGCACATGGTCGAGCGCCTCGGCCCGCGCCTTCGCCGCGCCGATGAAGATCGCAAGGTTCTCTTTCGCCTGTTTCTGGCCGACGAAATCGTCGAGGCGTTTGGGGCGCAGCGCAGCGTCGGCGTCCTCGCGCAAGGGCGCGGCGTCGATGAGGCGGTCGGAACGGGGAGCGGGCTCAATCATGCGCGCGCCTTTCCTCCCCCGCTCCCGGGGCAGGCGTCGGCGCAGTCGACGGAGGGGGGAAAGTCCGGGCGAGCTGCTCCCTCAGTGCGCGTCGCGGACAGCTCCCCCGCAAACGGGGGAGCGGCAGCAGAGCTTTGGTCTGCATGCGACACGATCACGC
>CAZGXT010000095.1:0-10915 GCA_964529675.1 uncultured Caulobacterales bacterium
AAGGTGCGCAGTTGTTCGGCGTCATGGCTGTAGGCGGCCAGCACGTTCGGCACCATGCCGAGCTTCTTGTCGCACACGCTGAAATACTTCGCCAGGTCCTCCGGCAGTTCCTCGCGGCTCGGCAGCGTGATGTCGAGCGCCATTATCTGATCGCGTAAGGCCATGGGTCCCCCTGGGTGTCGTGCGGCTCAGTCGAACAGGTCGCCGCTCAGCCCGGCATTGTAAACCGGTGGGTTGCGCGCGGCGCACAGCGCCGGGTGGAATTCGTGGGACGCGGCTTGGTCAGGCGCGTTGATGTGGCGCACCTCCGCGCCGGCCAGCACCAGGCTGTCGGCGATGAGCTGGCGATGGCAGTGACGAAAGTCGGCTTCCGCGCACATCAGCGCCACGCGGCGCGTCGCGGCCAGCTCGAGCACGTCATGCAGTGCGCCGCGAAAGGCCGGGCTCGCCATGTGATCGGCGTAGCCGCGCAGACCATCGGCCGGCAGCGCGCGGTGCGGTGAATCGGCCCGCGCGCGGCGCATGCCGCCGAGCGCCGCGCCCCACCAGCGATACTCGCGGCCGGCGGCGGCGAGGGCGGCGGCCAGCGCGCCGCGCTCGAACTGCGGATGACGGCGCGAGCGCGGCACGGCGCGCACGTCGATGAGCACCTCCACCGCGAACGCGTCGAGCAGTGCCAGCAGGGCCTCGGCGCTGCGATTGCTGTGGCCGACGGTGTGGATCACCATGCGGTGCCGAAGCGCGCGAGATAGGCATCGGCGTGCAGGCGCGCGAACTCCCGCGGGCACCAGGGCGACGACGCCAGCAGGCCGTGGTGGGCGGGCGCGAGCACGTAGACCTGCGCGCTCAGCGGCACGCTTCCGGCGACGCGTACCGCCACCGTGCGACGCTGGTAGAGCGGGCTCTCCCAGTCGTCCAGCACGCGCCACAGCGCCGCGTCCAGACCCTCGAACACTTCACCCGGCGTCTCCGCGCCCGGCGCTTCCACCACCGCCGGGTAGACCTCGCCTGTGAGCGCGTAGCGCGCGAAATCCGCGAGGATCGCCGGCCGGCCGTGCAAGGCCCGTCCGCACACCGCCGCACGCACAGCCGGGTGCAACAGCGTGCCGTAGGCGAACAGCCGCGCGGCGCCGTCGTCGCTCAAATGATGCCTGCCGCCTTGAGGTCCGCGCGCGCTTGCGCGTCCAGGCCCAGCAGTTCGCCGTAGATCTCGTCGTTCCAGCCGCCCAGCTCGCCCGCGCCCGGCCAGTCGGTGCGGCCCGGCGTGCGCGCGAGATGCGGAATGATGGCCGGCAGGTCGAGCGGCTTGCCGTCGATGGTCACTTCCTGGAATAGGCCGCGGGCGCGGTAGTGCGGGTCTTCGTACATGTCGCGCGCGTCGTAGATGGGGCCCGCGGCGACGCCGGCCTCGTCGAGGATGGCGAGCGCCGCGGCCGCGTCCAGGCCCGCCGCCCAGGCCGCCACCGCGCCGTCCACCTCCTCCTGGTGACGCACGCGGCCGGCGTTGTCCTGCAGGCGCGGATCGTCGCCCATCGCAGGCGTGCCCATCGCTTCGGCCAGGCGCTTGAGCATCGGCGTGGTGTTCGCGCCGATGACGATGAGCCGACCGTCGCGGCACCGGTAGGTGTTGGACGGCACGATGCCGGTCAGCGTGGAACCCGAGGGCTGGCGAATCACGCCGTTGCCCACGTACTCCGGGATCACCGCCTCCATGAGATTGAAGATACCCTCGAAGATCGCGACGTCCACCACCTGGCCCTGACCGTCCTGCTGACGGCCGATGTAGGCCAGCAGCACGCCGAGCGCGGCATGGATGCCGGCCAGGGTGTCACCGATGGAGAGATTGGGGCGCACCGGTGGCTGGCCGGGAAAGCCGTTGACGTAGCGGAAGCCGCCGTAGGCCTCGCACACCGAGGCGAAACCGGCCTTGGGCGCGTTGGGGCCGGTCTGGCCGTAGCCCGAGATGCGGGTGTAGATGAGGCCGGGATTGCGCGCCTTCAGGTCGTCCGGGCCCAGGCCCCACTTCTCCATGATGCCGGGACGGAAGTTCTCGACGAACACGTCGGCGCGCGCGGCGAGTTCGGTCATGAGTTCACGGCCGCGCGGCGTGCGCAGATCGAGCGTCACGCATTTCTTGTTGCGCGCGATGCTCCGCCACCAGAACGACACGCCGTCGCGGGTCTCGCGCCAGCTGCGGATCGGATCGCCCCCCTCGGGCGGTTCGACCTTGATCACCTCGGCGCCGAAGTAGCCGAGGATGGTGCCGGTGAAGGGGCCTGCCAGCAGTTGGCCGGCCTCGATGACGCGCATGCCCTCGAGCGGGCGGCGCGCGGCGGTGTCAATGCTCATGGTGCGGAGGTGCTCATGGAAGTCGGGCGGCGCTGCGCAGCTGGTTGTCCCGGCGCACGCGCAGCCAGAGCATTATCGAGACGCCCACCAGGTTGGCAAGCGCGTCCATGCCCGAAGCGCTGCGGTAGGCGGTCTGGCCCTGCAGGAACTCCAGCAGCACGCCGTAAAAGGTGAGCCCGCTGGCGCAGGCCGCCCAATGGCGCCGTGGATAGCCGTAGCTGAAGCACAGCATGAGCGAGGCGTACATGCCGACGTGCACCAGCTTGTCGACGTCGAGCAGCTCGGGCGGCACGGCCACGTCGACCGGCATCAGTGACAGGCCGGCCACACCCGCCACCGCCAGCCAGGCGAGCGCGCGCCATTGGCGGCGCGCGCGGACCAGCGCCGCGGCGGGGGCGCGCTGCAGGGCGGCATCACGCCGGCCGCTATCCTCGGACATGCTTCACTCCAAGCTCTTCTGCTGGCTCGCCATTGTACTGGCTCTGCGCTGCGCGCCCGTCGCCGCGGCGGACGACGCCGATGCGCGGCGCGAGCGCGATCTCGCCGCCTGGGCGACGCTCGCCGCGGGCAGCGACGCACGCGCGCAGTTCCGCCTGGGCGAGCTCCACGAACGTGGAGAGGGCGGCGCGCCGCGCGATGCGGGCCAGGCGCTGGAGTGGTATCGCAAGAGCGCCGAGCAGGGGCACGCCCCGGCCGAACTGCGCCTGGCGGAGGCCTTCGCGCAGCGCGCCGAGGAGGGCGTACACGAGGACGATCGGGCCGAGGCGCGCAAGTGGTTCGGGCGCGCCGCCCTGCACGGCAGCGCGGCGGCCGTGGCGCGCCTGGTCGAGTTCGCCGAACACGGCGACGTGGCGGCGCAGCTGCAGCTCGGCCGGCAGTACTACCACGGTCACGGCGTGATCCGCAGCGTCGACGACGCCTATGGCTGGTTCCGCCGCGCGGCCGAGCAGAACGCGGAGGAGGCGATCTTCGCCATCGGCCGCATGCACGAACGCGGGCGCGGCCGGCCACGCTCCGACACCGAGGCGGTCAGCGCCTACCAGCGCGCCGCCGCGCTGGGCTACGCGCCGGCGACCTACAACCTGGCGCGGCTCTATCGCCTGGGCCGCGGCATCGGTGCCAATGCCGACCTGTCCCGAGTGCTCTACGAACGCGCCGCCGACGCCGGCCTGGCCGCGGCCCAGCTGTCGCTCGCGATGCTCTACGAAGCGGGCATGAACTGGCCGCAGGACCTGCCGCGCGCGGTGCGCTGGTATCGCGCCGCGGCCGCGCAGGGCTCGCCCGAGGCGATGCTGAACCTCGGCTACCTGTACGCCGCCGGTCGCGGCGTGCCCGCCGATCCGGTCGAGGCCTGCGCGCTGTTCCGCGCCGCCGCCGCGCGCGGACTGGCGCTGGCCGAGGGCAATCTCACCGCCGTGGAGGCGCGGCTGTCCCCGGCGCAGAAACGCGACGCTGAGAAGCGCGCCGAGGCCTGGCGCGGCGCAACCGTCGCCGCGAACTGACGCGGCCCGACAACTCGGGAAAATCTCCCTCTCGAGACCACGCCCGCCCGCCCGGCGCGGGCGTGCGTTCACCTGCCGCCCCAGCCTAAGGTCGATGCTCGCGCGGCCCTCGGACGGGCGTTTAGCGCGGAACGGCTGGCAAGGAGTGCCGGCCACGACACGGACAGGACGTAGCGGGGCCGCTCGCGTGAGCGGGCGGCCGCGTCGCGGGATCGAAGGAGCGACCCATGCGGACAAGGATGTTCGCGTGCGCCGTCACGGGCGTGCGTGCGAAATGGAGGACCTGGATGAGGACGGCCCTGGCGACCAGCCTGGTCCACTGGGCGGGGACGGGCCTGGCTCGCGAGGCGGACAACGTCCTGCCCGCGGACGCCTGGCGCGCCACCGCGCCCAGCACCGGCAAGGCGCCGCCCACGCCATTCCAGAGCCTGGTCGGCCTGTATCGCTCGCCGGGTCAGGCGCTGCTCGCGCTGGACGCCTGGGCGCGCAGCCATCATCCCGCGGACGACCCACGCGTGTTCAGCACCGGGCTCGTCGAAGTGGACGAAGGCCAGTCCTTCGATTTCCGCCGCGACAGCAACGGCGACGGCGTGGTCGATACCCACCTCTACAGCCAGCCGCTCGACGCCTTCGGCGCCATGCCGCGCAACTGCTCGCGCGGTGACGGCGCGCGGGACCCCACCGGCGCCGCTTTCGGCACCCAGACAGCGCTGGCCTACGAGCCCGAGGACGCCGTCACCGCGGCCCAGGGCCCGCTGATCCGCGGCCTGTGCGCATCGGTCTATTGCCAGCGCATCACCGGCTGCGATGCGCCGCGCGGACAGCCGAACTTCGCCCGCGTCGTGCTGCCGCTGCACAAGGCGAGCCTCGCGGTATCCAGCGTGTGCGAGGTCGGCTGGCGGCCGGCGACGGAGGACCTGAGTGGCCGCCTGACCTCCACCATGACGAGCTGCGAGCATCTCGGCGGCCTGGATCCCGAGGCCAACCTGGGCGGGGAGTGCCCGGCGCTCGCCAACGGCAGCAACCCGGTCAACACCACCACCGGCAACAAGTACCAGCGCGAACTCGACTATGGCGGCACCGTGCACGGCGACCTCGCCTTCAGCCGCCACTACAACAGCCAGCAGCGCCGCGGCCAGGACCTGGGCCCGGGCTGGAGCCACGACTACAGCGCGGAGCTGCATCTCGTCACCCATCGCACCGGCGCGCAGACCGCCCGTCTGTACCGGCCCGACGGTCGCGTGCTGCGCTTCAACCGCGCGGCGGGCAGCGCGGCATTCGTGCCCATCTCGCCGCTCACCGTCGGCATCCTGCGCGCGCCGGCCGGGAGCGCGGCCCTGGAATACGTCGACGGCGAAGATCGCGTCGAACGCTACGACCTGCCGAGGACGCTCGTCACCGCCAACGCAACCTCGCGCGACTACCTGCTGGTCGCGCGCGACGATCCGCGCCGCGGCCGCCGCGAGGTGCTGCACTACGATGCGCGCCGTCTGCTGCTGCGGGTCGAGGGACGCTTCGGCCGCGCGCTCGGCTTCGAACACGACGCGCGCGGCCGGCTGGTGGCGATGGTGGACGCGGGTGGCCATCGTCACCGCTATGCCTACGATTCTCTCGATCGCCTGGTGGCGGCCATCGCACCGGACGACAACGATGTCGCCACGGACCCGGCGAGCCTCGCCGACAACCCACGCCGTGGCTATCGCTACACCGACTCCGACTGGCCGCAGGGCCTGACCGAACTGGTCGACGAGCGCGGGAACGTCTACGCGCGCTGGGACTACGACGCCAGTGGCCGCGCGCTGTCCAGCGAGCACGCGGGCGGCGTCGAACGCGTCACCTTCGACTTTCAAGCGGCCTATACCGCCGTCACCGATGCCCGTGGCGCGACGCGCAGCTACAACACCCGCGCCGAGTTCGGCGTCGGACTGATCACCGCGGTCAGCGGCGGCAACTGCAACTTCTGCGGTGCGGGACCGCTGGCCGCCACCACCTACGACGCGCGGGGTCATCGCGACCTGGTCACCGATCACCTCGGCAACGTGGTGGACTACGACCACGACGCGCGTGGCCTGGAGACGCGGCGCGCCGAAGGCCAGGGCGAGAACCGCCGCGTGACAGTCACCGACTGGCTGCCGACGCTGCGCCTGCCGCTGCGCGAGACCTTGAGCGACGGCGCAGGGCGCGCGCTGCGCAGCGTGGACTATGGCTATCGCGGCGCACGCCTCGCCAGCCGCGCGGTGACCGACCTGGTCGCCGGTGGCGGCACGCGCACGACCCGCTATCGCTGGTACGGTGATGACGATGCGGCCGACCCACGCGTGGGCCTGCTCGCGGAAGTGGACGGTCCGCGCAGCGACGTGGCCGATGTCACGCGCTACGAGCATGACCGTCAGACCGGCAACCTGCTCGCGATCACCAACGCGTTGGGGCACGTCACGCGCTTCACCGCCCACGACACGGAGGGGCGGCCGCTCGTCATGCTGGACGCGAACGGCGTCGAGACGCGCTTCGAGTACGACGCGCGCGGCCGCCTGATCGCGCGCAGCATCGCCGGTGCGCGTACGTCCTACCGCTACGATGCGCGCGGGCTGCTGGTCGAAGAGCGACAGCCGGACGGCAGCGGTCTGGACTATGGCTACGACGCCGCGCAGCGCCTGGTGCGGATCGACGACACGCTCGGCAATCACCAGCAATACACACTGGATGCGCTCGACAATCGCATCGCGGAGACGACGCACGATCCGGCGGGCACGCTCAGCCGCAGCCTGGCGCGCGCCTACGATCAGCGCAATCAACTGCTCACGCTGACCGGTGGCGAGGGCCAGGTGCAGGACTATGGCTACGACGCCAACGGTGCGCTCGAGAGCATCGGCGACCCGCGTGGCATCGCGCTGCCGCGCCGCCTGGCGCGGGATTCGCTGCTGCGCGTCGTCACCGACACCGACGGCGCCGGCGGCGTGACGCGTTATGCCTACGACGCATTCGATGGTGTCGCGAGCGTCACCGATCCGCGCGGCCTGGTCACACGCTACACGCGGAACGCGTTTGGCGAGGCGCTGGTCACCACCAGCCCCGATGCGGGTGTCAGCGAGGACGGCTACGACGAGGCCGGCAATCGGATCCGGCACCTGCAGCGTCAGAGCGCGGCCCAGACCGTGCCCACGCGCTATCGCTACGACGCGCTGAACCGCCTGGTGGCGGTCGACTACCCCACCGACATGGATCTAGGCTACAGCTACGACGACGCCACGCCAGGGCGCAACGCTATCGGCCGGCTCAGCGCGATGACGGACGCGAGCGGCACCACGCTGTTCGACTACGACGCGCGCGGCAATCTCGTCCGTCGCCGGCTTCAGGGACCCGGCGGACAACACGACATCGCCTATCGCTACGATGACGCCTCGCGCGTGGCGGCCATCGACTATCCGAGCGGCCTGCGCCTGGCGCTGAGCCGCGACGCGGCCGGTCGCACGACAGACCTCCGTGCCGAGGTCGCGGGCGCGAGCATCGCGCTCGCGTCCGGCATCACCTGGCAGCCTTTCGGCGGCGTGACCGGCCTGACGCTCGGCAACGGGCTGCGCGAAACCCGTGAGTACGACCGCGCCGGACGGCTCACCGCCATCCGGAATGCGTCCACCGCGCTGCCGAGCTATCGCTACGCGCGCTACGACGCGGCGGACAACCTGCTCGAGGTGAGCACCGAGGGCGGCGCGTCGGTCGGCCTGGCCGGCACTCGCCAGTACCGCTACGACGCTCTCCAACGGCTGGTCTTCGAGAGCGATGGCACCGGCGCCTTCAGCTATGCCTACGACGCCAACGGCAACCGCACACTGCGCGACGAGCAGCGCGCCGACGGCAGCCTGCTGCGACGTGTGCTGTACCGCGTGGGCGCCACGTCGAACCGCGTCTACGGCGCCCAGGCGCGCGGCGACGACTACGACCTGGCCGGCAACCTGCTGCGCCACCACACCGGCTATGCGCTGGTGAACGGCGTCGCGAGCAACATCGGGCCGGATCTCGGCATCACCTATCGCTACGACGAGAGCGGTCGTCCGGCCACGGTCATGCAGCAGGTCGCAGTGCGTTGGACGGCGCGCTACGACGGCCAGGGCCGCCGTGCGCTGAGATACGCTGGAGGCGATCTGTCCCAACCCACGGTCTACCTGTACGCCGAGAGCGGCGAACTGCTCGCCGCCATCAGTAGCGGTGGCGGCAGACCCACGACGTGGCGTGAGTACGTGTGGCTGGAAGGCCGCCCACTGGCCGAGATCACCACCCCGGCCGGCGGCGTTCCACGCATCCGCTATCTGCACGTCAACCAGGTCAACCAGCTGCAGTACATGACCGACACCAGGGGACGCATGACGATGATCTCCACCGGTGGGGACGCCTTCGGCTTCGGGGGACAGAACGACCTGGATGTCGATCGGGACGGGGTAAGTGAAGCGCCGGCAATACTGCGTGGCTTTCCGGGGCAGGTGAATGACGGACCCGTGTTCGGGAACGGGTATCGGGACTACGTGGCGGGGTTGGGGAGGTACTTGGAAGGAGATCCTCTTGGAATCGCCGGCGGAGTCAATCCTTATACGTACGTTTCCAACAACCCGACCCGCTACATTGATCGGTTTGGACTGACTCGCCAGGACATCAGGGACATGATCGATCTTGCCGCGACATCACAGCCCGATCTGAACGTGCCAGCGGATGTGACGGTGCGCGACCTAGGACGGGACATCTATGGAAACGACATAGTCGGGTTCACCAATCCCATGTCCAAGTCGATTTCCCTGGATGATCGCTACGAGGCAGATCTCGATTGCGAGATGCTCAAGGATTTGCTGGAGCAGATCATTCATGAGTCCATTCACCGCACCCGTCCACGTCTGGACATGATTCTTCGACCCGTAAGACATGCTGACATCTACGCGGAGGCCAAGGCCAGAGCCAGTGCGCTTGCTGGACGCCTTGGGCAAGGAGCCAGACAATGCGTTTGCACCAGTCGCTGATTGGATTGCCTGCGTTGCTTTTTCTGAGTGCCATTGCTGGGTGTGTAGGAGTGCAGGCCCCATTTACGAGGGCGTTCGTCGCATTTGATGCGGAATTTGAAGGCAGCGGTCTGCACGAAGCGAATCGACGTTCACTTCGACTCGGTCAGCCGCCGGCTGTGAGTAGGGAGTTCGTGCTTCTGGGTCATCAAGTCAAGAGTGGAAAGGGTTATATCCTGGCCATTCGTGAGCACTCTTCGGGAAGCTTTTTAAAGACGGATCAGGCTTCGTTCCGGGACCTTACGGTCTTCATTCCTCCCCAGGCTCGGAATCTTGGCGGAGAGTATAGAGTCGGCAGACAGACCGAGGCCTTGGCGTTCTGGTCCACTGGCTCGATCAACTCCCCGGGTAGCAACGGCTGCTTCGGGTACGGGGCGGACGGATCGTTGTCGTTTGAGCGAGTCTCGGCTGAGCAGTACGCCGTGACGATTAACATCTCTATCGATCCGGAGAGCCCGCTCAACTGGCCGGGTGAATGCGATTCGCAGGTGCACCTATCGAGTAGAGTCATGGCGCAAGTCAGATCGCTTCGTGACCTCCGGCAACTCGATAGGGACGCCGGCCTCACGTCGCCTTAGGTGCCGGGAGTGCGCCCTCTTGTTACCCCAAACCACCCCGCATACAACGCCGGCAGGAACAGCAAGGTCATCACCGTGGCGGCGATGAGGCCTCCCATGATCGCCACCGCCATCGGTCCGAAGAACACGCTGCGTGAGAGCGGGATCATGGCCAGCACAGCGGCCAGCGCGGTGAGCACGATGGGGCGGAAGCGGCGCACGGTCGCCTCCACCACCGCGTCGAAGGGCGCGCGACCGTGCTCGAGATCCTGGCGGATCTGGTCGATGAGGATCACGCTGTTGCGCATGATCATGCCGAACAGGGCGATGGTGCCGAGCATGGCGACGAAGCCGAAGGGCTGACGGAACACCATCAGGAACACCGCGACACCGATGATGCCGAGCGGCGCGGTGAGCAGCACCATGGTGGTCTGCGAGAAGCTCCGGAGCTGCAGCATCAGCACCGTCACCACGGTCAGCAGGAACAGCGGCATGCCGGTCATCACGCTGTTCTGACCCTTGCCGGCGTCCTCCACCGTGCCGCCGAGCGCCAGGCGGTAGCCGCGCGGCATGTCGGCCGCGATGCGTTCGATGTCGGGCGCGAGCATCGCGACCACCACGGGCGGCTGCAGGTCGCCGTAGAGGTCGGCGCGGACGGTGATGGTCGGCACGCGATCGCGCCGCCACAGGATGCCGTCCTCGAAGCCGTAGCGGATGTCGGCCACCTGGTTCAGCGGCACGCTGGCGCCGCTCGCGGTCGGCACGGTGACGCTGCCGAACAGGTCGAGGTGCTGTTTCTCGGCGGGCGGACCGCGCAGGGTGACCTGGATGAGGTCGTTGTCCTCGCGGAAGGCGGTGGCGGCCTGGCCGTTGATCGAGCCGTCCAGCACCGCTGCGACGGTACGGGTGTCGACGCCGAGCGCGCGGGCGCGGTCCTGGTCGATCACGATGCGGATGGTCTTCGACTGCTCGGCGGTGTCGAGGTGCACGCCCGCGGCGTAGGGATTGGCGCGCAGCAGGGCGGCTATCTTCTCTGCCTCGCGGCGCGCGACCGCGCGATCCGGGCCGGACACGCGGTACTGCAGCACGTAGCCGACGGGCGGTCCGTTCTCGATGCGGTTCACGCGCCAGCGCAGGTCGGGAAACTCGCTCGGGAAGCGCGCGAGCAGATGCTCGCGCACGCGTTCACGGGCGTTGTAGTCGTGGGTGTTCAGCACGAACTGGGCGAAGCTCTGCGCCGGCAGCTGCTGGTCGAGCGGCAGGATGAAGCGCGGTGCGCCGCTGCCGATGTAGGCCGCGTAGCTGTCCACACCTTCCAGCCCGTCCAGTATGCGTTCCAGGCGACGCGCGGCGGCCTCGGTATCGTGGATGGAGGCGCCCTCGGGCAGCTTCAGATCGACCAGCAGTTCCAGGCGCGTCGAGGCCGGAAAGAACTGCTGCGGCACCTTGCCGAACAGCACCA
>CAZGXT010000096.1:0-10671 GCA_964529675.1 uncultured Caulobacterales bacterium
CGTCGTAGGGGTACACCCCTACCGAGGGTTCGAATCCCTCCGTCTCCGCCACCGTCCTTTGATTTTATTGGATTATTGCCCCGATGGAATAGCTGTTACCATTACAGCACCCTCAAAATCAGGCTGCTGGTGGCCTGTTCTCAATTCTTTGCCAAAATGATCGAAGCAAAAGTTTGGGGGGCGGGGGGAGCCTTCGATAGACGCGCGTCTGGCCCCTGCCATGTCGGTTCACGCGATAGATTCCGATTTTTCAAGCTGGGCCTACAGGTCATACTCAATTTTTGGGCGCGAATACCAAGTGGCGTCCCGACCATTTTGCCGGTTGACCGACCACCAGCCAACAAATTCGGGATGCGCTC
The DNA here is from genome assembly GCA_964529675.1 of uncultured Caulobacterales bacterium. GTDB lineage: Bacteria > Pseudomonadota > Alphaproteobacteria > Caulobacterales > Parvularculaceae > Amphiplicatus. Next base: position 360 of record CAZGXT010000096.1, read on the forward strand.
GACAATTGGCCATCACTCGCCGCAATTTGGATATGTGACATTGGCGCAGTAAGGGCGAGCTGCCCATGATCAAGCGGATCGCCAAATAGTGGTGCGGCACAGCGCAGTTGGCCGGGATGACCGATTTCAGCCAAGGCAGGATTTTTTCAATCGCGCATTGGTCATTCCAAGCAGCGTCTAGAATGTGAAGGACGACCTCTCGTGGGGCCGCTTCGGCTCTATAGTCGTCCAAGGCTTCGATTGCCGTCAGCGCATAGTCGCGGAGCTTGCCTAAGCTGTCGAGCAATACTGGGTTCTCAATGAGCGCCCAAAGCTGGGCTACCGACAGCGGATTGCCTTTGCGTAGGTTCAAATGAATATCGTCGGCGATTTTTTCGACGGTGCTGCATTTCAAAACTCCCATATCGTCAAGTTTGCGAAGCACTCGAAGGCTAATGCCGGACCGCTCCTGAATTTCGTAAATGTTCATGGTAAGCCGCCTTTTGGGCCAATTTGCTGGGTTAGGACCTCGTCACCCAACTCACGCCTTGATTGCTCTTTTTCCGGCAGGCATTTTTGGCAGAATTTGGCCGTTTTTGTCAGTTGCCAGACTAGGGCCACTCTTATATGCGCGCGCGCGGATAGAGCCTGCTTGGCCAGCGGAGCTTGCTGCTCCGTGCTTCGTTCATGGTTGGCCATGGGATTGCGCGCGGTGAACGAGCGAAAAAAAAATTGGTGGATCGGTGAACAATCCGATTGTCATATTTTGCCGCTTCGCACCGATGGGCAAATGTTGGCTTCTGTCAGTGGCCACCCGCGCCGCGCATATCGCGTGAGGGTCGGTCACAGGTCATGCACCTGGCGATAGGCAGGCAGGCGCTCCACAAAGGCCAGCAGATCGGCATAGCGGATCAACGTGCGCCGACCAGCTTTGACGGCGGTAAGATCGCCGCGTTTCAGCGCGTCGTAAATCGCGGTGCGGGACAGGCCGGACGCTTTGACGGCGTTGGGGATGGTGACGGTGATAGGGGTGTGCATCTGTCTACTCCGCATGGGTTCGAGCGTGATTGCCCGGACACTGCGGGATGAAACTCAGCTCTCCCTGCTCACAGAAACAGGTGGGGTTTTCAAGATTTCTGGTAGGCTTCTAGGTGGTGAGCGATTGACGAAATGGACCATAGTCTGAAACGCCTTCCCGCTTCCGACCGTTTGGAAGGCTTCGTCAAACAAGCGTTCGAATTCCTTCGCAATGATCACTGATGGATGGTCTTTGCCTTCTTGATTGACCATATCTCGTGCGGATTTGAGCTTTTGCCGATTAACATCGCGAAACCAGCCGCCGCGCATTGCCCGGGCGGCTGCAGACAGCTTTGACCGCTGGTCGAGCGGGTCGTCTTTATGAATGTGCAGCCATGCGTTCGCAAAGGCTGCGAGAATGCCAGCTCGTTCGAGGTCTTCAATCCCGATTTTCGGCCTGCCGCCTCGCGCGCGCTGCGCAAACAGAGAGTCGATGATGTTGTCTTGCAGCTGGGCCAGCGCGATGGCAGGTCGCATGAGGGGGAGAAGTGTCTCGGGCGGAAAATCTTTCGTTTGCAGAAAGTCGGTCACAGCGAACAACGCGGAAAAGATAGCTTGTCGCTGCCGTTCTGAATTGTCGCTTCCATAAAGCGCAGCACATAACGTTAGCTGGTCGCGGAGTGTCGAAAACTCGCCAGCGTCGTTCGGAATCTCATCTGCCATGGCCTCGGCCTAGCAAAATTGCTGGCGTGGTGGCAGGTTTAGATACACTCAACGCCGGGGGCGCAATGCGGCATCGAGCACACCGCTCAGCCATTGCAAATCGCTGTCGTCAAGACTGGCAAGGCGGCTGGTAATGTCGTTCAGCTTCGACCGCTGCAACTGGCCCGCAGGAAGGTCGGGCGTAAAGAGTTCTGCGGGGTCAAGTTCCAAAGCGCAGGCAAGCTGTGTGATGACGCCAAATCGGGCACCGCTATTCCCGCCTTCGATTTTCGAGATCATGTCAGTGCTGATATTGGCGCGTTCTGCCAATGCGTCCTGAGTCAATCCTAAGCGCAGGCGATGGGCCTTCACTAGCCTTCCAAATCTGGTCCGCAATTCGTCCATGAGGCCTCCCGCGTAATGCGATAGCCGGGACCGAGATTGACCAAGAGGGAAGTAGATTAGATTTTAGTCACTAGTCGTAAGTAATAGGCAACTTATTCAAGCTAGGTAAGTGGTTGCGGCTTTCGCTGTATGGCGCGTCGGCACTCTGAAAAGATGTTGTGGTCGTTTGGAAGCTAACCGCCGGAGGAAGCTATGAGCTATTTCATCGGTATGATCGTAGGCGGGACTGTAGCGATGTTCCTTTCAGGGGCGCTTGTGGCATGGCTGTTGCGAAAAATTACGGGGATCAACCACCGGCTGTCTTGTGTGCTGAGCATATCAGGCATGACGTTTGTGGGAGCATGGTCAATCACCGATGACGGGGGTCAGGCATTTTTTGGCAACTGGTTTTTGTATTTGATTTGCGGGGCCATTGCGCTTCCGATTTTGCTTCAAGTCCCGCAACGGACGAAGGCTTCGGTTATTCCTAGGGAAACGGAAGCGCGATAGGCAGGCCGATGGAAAACCTTGTTGTCATTGGAATTGGGATTGCGATTCTGATAATCACTATTGGGATCGCAATCAGCTTGCTGATAGGTATGGCGGTAGTCTGGCCTCTCTCGCTTATCTTGATAATGTTGGGCGGTTTTACGGGCGGTGGAATTGGAGCTCTAATCGGCGGCGGGCTTTCAGGAATCGTGGGCATTTTCGCTTACAATAATCGCTAATCGGGGGTAGTGTCTCAGTTTGAATTTTGGGGAGGGGTGAGCCAACGGGCCTAGGCGCACGACCACCCGAAGTGACGACGCAGCTCCCGTTGACTCCCGACGCATATATCAGCTTTCGCGCTTTTTGTAAGGCCCGCGCGGCTTAGGGGCCGGTGCCAATTCGTCGATCTTAGCGATAACATCCTCTAGCGACCAGAGCCGGTCAGTGATGCCAGCCGCCATCGCGGGCGACATGCGCAGCGTCTTGTGAATGCGGGTGAAGTTGTAGAACACGAAATACAGCGCCAGCGCGTGAATGTGGTTGTCCAGCTTCTTGCTGAATGCGTTGGTTAGGCGGGTGAAGCGCCGCATGGACATTCGCATGGTCAGGTTCTGGCGTTCGACGTAGGACGTGCTGACATGGGCAATGTCGGGATTGCCTTCGACGCGCTGCTTCTTTGCACCGATGCACTCAGCAGGGCTGTAGCGGCCCGGTGCGGTGATGGTGGGGCCATACAGCTTCACAAGCTGGGCATAGTCCACATCGCCGCCGAACGCGCCTTCAACGGCCTCTAAATAGGCGCGATGCCCGTCCGTGGTCAGTTGAACGCGGTTGGCAAGGCGGCCCTGCAAATCGTCCATAAGCACCATTGCGCTGTCGCCTGAGCGGTCGCCGACAAAGTAGGACACGATCAGCTTGGTATCGGCGTCAATGGCTGTCCAAGTCCAGACGTCGCCAGCTCCAGCCGGAGCAGCTTTCGCCGCCGCGACATTCTTTTGCTTGGCATGGCAAAAGGACCAGATTTCGTCGCACTGAATGCGTGACGCCTTAACGTTGCGCACAGTTTCGTCGTGGATGGTCAGGCAAGCCTCGCCAGCTTCAACCAGAAGCTTGGACACGGTGTTGATCGACACGTCGGCAACGCGGCTGATTGAGCGCATGGACGAACCCTCGCAGAGCATGGCGAGGATTTGGACGCGCTTCGAGAGGGGCAGCTTGTTCATGCCATTTTGATATGAACTTTTATGCTTAGTGTCAATCATTTTTGCAAGCATCCATAAATTTTTATGCTTGCAAGATGCTCCAAGCGGCGATAACATGCAAGCATTCAAATCGGAGGATGCTTGCATGTCTGGAATCGAAAAAGACCCGCTTAAAGTGGCTGCCGCTAAAGCAAGAGCGGAGGCTTTGCCTGCAACCAGGAGGAGCGACATAAGCCGCAATGCCGCCGCCGCTCGCTGGGGGAAACTGCCGAAGGCAACGCACGTCGGCAATTTCATGCAACAATTTGGCATCGACGTTGAGTGCTATGTGCTCGGCGATCTAGAGAAAACAGCGGTAATCAGCCAAACGGGGATGGCCCGCGCACTTGGACTTTCTCCGCGCGGCAATGCCCTTCCGCGGTTCATCAATTCAAACGCAATGTATGATGCCGTCGGCGCTGAAATAAGGCAAAAAATTGAGAATCCCTTGCGTTTTCAATGGGGCACCGGCGGCGCTGGGATGCCCCCAGTGACGATCAATGGCTTTCAGGCAGACCTGCTGATTGACCTTTGCCAAGCTATTGTCGCCGCCGCCGCTGACAAAAAGTTAAACGCCAGCCGATACAGTGACGTTATTAAGCAGTCCCACATCATCTTGGGGGCATCTGCTAAATCCGGCATTACCGGCCTCATCTATGCGCTTGCTGGCTACAGCCCTTCAACCGAGGAGGTAATAGCTGCCTTCAAACTTTATGTGCAGGAGGAAGCAAAAAAGTATGAACCGGAGTTTCCGGCTGAACTCTACATGCAATGGCATCGCCTCTATCAGATTCCGGTGCCAGAGCGCGGTCGGCCTTGGCATTTTAAGCACCTGACCGTGCGCCATATCTACCACCCCTTGGCGAAAAGCAGCGGCAAACTTCTAAAATTGTTGCGCGCTCTCCAGTCAGCCGATGAGGGGCGAAAAAAGAAGCTGTTCCAGTTTTTGAATGAAGTTGGAGCGCGCGCACTCCGGATGCACCTTGGTCGGGTTTTGGAAATGGCCGAGTCATCAACCAATGCAGCGGAATATGAATACAAAATTGCTCAGCGGTTTGGTGACCAAGGGGAGCTTGAATTGGTTATGCCAAGCGCAATGTTACCTCCCCTCATTTCTCCTCACGCGACCAGCGCGCCGTTGCCGCTTTTCGAGCAATCTGGGAACGTTGCTCAGCCGACATAGTTTCAGCCCGCTTCTTGCCGCCCAAGCTACCAAGCTGGGCGGCTGCGGATTTCGTCTCGTCGCGCTCGTCCTCAATCTCACCCGTCGCAATCTTGCCGATCATAACGGCAAGGCCGATGGCATCGGCTGGGCGCTTTTCTCCGTGTGGGCCTTTAGGCATGGGGTGTTCCACCCGCAGCCATTATCAGCTCAGGCGTGTCGCTAACCACAAAAGGCTCGCTGCCAATGCAGTGTATCACGCTGCCTAGAGGCGTCCGATGTATACTGGCGACATTATCAAGGTTCACGTATACGGGGGACGATTGATCATCCAACGTCTTAAGGGCAACCCAGCGAGCCATATAACCTCCTATGCTTTCCGCTAAGCATATAGGCCATTGGCGGCCGGATTGCCACCGGCGGCGGATTCAAAATTCAAACTGAGACACTACCTAATCGGGAAGTCAGTAGACACTTGTGCTGTTCTCGCTGTAGCCTGCCCATTCCTCCATCAGCGCCCTGCGCTTTTCGACCAAATCGCCGCGCCGGTAAGAGGCTTCTGACTTGTTGCTGATGACATGGGCCAAGGCCATTTCGCAAACATCGTGAGTATGGCTGGTTTGTTCTGCGGCCCAATCGCGGAAGGTGGAGCGAAAGCCGTGGACGGTGCATTCTTGCCCCATGCGGCGCAGCAGCATCGACATGGCCATTGCCGACAGTTTGCCGCCCTTATCGCTAGGGAAAAGATAGTCGTTGGCCAATGGATGCGCCGCTGCCAGCACTTCCAAGGCGCGCGGTGATAGAGGAACGCGGTGTTCCTTGCCTGCCTTCATGCGGTCGGCCGGTATTGTCCAAATGCCATCGTTCAAATCTATTTCGGCCCACGTCGCGCCAAGCACTTCGCTGGTTCTCGTCGCGGTCAAGATCGCAAATTCCAGCGCCAGTGCAGCCGTTGCCCGCCGTGCGCGTAGTTTGGCTATGAACGCGGGCAAGGCCGCATAGGGCATTGCCTTATGGTGGCCGCGTGTCAGCCGCGGGCGCGCAGGCAAGATTTGCGCAATATGCCCACGCCAGCGTGCCGGATTTTCGCCCTCGCGGTATCCTCGTGCTTTGGCGGCATCGAGGATGGTTTCGATTCGACCCCTAATGCGGCTCGCCGTTTCGGGTTTGTCGCGCCAGATCGGCTCAAGAATTTTCAGCACATGGGCAGTGTCGATTGCTGCGACTGGCAAATCGCCAATGACTGGATAAACATAGCCCGTAAGCGTGTTCCGCCATTGCTGGCGATGCTTCTGATTTCGCCAGCCAGTCTCATTTGCGGCGATATGGGCCTCTGCAACGTCCTTGAAGCTGATTCCGGCTATCTGGGCTGCCCGAGTAGCCGCAAGCGTCTCTGCGGCCTTCTGTTGGCGTTCTGCGAGCGGATCGATGCCAGCCTTGACCTTGACCCGCAATTCGGCGGCCAGATCGCGGGCCTTGGCTAGACTGATCCCATATTCTCCCGCCGTGCCAAGGCCAATGTCACGGTCCTTGCCGTTGAACCTGTAGCGATAGACCCAGGATCGCGCGCCGCTGTCCTTAACCAACAATTGCAGCCCGCCGCCATCGGCATAGCGACCAGCTCTTGCATTTTTCACCGTCACCGCTGTGAGCGCATTGTGCAGCTTTTTCGGCATTGGTTCACCTATCGGGGAACCAGTCGGCCTAACGAATCAAATCATCCGCCAGAGCTTGCGTTCCCATAAACAGACCCCGATAATAAGCCGATTATAGGGGAACGCAACCGGACAGTGCGAAACGCAAACTATGTTGCTCTGTCCATAAATTTTGCAATTTCATGGGTTTCTTGGACATTTATGAATGGCCAAAAATACTAGTTAGGCGGACTCCGTCTCCGCCAGTCGGTCGTCCTTTTCTTCCGGTAACGGGGAAAGGCCCCAAAACCCCCCGGTTTCCTGCCATTCTGCGTCAAAACGGGACTACGGAAACTGTCGCCGGGCTGAAAAGCTCTCTTCCCAGCCCTTTTTCTGACGCCATCGCGATCGGAAATGTTCTGCGATTTGGGCCTGGCTGCGCATTAGATCTCATCGTGGCCGCGTTAAAGATGGTTACTCTGCCCATTAAAGATGCGAAAAAAATCCAAAGAACCCTGATTCACTTTGATGAGTCACAATCATACGCGCGCGAGGAACTCTGAAATGATCGGTAGTCCGCTGCCATTGATCAATGTCCGTCCCTTTACGAAATCCGGGATGTTCCAATGTGGCAGGGGCGAGGGGCCAGCTGGAGTAATCTGGGAGGTCGCGCTTCCTTCTTTGACAGGATCCGCGACCTTCGACGGGGTGCTGGAGCTGCATCTCAATGGCCACTCGCCCTGGATGCTCGGCATTGGTCATCGGCCCAACGGCTTCGGTCACCGGCGCTACTTCATCAGCCCATGCTGCTTCGAATATTGCGAGCAGCTGGTCGAAGATGGTGGGCAACTCCTGTGCTTGACTTGCTACAAGGCGCTGTCTCCACACCGGTTCAGCAAATCTCACCGCCGCGCGCTTATTCTTGAAGCGCAGCATCGGTTCGAGCATGCATTTACACGTCGCCGCTTGGTTTATCGCCAGCCCGCACCGCGAGCGTCGAAACGTGTAGTTTGTCATGCGGAGCAGCCGTTGGGGGAAAAGATCGACCCGAGGGTTATCCGGAGACACACGAAGCAGACCTCGACCGCGATCGCTCGTGGCCGCGGGTTGGGGCAGTCCGAGGTCTACAATAATTTCATCGCGATCCTCTATGATGAATGGGCCTTGGTGCCAACCGCAGACGGCTATAGTCGTCCAATGACGGTAGCCCGACTCGATGACTATCCGATGCTTGATGTCAACCAGCTCGCGGCCGGCCTTACCTGGACGAAAGATGGCGTGATCGCGACCACACTCTACTGGGGCGAAAAGCCGGTTGGTCAAGAAGTCGCCTTGTTTATCGACTACCGCGCATCCGCGCCGATAATTGTTGTCGGGTTCGATTGGGTAGATGCCGAATCGCGTCGCTGGCAGCGACTGCCAATCGTTCGCCAGCCAAATGGACGTATCCGGTTCATCTGCCCTGTTATTGGTAAGTGTTGCGACGCTCTGTTCCTGCGAGATGGCCTGTTCGCGTCGCGCGAAGCGCAGCGATTGGTGCACGCCTCTCAGCGTGCTGACGGGCGTACAAGATCCAAACCCAAACCCAGACCCAAACTTGTCGTCGAAGAGTGATAGCTGTGCGCCTAAATGGCCTAAAGGGGGCAGGAGCGTACACTTATTCATGAAAAACTACATACTTATGAGATATATTCGACGCTCGTTTCGCTTTTCGATCCGAATTTTGTGGTTCACTTGGTTGATCCGCCCACGAAGCTGCGTTCCTGCATTCGCCAGCATGCCGGAACGGCACCAGGGACAGTTAACTTGCTGATGGTTATGCCAGCGCGCTGTCGGCCGTTTAGGATGGCTTCCAGCGTTTTGGGGCTCAAGAACGCCAGCCGAACGATCCGCACCAGATAGGAGCACGTCACTCCCTCCCTTTGAGCCAGTTCATTTAGCCCTATCTTTCCTCGGCGCAGCTCGGCCCACCAGCGATGGCCGGCCGCAACGCGCTTAATGAGGGTCAGGTCGAGAGCATCTAACAGCGGCGCGCCGTCACCCTCGAAAAGCCGCAACGCACGACCTGATCGGCGTAACCGTGCATTTGTTGAGTAGGTGAGGGAAGGCGGAGCGCCGGCTGGGAGATCAACTCCCAGAGCATCCGCCAACTCGCTTGTGTTGCAGACGATTGTGACCAAATTGGCGCCAACTTCGACGCGAGTTACTAAACTCAATGGCCCTGCGTTATTGTTACGAAGGTTTGCAGCAACGAACGCGGCCCTAGCACCAAAACTGCGCCGAGTCTCGGGAGTAAGAGCGATACCAAGTTGGTCGGCTAGTGTGCTTTTTGTTTCGAGCGCTTGGGAGACTCGTTCAATTACCAGCCCCTCAAGTTCGTCGGCGGGTAATCGGAATCCTTCGGAATCACGACTCTGCTGTAGTCGTTGACTGACATAGTAGCGATATCGTCGTCGCTCCGCTTTGGATTCATTACGCGCCAGCTTAGTCGAATGGGTCGGCGTCAGCGGGGCGCCCTCACTGTCGAAAACGCGGCCGGACAAAAGGTGCGCGCTACCAGCCCGCTGGGCGGAACGGGTGCCCTGAGTGTTGTCCGCGATGCGCCGCTGGATTTCGTTGAATACTTCATGTTCTATGATCGGTTGATGGAGGCCAGGATAGCTCCGTTCCTTGTGCGGGATTTCGCCGACGTATATTCGATTGTTTAGGATAGAATACAGCAACCGCCGACCGAACCGTCCGCCGCCTAGCGTTTTGCCGGTTTGAGTTGTGCGCTCAGGCACTAAGATATCATTGTCGGATAGCTCGGCCTCGAGGGCACGCACATTACCGAGCACCTGATAACGGGCGAAAATATGTCGGACGATTTGAGCGTGGGATTCGACTACGTCCAGCGTGCGCCCATTTGGCCGATAGCCCAAAGGTGGTATGCCCCCCATCCACATCCCCTTTGCTTTGGAAGCTGCCAGCTTGTCGCGGATGCGCTCAGCGGTGACTTCCCGTTCGAACTGCGCAAACGACAAAAGCATATTGAGCGTTAGCCGCCCCATGCTGTTGGTGGTGTTGAATGACTGGGTGACCGAAACGAACGAGGTCGCACTCGCCTCGAACAACTCAACCAGCTTTGCGAAATCAAGCAATGAGCGGCTTAGCCGATCAACCTTGTACACGATCACAATATCCACTTGTCCCGCCGCCATATTGGCGAGAAGCCGCTTTAGCGCTGGTCGCTCAAGCGTGCCACCTGACAGTCCGCCATCATCGTAGTGCTGGGGCAATTCCACCCACCCCTCGCTCGCCTGGCTTTGGATGTAGGCTGAGCAGGCTAGCCGTTGTGCATCAAGCGAGTTGAACGCCTGTTCGAGCCCCTCATCACTGGACTTGCGTGTGTAAATTGCGCAGCGCACGCTCATTTACTAAATCCTCTATTTTGGCCCAAATAGTTCCGGTCCTGCACAGCGTTTGCCGGTGATCGCGCGCGCAACCTCTCAGAACGACCGGTACTCTCGGCCATTGCAGTGTACGTCACCATGGTTGTCGATCGTCACAGCATACCTCGCGCCGTGCTAGTCGCGTTCAAGGCGGTCGCTCCGCCAGCTTTTCGGGTGCGCGACTTGCTACAGTTCATCTGCTCGAGCATGCGGATTGTGTCGCGGGAGTGGCCGCCCCATGCGCGCGCTTGAAGCTCCCAGGCAAGCGCAAGG
>CAZGXT010000097.1:0-10628 GCA_964529675.1 uncultured Caulobacterales bacterium
CACGGCCCTGCGGTCCCAGCGCGATGTCCCATCGGCAGGCTTTTCATTCACATCGTGCGGCCAACACTCGTCGAACCACGCGACAAACCGGACTTGTCAAAGCCCCGCCTTTCGGCGGCTGCAAACGCGAAACGCGCGGGAGGCAGGCCCCCGCGCGATCTTCGAACACTAAATCCAATTCAACTCAAAGTCAAGCAATAATCATGGTTAACACTTATGGTTAACGCGGCGCCTGATGTGCGCCCTATCGCAGGTTCGCGTTGGCGAAGTCCCAATTGATGAGGTGATCGAGGAAGGTCGAAATATATTTCGGCCGCAGGTTGCGGTAGTCGATGTAATAGGCGTGCTCCCACACATCCATGGTGAGGAGCGGCGTGACGCCTTTGGTCAGCGGCGTTTCGGCGTTCGGGGTCTTCCGGACTTCGAGCTTGTCGCCGGCCTTCACGAGCCAGGCCCAGCCGGAGCCGAACTGCGTCGCGCCGGCGTCGGCGAAGGCCTTGGCGAAGGCTTCGTAGGAACCGAACGACTTGTCGATCATCGAGGCGATATCGCCCTTCGGCTTGCCGCCGCCTTTCGGGCTCATCGAGTTCCAGTAGAAGGTGTGGTTCCAGACCTGCGCCGAATTGTTGAACAGCGGCTGGTTCTGGCCCTCGGACTCGCGGACGATGTCTTCAAGCGAGGCGTTCTCAAGCTTGCCGCCGGCGATCAGCTCGTTGGTCTTGTCGACATAGGCCTTGTGGTGTTTCGCATAATGAAAGTCGAACGTCTCTTCCGAGATGTGCGGGGCGAGCGCGGTCTTCGCGTAGGGAAGGGTGGGGAGGGAGACGGCCAAGGTGTTGCTCCTTCAGTGTAACCGTGATGAGGAAGCGCCAGCCTAGGCTTTTGGACCCCGCGCGCAACCCCCATGCCCCCGTCGGACATTGCTGACGACCCTGTCGCCTATTGCCGCGCCGCCGTCGCGGCGGCGGACGAAGATCTGTCCTTGTCGCTCAATTACGCCGCGCCGGCGGACCGGCCCCGGCTTGCAGCGCTCTTCGCCTTCACGGTTGAGCTCCGTCGCATTCCGGCGTCGGTCAGCGAGGCGCCGCTCGGTGAAATCCGTCTGCAATGGCATCGCGAGGCGCTCGACGAGATCATTGCGGGCGCTCGCCCGCGCGCGCATCCGGTGATCGCCGCGCTCGCGGCGTCGGGCGCGGTCGCCGGCGCGCGCGGCCGTCTCGAGACGATGATCGACGCGCGCGCGCGGCTCCTCTATGAGCCGGCCTTCACGACGCTCGACGAATTCTCAGGCTATGTCGCCGACGCCGAAGCGCCGCTCGCATCGCTGGCGCTTGGCGATGCGGCGGCGGAAGAGTGCGCCGCGGCGCACGCGCTGGGCCAGGCGCACGCGCTTGCGCGGCTTGCGCCCGCCTTCGCGCCGGGGTTTGCGAAGGACGCCGCGCGACTTGCGCGCGAGCTTCATGCAACCCATGCCCCGATGCTTTCCGATCTGTCGCCGGCGGCCTTCGGCCGTATCGCCTATCTCACCCTGACGCGCGGCCACGCAGCCCGGCCCGGCGGAGAGGCATGGCCCATCATGAAGCGCCTTGCGCTCTTCAGGGCCGTGGCGGCGGGGAGAGTGTAGGCGTGATCCTTACCCTCGCCCCGCCTGCGGGAGGTGGGGAGAGGGCCCCCTTATCTTTCCAACTTCTTCCGACGATTTAAGCCAACCTTCACGACGTTCCGGCATTCTCCCCGCGAAAATTTCGTCAAATTGCGTCCAGCCGAGGGGGCCGCCGCCGATGACTTCATCCATGAGAGCGCCGCACGCCGCGCTTCAGCCGTCGACCGAAACGATTGATCCGACGCGCGCCGCGGCCGCCGTACAGCGCTGGCGCCGCCTTCTCTCGGACAGCCTCGGTCAGGACCCGGGCGCTGCGCTTGATGAGCCGCGGCGCATGCTTGCGATGCTGAAAGTCTTCGGGTCGACGCGCCGCCTTTCGGACCTCTGCCTCAAATATCCGGTGTTCGCCGGCCAGGCTTTCCTCGACGGGCCGAGCCAGGTGCTGGCGGAGGCCGCGCGCGATCTCACCGCGCTGTCCGGCGGCGTCGGCGGCGCAGACGCGCTTTACGCCGCGCTGGCGCCGATCAAGAGCCGAACGGACATCGCGATCGCGATCGCCGAAATTTCGGGGCAGTGGACGACGGCGCGCGCGACGACCGCCCGCACAGACCTCGCGGAGCGGCTCGTTGAAACGGCGCTCGCCTGGCTGGTGCGCGGCGCCGTCAGCCGCGGCGAACTTCCGCTTCCCGCCGACGACGGCGCGGCGAAGGGCGTCTTTGCGCTCGCCGGCGGCGATTTCGCGCATGAAGATCTCGCCCCGCACGGGCCGCTCGACCTCCTCATCGTCTATAGTCCCGAGGTGTTCGACGGACAGGCCAAGCGCATGGCCGAGCGCGCCTTCATCCGCATCGGCGCCGAACTGCGCGAGGCCTTCGAAGGCAAGCCCGGCGATTATCCGATCTATGCGGTCCGGACGCCGCTCGGCACTTGCGTCAACGGGCAGGGCCTGATTGAGGCGACGCCGCGGGTGACCGCAGCGCTCGGCAATCCGCAGCAGAACCCCGTGAAGCGCTGGTGCGCCGCTGCGCGCGTCGTCGCCGGCGATCGCCGCGCAGGCGGAGAATTTCTGGAAGCCGCCGAAGAACTGATCTGGGGCAAAGGCGAATTGCTCGGCGAAAACGGGCGCGCGGAGCTCCAGAAGCAGACGGATGATCCGCGCCAGCCCTTCCGCGCTTCCGCCAGTCTCCTCCGCTGGAGCCTTGGGCGCTCGCGGCCGTTCTTCCGCACGCTGTCGGCGCGGGAAGTCTTCGACGCCGCCGCCGAAGCCGGGACGCTTCCCGCTGACGTCGCCGCGCGCCTGTCGGCCGGCGCCGAGCTTGCGCAGACGATCGTCGCGCGCGCGCAGATGATGAAGGGCGCCGCCGCCTTCGGCGCGAGCGCGCCGGACGAGGAAGGCGCCCTCGCTAGCCTCTGCAATTATTCCGACTACGCATCGCTCGCCGCCTCGCGCGACGGGGCGATCGCTGACGCGCGCAACGCTCTCGTCCGTCTCCTTGAAGGTCCGCGTGCGGACTTTGCGCGCTACCGCGCGGGCGAGCGCAATCCCGACGATGTCGACAAGCTCCAGGATCTCGGCTTCCGTAACGGCGCGGGTCTGTCGTCGATGATCGACGGCTGGACCGACCTTTGCGCGGCGGGCGGGGAGGTGCGTTTCTCCGAAATCGCGCCCGGACTGCTGACCGCCTTCGGCGAAACGCAGCATCCCGATGAAGCGGTTCGCCTCTTCGACCGCATTCTCCGCATCGAAGAGAACGGCGTGCGCAACGTCAACTCATCGACGCGCGCCGGGGTCCGCGACGGCCTCATCGACGCGCTCGGCTGTTTCGGCGCGGCGATGGAGCCGCTTGTTGAGACCAAGGAAGCCGCGACCATTTTGTTCGAGCCGCGCGGTTCGGAGACGCCGAAATCCGGCGCGGAATGGATGAACCGCTTCGCCCCGCCCAGGTCCGCGAGCGGGGAGGGGGCGTTCATCGCCTGGCGGCGGGAGCAGATCGCCCGCATCGCGCTTTGCGCGGCGGCCGGGGACATGGCGTTCGACGCCGCCTCTTCGGCGCTCTACGCCGTGCATGTCGCGACGCTGGGGCGCCTCTTCGAGGCCGCCCGCGCTGAGGCCGGCGGCGACGAGCCGGTGACGCTCCACATGTTTGACGGGCCGGCGCGCGGGGTTCCCGGCTATGCGACGCCGATCGGCTTCATCGCGGACGGCGGCTCGCCGGAGAAGCGCGAAGAGATTGCGCGCGACTTCATCGAACGGCTGGGCGCGCTCGGCGACGGCCTCTTTGCGCTGACGCCTGACGTGTCGCACCGGCCGGGCGGCATCGCAGGGCCGCTCGCGCCCGACGTCGCGCAGTTCCGGTCCTATGTCCAGTCAGAGGCGGTCGCGCAGGATCAGATCCTGCTCAGCCGCGCCCGCGTCATCGGCGGTTCGGAAAAGGCGGAAGCGACGACGGGCGCCGTTCTTCGCGGCGCCGTCTCCAATCCGCGCCGCGCAGAAGTGCTCCTGCGCGATCTCGATCGCGCGCGCGCCCAGCGTCTGCGGCGCGACAAGGCCGGCAGCCCGTGGGACCTCGAACAGACCGAGGGCGGATTGTTCGATGTCGAGCTCATCATCTCGACGCTCATCTATCGTCACGCCGGCGCGTTGCCGGCGCTGCAGAAATCATCGCCGGACGAGGCGCTCGACCTGATGGCGCGCTCAGGCATCGTGACGGCGGAAGTCGCCGAGACGTTGAAAGGCTCGCGCGCATTCTGGGCGCGGCTCGCCACGGCGCGCGCGCTCGCCCGCTGGAGCGATCCGGGTCGCGAGCCGGTGCGCCCGCGCTTTGCAAAGCTCCTCGCGCGCGCCGCCGAAGTCGACAGCTTCGCGCAAGTGCGCCCGATCATGCGTGGTTATGCCGAGGAAGTGACGCGCCTCTACAGCCAGCTCGTGCTCGGCCGGCCGTCAATCGGTCTTGCCGCCAGCGCCTGAGGCCTCGCGCAGCGCGAACACGCGAAGCGCCGAGGCGAGGCCGCCGCCGCGTTCGCTTCTCGTGCGTTCCGCATCGATCTCCGCGACAAGACCGGCGATCGAAACCTGCCGCTTGCGGGCGGCGTGTTCGATCGCGTCCCAGAACTCCGGCTCGAGGACGATGCTGGTGCGGTGGCCTTTCAGGGTAATCGAGCGCTTCTTCACGCGACCGCCTTAAGGCGTCCCGGCGCTCAAAGCACTATCGACCTAGCTGCGCGCCCAGTTGTCGATGCCATGGCTCTTGATCTTCTGCGTGGCGAGCGTCACGCCGTCGATGATCCCCGCCATGTGCGAAACCGCTTCAGCGTCGCAATCGGCGAGCTCGGCGCCCAGCGCCTTGTAGAGCGACTCGATATCGACGCCGTTGGCGAACA
Source organism: uncultured Caulobacterales bacterium (assembly GCA_964529675.1). Lineage (GTDB taxonomy): Bacteria > Pseudomonadota > Alphaproteobacteria > Caulobacterales > Parvularculaceae > Amphiplicatus. The sequence goes on from CAZGXT010000097.1 coordinate 4,985, forward strand.
GAAACTGCGCCAAAACGAGACGAACCTGGCTCGGTGACTTCTGATCAGACATGAACAACCCCAAGATTCCCGCCGCCCGCGAGTGCGACCTGCACCCCTAAAGGACAGCCTAGCGCGCGTCAGCGCAAGTCCCGGGCCGGTCAGGAATTGGTCAGTCGGGCTGTCGGGCTTGTCTGCGTCGCGCCCGCCGTCGCAAAGCGCAGCAGCGAGTAGCCGAGAAGACCAGAGACGACCGACCCGAGGAGGACGCCGAGCTTGACGTCGGCGATCCGCGCCGGATCGCTGAAGGCGAGCGACCCGATAAAGAGGCTCATCGTAAAGCCGATCCCGCAAAGCAGCGCCGCGCCGGTAAGGAGGCGCCAGTTCAGGTCTGAGGGCAGGCGCGCCGCGCCGATCCGGACCGCCAGGGCCGACGCGGCCAGAATGCCGATCGGCTTGCCGAGAATGAGGCCGAGCGCGATGCCAAGCGGCACGGGCGCGACAAGGCTCGCCAAGGTGACGCCGTCGAGCGGCACCCCGGCGTTGGCGAAGGCGAAGACGGGCAGCACGATGAAGGCGACCCAGGGGTGGAGCGCGTGAATCGTATCGTGGAGCGGAGAAGGGCCCATCGGCGTCTTGCCGAACAGCGGCACGGCGAAGGCGGTGATGACGCCGGCGAGCGTCGCGTGCACGCCGGACTTCAATACGCAAAGCCACAACACCGCGCCGACCGCGACGTAGGCGGCGATGTGCGTGACGCCCGCGCGGTTAAGCGCGACGAGCGCCGCCACGGCGACGCCGCCGAACAGGAGAGCCTGCACCGACAGATCGGAGGTGTAAAAGAGCGCAATGATCATGATCGCCGCGAGATCGTCGATGATCGCCACGGCGAGCAGGAAAATCTTCAACGACGCCGGGGCGCGTGAACCGAGCATTCCAAGCACGGCGACTGAGAACGCAATATCAGTCGCGGCGGGAATGGCCCAGCCGTCGAGAGCGTCGCCGCCGCCCGCATTGATCAGCGCGTAAATCGTCGCCGGCACGGCGACGCCGCCGAACGCCGCAAACACCGGCAGCATCGCCTGCTGCGTCGTCGACAGTTCGCCCTGCAGCACCTCGCGTTTGATCTCGAGGCCGACGAGGAAAAAGAAAACGGCCATGAGGCCGTCATTGATCCAGAGCGACAGCGGCTTGTCGACCTCGACAGGACCAAGGTCAAAAGCGAGGCGCTGGGCCAGCAGCGCGTCATAATAGGGGTTGAGCGGGGAATTGCTGAGCGTGAAGGCGACAAGCGCGGCGAGACCGAGCGCCAGGCCGCCCGCGCCTTCCATGTCGATGAATTTTTTGATGCGTTCGGCTATCTGTTCCATGGTCTTCAACGCGCAGGCCTAATCGCGAGCATTCGAATGCTGGTTCAGCTTCGGGTTACGATAGTCCGGCGAAAACGGTTCAGCTTCGCGCTTCCCCGCCGGCGCCGGCGGACCGGCGGGATAAAAGCGCAATCGCATCCTTGAGGGCAAGCTTGCGCTTTTTCAAAGTGGCGACGCGGGCGAAATCAGGAGCGTTCCGGAGCGATTCGCTCCGGATCGCGGCTTCCAGCGCGCTATGCTCGGCGGAAAGGCTCATCAGCCGCGGCGTGAGCCGGTTGGTCGCTGACATGGGGTGAATCCTTTGTCGCTGCGTCTCTTTTAAATAAGCGCCGGCTCCGGATTGAAAACCCAGGATAGCCGATTATAACGATAGGAAAATCCAATTGAGGGGCTTGTGACCGCAGGCGACGACGTCACGCTTAAACAACTGCGCGCCATTGCGGCGCTGTCGACCCAGCGGCATTTCCGCCGCGCCGCAGAAGAACTCGGCGTCACGCAGCCTTCGTTGAGCGCGCAGATACAGAACCTCGAATCGGCGTTGCAGGTTCGCCTCGTCGACCGCGCGCGCGGCGGCGTATCGCTGACACCCGTCGGCCGCGAGATCGTCGCGCGGGCGCGGCGCATCCTCGATGAGGAACGGTCGATGCGCGACTTCGCGGCGACGGCGAAGTCCGGGCTCGCCGGCACCATCCGCCTCGGCGCCGCGCCGACGGTCGGGCCTTATCTCTTGCCGCATATCGTCTCCAGCCTGCACCGCAAGGACAAGTCGCTCGGTCTCTATGTCCGCGAGGACGCGCCGCATGCGCTTGAATACGACCTCGCGCGCGGCGACCATGACGTGCTGTTGACGCCGCTGGCGCCGTCGAGCGCTGATTTCGTCAGCGAGCCGCTGTTTCGCGAGCCGCTCTATCTGGCGGTCGCGACCGATCATCGTCTGGCCCAGGTGGACTCGCCGTCGCTTAAAGAAATCAAGGGCGAGCGCGTCCTTGCGCTCTCGCCGCGTCACCAGCTGCACGATCAGGTCGCCGAAATCTGCGAAGCGGCGGGCGCAAGGGTCGATCGCGACTTTGAAGGAACGAGCCTCGACGCCCTGCGCCTGATGGTCGGCATGGGCATGGGCGTCAGTTTCCTGCCGGCGCTTTACGCCCATTCGGAAATCCGTACGCGAGGCGAAATCGCCTTGAAGCGCATTTCGGGAAGGCTTTTCGTCCGCTCTATCGCTCTGGTTTGGCGCAAGGGGGCGGGCGGCGCCCGCAACTACCGCGAGATCGCGGCGATCGCGCGCGACATCGCGCGCCAGCGCTTTTCCGACATTCTCATCGGCTGATCGGAAATTCCTATCGAACTGAAGCATTGTTCGATATTGGCCGGAACGACGCGCAAGCGCATATCCGCATCGCGATATCGATGGAAACGCAAGCAACGGCGATCGGCCGCCCGATAGAAGTCGACAGGGCGCTTTCGTGTGACCCGCCGATGGTCATCCGACCCCGGAAGCGCCTCCCTCCGCGGCTCCGTCCCTACCCCCCGGGACGGAGCCGCAATTTTTTTTGCGAGATCAAGTCGGCGCCGATGACGATTGCGTGAGCGTGTCGCGAACGACACTGCCGATCCGTCGAAGCTGCGTTTCATCGTCATGTCGCCGAACCGTCGCAGCTCTGACACGCGTTCCGTTCATCACGCGCCGCCATTCGGGCTCAAAGCAGTCAGGGGTCTTCATGCGTAAAGAATTGCTGACGCGCGCCAGCGCCGTCGCCGTCATCGTGACGCAAATTTCAGCCGCCCTCGCTCAGACGGAAAGCGCCGCAGACGCCGCGCGCGACGAAATCGTCGTCACCGCGCAATTCCGCGAGCAAAACATTCTCGAAGTGCCGCTCGCCATCACCGCCTATGACCAGGAATTCCTCGACAAGGCGCGCATCAACGGCTTTGGCGAGTTGTCCGCCTTCGTGCCGGGCTTCCTCGTCCAGGAGCAGAGCGTCAACAATCCAGGCTTCGTCCTGCGCGGCATCACCTCGGACGACGGCGCGGCGACGATCGAGCCGCGGGTCTCGGTGTTCCAGAACGGGGTGTCGATCGCGCGTCCGCGCGGCTCGTCGATCGCGCTTTACGATCTCGAACGCGTAGAGGTGCTGAAGGGCCCGCAAGGGACGCTGTTCGGGCGTTCGGCGCAGATCGGCGCCGTTCACGTCATCACCAGGCGCCCCGACTACGAGCTTGGCGGCTATCTCGGGGCCGAGTTCGGCAATTTCGACCAGCAGCGTTACGACGCCGCGATCAACATCCCGCTCATCGAAGACAAGCTCGCCATCCGCTTCGCGGGCCAGTATGAGCGCCGCAACGGCTTCATCGACAATCCGATCGAGCGCGATCTCAACGGCACGGACACGCTGTCGCTGCGCGGCTCCTTGCGGTTCGAGCCGACGGAGGCTGTGCGCCTCGACATCATCGGCCATTACGCCAAGGACGAACCGCCGGGCACCTCGTTCAAATCCGGCGTCATCCCGGCGCTCGGCGGATCGATCGATCCCAATGACTTCGCGACGCTGTCGTCGTTCGGCGGCTTCCTTGGCGGGACCCCGCTCGGCGTCGACCGCGAACTCTATGACGTGACGGCGATCATCAATGTGGAGTTCAGCGACGCCTTCTCCGTCACCTCGACGACCGGCTATCGCGATTTCAACTCGCTTGAAGTGTTCGATCCGGACGGGTCGGCGTTCAACATCTTCGCCTTCGCCGAAGACGCGGAAAGCCGTCAGATCTCCTCCGACATTCGCTTCAACTACGATAATGACGGCCGCTTCACCGGCTTCTTCGGCGGCGGCGTCTTCTTCGAAGAAGGCGAGCAGCGCGTGCCGCTCGGCTTCAATGTCGGCGAAACGGCGGCGCTGTTCGGTTCGCTTGCTGCGGTCGGCCCCGCGTCGAACGGGCAGGCGCCCTTCGGCGGCTCGCTGCCGCTGGCCGGCGCGTTTCTATCGGGCGATCCGGCCATCCTCAACGCGACGCTCGGCTTCGCCGGCATTCCGGTCGGCGTGTTCCAGGAAGAAACCTTCGCCAACGCTTCCGACAACGTCTCGTTCGATGTGTTCGCCGAGATCTCCTACGAAGTGACGGACCGGCTGACCTTCACGGCGGGCGGGCGGTTCACGCATGACGATAAGGAATCGCTGTTCGAGGGCGTCATCTCGCGGCCCAACCCGGCGACGCCGTTCATCGTCGGCGCGCCGGCGCTCCTCGTCGGGAACAGCGGCGGCTTCATCTCGTCTGATGATCAGGCGGGCCTCGACAACACCTTCTCCGGTTTCGCCTGGCGCGGCGTTCTCAATTATGAAATCGCCGACGACAAGTTCGTCTACTTCAACTATTCGCGCGGCCGCCGGCCGCAGGTCATCGACGACGCTTTCGCGACGACGCCCACCGGCGGCGTCGCCGGGCAGTTCAACGTCATCCCGGCTGAGGTCGTCTCGAGCTACGAAATCGGGGCCAAGGGATCGTTCTTCGATGATCGCCTGACCGTCGAGACGGCGGGCTATCTCTACAACTACACCAACTTTCAGACGACGGTGCGCATCGACGGCGGGCCCGGCGTGCCGCCCATCTTCCCGACCGTCAATGGCGGATCCGCCGACGCCATCGGCGCCGAACTCGGGCTTTCGGCGCGGCCGGTCGACGGCCTCGATCTCTTCCTGACCTACGGCTACAACCGCGCGCGCTTCGACGAGACGGACGCCGACGGCAACCCGCAGCTTTTCGGCGGCAATCAGTTCCGTCTGTCCCCGGATCATTCCCTCTCCGCGGGCTTCAACTATGAGAGGGACGCCGGCTACGGCACGTTCTTCCTGACGCCGTCCTTCACCTGGCGCTCGCGCGTCTTCTTCGAGAACGAGAACGACGAGGCGATCGCGGTGTTCAATCCGGCGACGCTGGCGACGGTCTTCACGATCCCGGCCGTCGCGCAGGAAGCTTACGGCCTCGTCAATCTGCGCGCCGGCCTGCGCCTCGCCGAAGATCGCCTGGAAGTCTACGGCTACGCCGAAAACCTCCTCGACAAGGACTACATCATCGACGCCGGCAACACCGGCGGCGGCTTCGGCATCCCGACCTTCATCGCCGGCGCGCCGCGCTTCTGGGGCGGCGGCGTCAGGGTGACTTTCTAAGGGGGGCGAGCCGGACTTAAGGAAACGGAGGTCGCCGCCTTCGCCCCTTTGGCCGCTCGCGGGAGAGACCGGAGCCGATTCCTGGCGGCTCCGGTCTCTTTCTTATTCCGGCCCGATCATCTTTTCCGGCCTGACGAT
>CAZGXT010000098.1:0-10515 GCA_964529675.1 uncultured Caulobacterales bacterium
TGCTGCGCGGCGTCGACATCCTCGCCAATGCGGTGAAGGTGACCCTCGGCCCGAAGGGCCGCAACGTCGTCATCGAAAAATCGTTCGGCGCCCCGCGCACGACGAAGGACGGCGTCACCGTCGCCAAGGAAATCGAACTTGAAGACAAGTTCGAGAACATGGGCGCGCAGATGGTGCGCGAAGTCGCCTCGAAGACGAATGACGAAGCGGGCGACGGCACCACGACCGCGACTGTCCTCGCGCAGGCGATCGTCAAGGAAGGCGCCAAGGCCGTCGCCGCCGGCATGAACCCGATGGACCTGAAGCGCGGCGTCGACCTCGCCGTGACGAAAGTCATCGAAGAGATCAAGAAATCCTCGATCAAGATCTCGAAGTCGGATGAAATCGCTCAGGTCGGCACGATCTCTGCGAACGGCGAGAAAGAAATCGGCGAGATGATCGCCAAGGCGATGGCGAAAGTCGGCAACGAAGGCGTCATCACGGTCGAAGAGGCCAAGACCGCCGAAACCGAACTCGACGTCGTCGAAGGCATGCAGTTCGACCGCGGTTACCTCTCGCCCTATTTCATCACCAACGCGGAGAAAATGACGGTCGAGCTTGAAGATCCTTACATTCTTCTGCACGAGAAGAAGCTGTCGGGGCTCCAGGCCATGCTGCCGCTCCTCGAAGCGGTCGTTCAGTCGGGCAAGCCGCTGCTGATCGTTTCGGAAGACGTCGAAGGCGAAGCGCTGGCGACCCTCGTCGTCAACAAGCTGCGCGGCGGCCTTAAGGTCGCCGCCGTGAAGGCGCCGGGCTTCGGCGACCGCCGTAAGGCGATGCTCGAAGACATCGCCGTGCTGACGGGCGGCCAGGTGATCTCCGAAGACCTCGGCATCAAGCTCGAGAACGTCACGCTAGACATGCTCGGCCGCGCGAAGAAGGTGTCGATCGACAAAGACGATACGACAATCGTCGACGGCCACGGCGCGAAAAAGGACATCGAGGCCCGCACCTCGCAGATCCGCAAGCAGATCGAAGACACGACGTCGGACTATGACCGTGAAAAGCTGCAGGAACGTCTCGCGAAACTCGCGGGCGGCGTCGCGGTGATCAAGGTCGGCGGTGCGACCGAGATCGAAGTGAAAGAGCGCAAGGACCGCGTTGACGACGCGCTCAACGCCACGCGCGCGGCGGTCGAAGAAGGCATCGTCGCCGGCGGCGGCGTCGCCCTCCTCTATGCGACGCGCGTGCTGAACGGCCTCAAGGGCGCCAACGCCGACCAGGACGCCGGCATCAACATCATCCGCAAGGCGCTTGAATCGCCGATCCGCCAGATCGTCCGTAATTCGGGCGGCGAAGGCTCGATCGTCGTCGGCAAGCTGCTCGAACAGAAAGACACGAAGTTCGGGTTCAATGCGCAGACGGACGAATATGTCGACATGATCAAGGCCGGCATCGTCGATCCGGCCAAGGTCGTGCGCACGGCGCTTCAGGATGCGGCCTCGGTCGCCGGCCTGCTGATCACGACGGAAGCGATGATCGCCGAGGCGCCGAAAAAAGAAGCCGGCCACAGCCATGGCGGCGGCATGGGCGGCGGCGGCATGGGCGGTATGGGCGGCATGGACTTCTAAGGTCCGGCGACCCACGAATGACGATGAAACGGCGGCCGAGAGGCCGCCGTTTTTCTGTATTCAGAACCGCTTGATCGGTTAATTTGATTGAAGCTATAGAAACAATCGGTTTTACATATAGGGCGGACGGCCCTACCGATAAGGAACGGATTTCGGGAGCGAAGGGCGGCTCCGGCGTGACGGCTGCTGGATCGTCCAGGTCGGCCGGCGTCTTCCTCACCGCTTCCCAGTTCGATGCTTTCAAGAGAACCGCTCAACAGGAGGATGCCCCATGACTCGCCATTTGAAGCCAGCCTTGCTTGCTACCGCTGCTGTTATGGTGATCGCGGCATGCACGCCGCGTGTCGAGAGACCAATCGCAAACGCGGATGCAGCCGCGCCCGCGCCGCAGACCGAAGCGATGAACGCCGTATCGCTTCCATCCGGCGCCGCGCCGACCAACGCCTTCTGGTGGCCGGAGCAGCTCGACCTGTCGCAGCTGCGCCAGAATGAGATGCCTGCTCCGTCCTCCAATTACGCGGCCGAATTCGCCAAGCTCGATCTCGCCGCCGTCAAGAAAGACATCGCCGGGCTGCTTACGACATCGCAGGACTGGTGGCCGGCCGATTACGGCCACTACGGCCCCCTCATGATCCGCATGGCCTGGCACAGCGCCGGCACCTATCGCACCATTGACGGACGCGGCGGCGCCGGCGGCGGACAGCAGCGCTTCGAGCCGCTGAACTCATGGCCGGACAACGCCAATCTCGACAAGGCGCGCCGCCTCCTGTGGCCGGTCAAGCAGAAATACGGCGATTCACTCTCATGGGCGGACCTAATGATTCTCGCCGGCAATGTTTCGCTCGAAACGATGGGATTTCAGACCTACGGCTTCGCGGGCGGGCGTGAGGACGACAGGCAGGCGGAGCTTGTTTACTGGGGTCCGGAGACGAAGTGGCTCGATGACAAGCGCTACAGCGGCGACCGCCAGCTGCAAAAACCCCTCGCCGCGGTGCAGATGGGCCTTATCTACGTCAATCCGGAAGGGCCGAACGGCAACCCCGACCCTGTCGCTGCGGCGCGCGATATCCGCGAAACCTTCGGACGCATGGCGATGGGCGATGAAGAAACCGTCGCCCTGATCGCCGGCGGCCACACGTTCGGCAAGGCTCACGGCGCGCATAAGCCGGGCGACTGCGTCGGCGTCGATCCGGCCTCGGAGGCGGTGCAGGCCCAAGGCATCGGCTGGAACAACAAATGCGGGACAGGCGCGGGCGTCGACACGGTTACGTCCGGTCTTGAAGGCGCGTGGACGTCCGCGCCGACGGCGTGGTCTTCCCTCTATCTCGACAATCTCTTCGCGTTCGAATGGGAGCAGACGCGAAGCCCCGGCGGCGCGATTCAGTGGATCCCGAAGGACGGCGCGGCGGCCGGAACGGTGCCGGACGCGCATGATCCGACGAAGACCCACGCCCCGATCATGCTGACGACCGACCTCTCCTTGAAATTCGATCCGGCCTACGAAAAGATCGCGCGTCGCTTCAAGGACAATCCCGAGGAGTTCCGCCTCGCCTTCGCAAAGGCCTGGTTCAAGCTGACCCATCGCGACATGGGTCCGCGCGCCCGCTACATCGGAACGGAAGTTCCGGCCGAGCCGCTGATCTGGCAGGACCCGGTTCCGGCCGTCGATCATCCGCTGGTGAATGCGAGCGATGTCGCAATGCTGAAGCGGGACATTCTCGCCTCCGGATTGTCCGTCTCCGAACTTGTGCGCGCGGCCTGGGCTTCGGCTTCAAGCTATCGCGACACCGACATGCGCGGCGGCGCCAACGGCGCGCGCGTCCGGCTCAGCCCGCAGAAAGACTGGGCGGCGAACAACCCGGCTGAACTTGCGAAAGTCATTGGAAAGCTCGACGAGATTCGCACGGCTTTCAACGGACGCGCTCCGGGCGGGCGAAAGATCTCCCTCGCCGACATGATCGTCCTCGGCGGCGCCGCGGCGATCGAGAAAGCCGCGGCGGCGGGCGGCAATCCGCTGACGGTTCCGTTTGCACCGGGCCGCACCGACGCGACGCAGGATATGACCGACACGGCGAGCTTTGAGGTGCTGAAGCCCGCCGCCGACGGCTTCCGCAATTACTATGCGGCTGACGCCGCCCTCTCGCCGGCCGATGCGCTGGTCGACAAGGCGGACATGCTGGGCCTGACCGTTGCGGAAATGACCGCGCTTGTCGGCGGCATGCGGGCGCTGAACGCCAATACCGGCGGCGCGGCGCACGGCGTCTTCACTGGCCGGCCGGGCGCCCTTACGAACGACTTCTTCGTCAACCTTCTCGACATGTCGACCAAATGGGCGCCGAAAGACGGCGAGGCCTATGTCTTCGAAGGCCGCGATCGCAACTCGGGCTCTGTCAAATGGACGGCGACCGAGGTTGATCTCGTTTTCGGCTCCAACGCCGAACTTCGCGCGGTCGCCGAGGAATACGCCTACGCCGGCGCCGCGGACGATTTTGCGAAGGCGTTCGTCGCAGCGTGGACCAAAGTCATGAACAATGACCGTTTCGACCTGAAGCGGAAGGCGTAAAGTCGGACTTGGCCGACTCTGGCGGGGCGGCCCTTCGGGACCGCCCCTTTTTCTTTGTGGCCGCGCGCTGTGACGGCCACGCTTGGCCGCATGGCGTTCGCCGATGGCGCAAGGGGCGTCGCGACGCGCCGCTATGACGGATTGACCAGCGTATTGAAGGAGATTGCGCAGGCGCTGCGTGCAGTATTCTCTTTCGCGCTGCGGCAAATACGAAAGGTTGCGGACCCGTCACCCTCTGATAGGGTTGACGCTTATGGGAACTGGCGGGGGCCGGATCATGAGATCATTCACTTCTTGCGCTGCCTTTGTGGCGTTCTGGGCGGTCGCTGTAATCGCGGCGCCGACCGCCGCTCAACCGGACGCGCCCGCCGCAGAAGAAGATGCCATCGCGGAAGAGGCGGCCGACTTCTTCGCCCGCGACCAGTTCAAGACCGAGACGATCGTCTGCCCGTTCAAAGGCGAGGTTCGGTACAAGCCGGGCGAGATATCCTGCGGCCTCCTGCCCGTGCCGGAGAACCGCGAGAAGTCGCGCTCGCGCAGCATCAAGCTTCACTTCGTGAAGATCGCGGCGAAACAGCCGAAAGATTGGGACACGGAGGAAAAAGGCGAGTGGACGAAACGCGAGGACCCGATCATCTATCTGACCGGCGGGCCGGGCGCGCAGGTGACGGGCTACGTCAAACGCCTCAAGGACCATGGCGTCCTCGCCTCGCGCGATCTCTATATTCTCGAGCAGCGCGGCATCGGCTTTTCAAACGACTTCTGCCCGAAATACGCCCTCTTTGATCCCGCCGTCGCAAACACGCCCGACTGGGACGCCTATGGGCGCGCGCAGCTCGCGCAGATGGAGGCATGTTTCGCCGGCGCGAAAGCCGAACGGATCGACCTTTCGGGCTACAACACCATCGAGAATGCCCGCGACGTCGAGGCGCTGCGCCGCGCGCTGGGCTTTGAGCAGTGGAACGTCTGGGGCATTTCCTACGGCTCAATTCTCGGACAAGCCTATATCAACCAGGATCCCGCCGGCATTCGCGCCATTGTGCTCGACGCCATCGTGCCGATCACGCCCGGCGCGCATTTCCAGCGAATTGGCGCGCATTACCAGCGCGATCTGGACATTCTTGAGGCGACCTGCGCGGCGCAGCCTTCATGCGCGCGCGCCTACCCGAAACTCCAAGAGCGCTTCAAAGCGGCGATCAACAAGGTCAAATCGCAGCCGATCGAAGTCGATGCGATCGATACGGAGCAATTTCCGGCTGCAAAAGGGTGGTTTTTCCACGACCTCATCGGCGGCGCGCCGTTCGCCGCGCTTTATGAGCAGGACAATTATCCGACGCTGCCCGCGCTGATGGACGCCGTTATTCGTCGGGTCGAGAAAGATGACTACAAGGCTCTTCGCGCGCTGACGGCGGGCGGGGGATTCGGCGGCCCAGGCGGTTTCGGCATCAGCCAGGGCATGTACAACGCCATCGCCTGCAATGACGGCTGGGCGCTCTACCTGAAAGAGGCGGTTGAGCAGGACCAGCGTGAGCACCCCGAGCTTGCGAGCATCTTCGGCGACCCGGCGCTGCTCGACGAGCAGGCGGCCCTGTGCAAACGCTACGGCATGCCGCCGCGCCCGCAGGCCCAGTACAAGACGGTTGCGACCGACATTCCCGCCATAATCGCAAACGGCCAGATGGACCCGATTACGCCGCCTCCGCTGGCGCAGATGATCATCCCCGGCTTTTCACGCGGGGCCTATGTCGAGTTTCCTTATGCCGGCCATGGTCCGACGCGATCTGTCAAATGCGCAGGCGAATTCCTGACTAAATTCTTCGATGCGCCTGAAGCGCTGGTCGACAGGACCTGCCCCGAGAGCCTGAAGGCGCCGGAATTTGCAGGCAAGCTCTATCGCACCGACGGGCTTCTCAATCTCGCATCGAAATTCGCTGAAGAGCCGAAGAAACTGGCGGCCCCGGCGCTGACGCTGACTTTTGCGGCGGCCGGTCTTCTGGTCGGCTTCGTCATCCTGACGCTGGCGCCAATTGCGCGGCTCATCAACCGCGATATCGCCGCGCCGACATTCGGCGCCCGGCCGCTCGCCTGGGCGACGGCTTTCCTCGGCGCGCTTTCAATCGGCGGCCTTGGCGCCGCTATCGCGATGACCATCGAAGCAAATGAAATGCTGATGCTGGGGGGCCTCGTCGGCTGGGCGCGCTGGTTCGTGCTTGGGGGATATGCCGCCGGCGTTATTGGACTAGGCGTTCTGACGCTGACTGTCCGCGCGCGTCTACGGCGAGATTTGCCGGTTGGAACCCTCGCCGGGCTTTTGGCAATCGGAGCAGCCGGTCTCTTTCTCTCATTATTCCTTGTGATGTGTGGGATTTTGCCCATATGAAAAACGAATCGCGCGGGGTCGCGACATGAACGAATATTGCAAGACGGCAGGCTGGTCCGCTAGCTCTGTCGGCTGAAGTGGGACACGCTCTCGAAAGAGCGGCCGGCGTATATTGGAGGAAACGATCGATGGCGACGGCCGAACCTGGAAGCGTGGTTGATCGTGGGCGGTTCCCGGTGAACCCGCGCCTCGCCGCGCTGGGCGCGGCAGTCGCCGGACTCGCCGTCCTGTTTTGGGAAGCGGCCGGCAATCTCTGGTTTCGTTGGGGCCAACAGCAAGAGCTCTCCCACAGCTACTTTATTCCGCTGATTTCGCTTTACCTTGTCTGGCTCAACCGCGAGACGGTGAAGAAAAGCATCGGCGACCCGTCCCTTGCGGGTGTCTTCATCATCGCCGGCGCGGTTGCGCTTCTGCTGCTTGGGCAGCTCACCAGCATCTTCCTGTTTCAGCATCTCGGCATGGTCGTCGCGATCGCCGGCCTTTTAGCCTGCTTTGGCGGATTGTCGCTGCTGCGCACGGTCGCGGCCCCGGTCGCGTTCCTGTTCTTCGCGGTGCCGCCGCCCTATTGGGTGATCACGGTCCTTTCGTTCAACTTCCAGCAGATTTCTTCGATCCTCGGCGTTTTCATGGTCGAGTTGATGGGCATTCCCGTCCACCTGTCCGGAAACATCATCGATCTCGGCGACTACAAGCTGCAGGTTGCGGAAGCGTGCAGCGGGCTTCGTTATCTGTTCCCGTTCCTCAGCCTCGGCGTGATGGCGGCCTACATGTATCGCGGGCCCCTCTGGCAGCGGCTCGCGATTATTGCGGCGACGATCCCGATCACCATCGTCATGAACAGCTTCCGGATCGCGGTCACGGCGGCGCTCGTGCAGGCCTATGGCACTGAGCACGCGGAAGGCGCGCTTCACTTCTTCGAAGGCTGGGTCGTGTTTCTGTTCTGCCTGGCGGCGCTCTTTGGATTGATTGCGATCTTCGCCCGCACGGCGAAGCCGCGCGTCAATCCGCTTGATGCGCTGACGACGCCTGATTTGCCGCTGACGACGCCGCGCGTGACGAAGACCGGCGTCGTCCCGGTCGCCGCCGGCGCTCTCGCCCTTGTCGCCGCCGGCTACGGCCTGTCACGCGTTGCAACCGTCGAATCGCTCGTCATCCCGGAACGCAAGGACTTCGACGGCGTCCTCGCTGAATTTGACGACAGCTGGTCGAAGGAAGTTCGCCCGATCGATCCGACCGTCGCAGAAGTTCTCGGCGCAGACGACACGATCGTCGTCAATCTTCAGTCGCCGGACGGCGGCTACTACAATCTCTACATGGCTTATCTCGACGCGCAGCGCGACGGGCGCTCCTGGCACAGCCCGCGCCAGTGCATTCCGGGCGGCGGCTGGAAAATCACCAGCCACACAATTGAGAAAACCACGACGGCGGCCGGCAAGCCCTTCACCTTTAACCGCATGATCATCGAGAATCGCGACAACAGACAGCTCGTCTACTACTGGTACGACCAGCGGGGCCGGAAGGTAGCCAACGAGTTCGTCATGAAATTCTGGCTGATCGTCGACGCCGTGACGCGCAAGCGCTCCGACGGGGCGATGGTGCGCCTCATCACGCCGATCACCGACGGAATGACGGTCAAGGAAGGCGACGCCAAATTGCGGGAGATGCAGGGCCGGCTCCAGACGTTCCTGCCCGCTTATGTGCCGGACTAGATCAGGCTGTGTGATCTAGGAAGCGCGTATGCTAGCTCAGTTCTTTTGCTTGACATGGCGTTTTCACGATAGGCCGCAAACAATTTTTCCTGCCTTGCTCCAACCATTACAGATCGCGTCAGCATCGCCGTGCGCATTTATGCGAACCCGCCTGTTCGCGCGAGAGAGCAAATGAAGAAGCCAGAAGTCGGAACTTCATTTCCCTTTTAATGTTTTGTTGAATACGACTTTAGTTTATAGTTGGCTTGTCTCGGCGGATATCGGCGACGAGGACATCATCCGCCGTTTTCAACGCGCGGTTGCGACCCTCCCCGGAAGGCGCCGCTTCGTCGAATCGATGATTGACTGTTCGGCGACGGGCATACGGTTGACTTGCGATTCGCAACGAGACTGGAAACAGGATGCCCCAAGACCAGGCGATGATGACACGTCGACCGCCATCCACTAGACAACGGCGCTAAAATCGACGAGTCGCTCAGGCGTGAGGGTCTTGACGTCGTCTTGAGTGATCGATGCAGTCAACCTCGATGCATCCACATTTACGACCGGCGTTTTCTTGTCGATTGCTCGGACTCGTTGCCGAGTCTGATTGGCATACGTAGCAGAGAAGCACCTTAGGGCTAGCAATCACGTGAAAATTGTCGTTATCGCGCCAAACGTCTCCGAGCGAATGTCCGGCGAGGCGATCAAAGCATATCAATATTTGGGGTGCCTGCTTCAATCTGGTCGGCAGGTGACGCTTATCACTCATGCGCGCAGCCGGGCTTATTGTGATTTCGATGCCCGCCTGAAGGTGATATTTATTGAAGACGATTTTTGGCAAAAATTCTTCTGGACAATCGTGGTGCTTCGGCCGCTCATCGATGTGGCCTTCTTTCTTGCGGTCAGGCGAGTTGTTAAAACCATGGCGGAATCTGACCCGCAAACGGTATTTCACTATCTTGGACCGGTATCTCCGATAACGCCACGCTTCCCTTTATCCGGCGCTCGCAATCTCCTTGGGCCCATCACCGGCAATATCTACTTCCCGAAGAGCCTTCGGGGACGTGAGCCCTTCTCCTTGCGCTGGAGGCGTTGGGCGCATGCGCCGATTCAAATTCTATCGGCGATTTTGCTGAACGACCGCTCAAGGTTCAAGAAAATACTGGTGTCTGGCGGCGAGCGCACGCGCCGCTCACTGGCGGGATCCGGTGCGAAAGAGAGTCAGATGGCGGATGTTGTCGACTCGGGAATTTCCGAAAAGATTCTATCGCGCGCGCCCATCGCTCACCATGGTGAGAACTTCAGATTTGTCAGCTTTGGTCGTTTGGTTCCGCATAAGGGAGTCGATCTCGCGGTGCGTGCAATCGCCCAGACGAAGACCCCCGCAACGCTCGATATTTTTGGGCAGGGCCCAGAAGAAGAACGTCTGCGTGATCTAATCGCTTCGTTGAAGCTCGGTGAGCGCGTGCGCCTGCGCGGATGGCTTGCCTCTCACGATCAACTTGTTGACGAGCTCGCCGCCTACAGAGCGTTCGTTTTTCCCAGCATGGCGGAAGCGAACGGCATCGTCGTACAAGAAGCGATGGCGCTTGGCCTGCCGGTGATTTGCTTGGACTGGGGAGGGCCAGGTGTGCTGCTGAAGGGAAACGAAGCCGCGCTTGTCGCTCCGCGTTCCCCAGAGTTTATCGTCGCAGAGATCGCTGCTCGCATGGACAGGCTCGGAAAAGACGGCGATTTCGCCGCGCGGCAAGCAGACATCTGCTTGCAGTTCGCACGTCACAACTATCGTTGGTCGGTCGTTGGCGAAAGCTGGGTGGGCAGCCTTGCAGATTGACGGTTCAATCAGGCTGCGCGAGGGGGGCAGGACGGCGCACGCCTTATTTGCTCTATAGTGGTCGTGCGGCGTGCTTTGCATTTTGCTTCCACGTTGGTGGCTTTTGATCCAAAGTCGCCGCACCTGTTCAGCGCGCTGCTAGGGTCGCCAGAATAGTTTCGCAGCGTCAAACGACGCGTTTGTGTTGGCGCAGCGGCCATCGGCCGGACACCGACCTCAATCAGAGCATCTGAAGAAAACCCAAAGGCGTGGGAAAACGCTGATTACGGGCTGTTACAGCGGTTCTGTCGGTTACTGCTCTTCCGTAATCTCGTCGATCTCTTCTTCGACCGCCTCGTCAAGATTAATGACGCCGACGCGGTCCGAGTAGACGGCCTCGCCGGAGTCCGGCACCGCCTTGAAGATGACCCCGCCCATGTTCGACTTGCGCTTGACCC
>CAZGXT010000099.1:0-10498 GCA_964529675.1 uncultured Caulobacterales bacterium
CCGCCGTGTCGCAATGGCAGACGGCGAGGAAGAGCCGGTCCTTCTTGTCCTTGAGAAAAAGGTTTTTCGAATGCCCGCCGGGCATCGCGGCCTTGAGGTCGCGGCCTTCCTCCACCGTGAAGACGGCGGGGTGCTCGACCGTGCGGTGGCGAACGCCCAGCGCATCAAGGCGGGCGAAAAGATCGGCGCGGGAAGCTGGCATGGGGAGGGATTGGCGACTGGGGATCAGGGATTGGGGATTAGGGATTAGAGAAGGCGACAGCGATGACGGTTGACGGCGCGCCCAATTCAGCGCGGTGTTGTTGCGTCTTCCAGTCCCTAATCCCCTATCCCTGATCCCTGAAAGTCTTGCCTTCCCCCGGCCCCTCGGGCATACACCCGCCTTCCAAACGCCGAGCGGGCGTAGCTCAGGGGTAGAGCATCACCTTGCCAAGGTGAGGGTCGGGCGTTCGAATCGCCTCGCCCGCTCCAGTTTCCTTCGACCGAATTACTTTATCCGCACCCGGAACTGCGCGCTGAAGGTCGGGTCCGGCGCGCCCGCGAGCATCTGGCCTTTGGGGTTCAGGCATAGATAGCGCACATTCGGATCATAGCCTGCAATTGGCGTGTAGGTGCAGGCGGCGAAAGTCGCAGGCGCCGTTCCGCTGTCTGAATAGGCGACGTCCGTCGCGAGGGTGAAGGTGAGCCCGGCCCCCGATTGCGTAAAGGAGACGGCGCCGGTCGCTGGCCCCGCGCCGTCGATGTCGCCGTTGAAGAACTCAACTTCTGCCGGAATTGGATCGGCGAGAAAAAGCGTGCCGGGATCGGTGCGCCCGTCGCCCGAATTGGTCACGGTGAGCGTGTAGAAGACGTCATTGCCCGGGATCGCGAAGCGCTCATTGCCGCTCGTCCCGACCATTGCGACGGTTTTGAGCGCGACGAGCAGCGGTTCGAGCTTCGTAAAGGTGATGTCGCTGACTCCGAGCTGCTGGCCTCCGGGATCGGTTGATGAGCCGTCATTGCCCGAAAAATAGATGATGCGCAGGCCTGTGATCTGAAGGGCGCCGAAATTGAAGGCGGCGTTTCCGGCGGTCGAGGCGGCGGCGACGCTGGCGTTGCCTTCCCAGCCGTCGCCGAAGTTTTCATTGTCGGCGACGACCGCCGATCCGAGCGTCACGAACGATCCGGTATTGGCGTTCACGAAGCCGGAGCCCGTCGTGTAAAAAACTTCGATGAAATCGTCCCAGCCCGACTGGTCAATATCGACCATGGTGAAGGCGACGTTTGACACCGGCTCGGAGAAGGCGACCTCTAGCGTGATCTTGTCGTCCGGGTCTTGCCGGCTGTTGTCGAAACCGAGCTGCGCGTATTGCGTGACGCCGCCCTGGGCGCCCGTTTCATAGCTGACGAAGTCGGCGCCCTCGAAAGCGATGAAGGTTCCCCCGTCCGTCACGGTCGACCAGGTGATGGTCGACGTGACTGCGGCGGAGACCGTCGTCGTTCCGCTGGCGATCGCAGCCTCGTCGGCGAGGCCGAGCGCCGACCAGTCGACCGCGCCAGTCAATTGCGCGCGCGCCGGCGCAGCCGCGAGGGCGAAAGTCGCGATGATCGTCAGGAGACGGATCATTGTCCCGCCTCCCCGGCGGCGCGCGGGGAAATGGCGTCGAGGAGGCCGCGCGCGGTGTGCTGGTCGAACTTGATGCGGAGCTTCAGATAGGGGCCGGCTGCGGAATAGTCCGCCGCCGCGAAGTCGGCGTCGTTGAAGCCGTCGAAGTTCCACCCGAAGGAAAGCCAGACGTTCTTCGCCGGGCTCGCGCCGATCGAGGGCCCGTAGGAGTATTGAACGGCGCCGGAGTTCCACGAATAGAGCGCCTCGGCGTGGACGCCGAGGTCGACCCTGCCGGTGACGTCGTACCGCGCTTCAAAGCCCATAAGCTGCGTCACGCCTGACAACTCCGCCCCGTCCGCCGAGAAGGCCGAATATTTGAGGCCATGGTTAACGGAGAGTTGCAGGCGCTCGCCCGCCTGCATGTTGAGCGCGAGGTTGTGGACGGCTTTCCAGCTCTTCGTTTGAAGATCGATCGACTGCTGCTTGAGGTCGAGGCGGTTGAAGATGACGACGCCGTCGTCATGCGGGCGCCAGGACGCGCCGATGCGGGCTTCGAACCGGCGCTCGTCCGGGGTCAGATCATTGTTGTTCTGTTCAAAGCGCCCTGCCGCGCCGAAGGAGAGCTGTTCGGAGAGCTCGCGCGCCGCCGCCGTCGCGACCATGTAGCGCTGGCTTTCTTCCGACTTCCTGATTTCGAACCGGCCCGAGCCCGTGGTCGCCTTGTCGCGGAAGCCCGCCCCGACATAGAGCGAGGTGAAGGCGCCGTTCGCCTGTTCGAAGGGCGAGCGCGGCGCGTCCGGCACGATGTCATCGACGATGTCGACGCCGTCCTCGGTCTTGAGGTCTTCGCGGCGCGAGAGGCCGAGCGAGCCGGTCCATTTCTCCGAGATCCGCACCTGCTGGTCGAGGCCGAAGGTCGCGCCGATGCGCTCGCCCCCGTCCTGCCCTAGGCGATCTTGAGTGATGCGGTCGCCGGCGAGCGTCAGCGCGGCCCCGGTCCAGGGTTCGGCCTTCAGCCCTACCGCCGTGTTCGACTGCGAGACCGCATCGCCCGACAGAATTTCGTGGGTCGCCGACAGCGTGAAGCCTTCGAAAAGGCGCTGGTCGAACCCGAGGCTCGTCCGCGTCGGGAACAGCGCCGAGGCGTCATCGCCCGCGATCGGCTGCTCGCGCGCGGCGCGCAAGGAAAGGCCGAGGTTCTCAAAGCGCTGGCGCAGCTCGGCGGTCACGAACAGACCTTCGCGATCCGGGCCGGTCTGCGGCGTTTCCCGGACGGCGCGCAGGCCGACCGCGCCGGAGGTTTCCGCGCCGTCCTGGCGAAGCGCGACTTCGGCGACGTCGCGCGCGGCGCCGGTCAGGAGGTTTTCCTCGTGATAGGCCTGCGTCCCGATAGAACGCTCGCCGGTCTGCGTCGTCAGGCCGCCGTCGAATTCGTCGATCCGCACACGGACTTCCGCGCCATACCGGCGCACGCCGACCGTCGCTGAGGTCTGCTGGCCGACGCCGAAGTCCGGCTCGACTTCGCTGAAGTAGGCCCTGGCGTCGAGGCGGTCGCCGGTATGGCTCGCCTCCAGGAGGATGGCGTCGGCGTCGACCGCGTCCTTGAAGGTGCGGGCGTATTCGGCGCGAAGGTCGGTCGCATCGTTGAGGCTGACCACAAGGTCCGCCCCGGCGAGGTCGGTCGTTTCGGGGTCGGCGCCGGTTCCTTCCTCGTGAATGAAGGTCGCGCCAGCCTCGGCCCTGCCGTCGAGGAACTTCACCGCGCCGCGCCCGCCGGCGGTCAGCGCGCGGTCGACCGGCGCCGAGGTTTCATAATCGATGAGGATGACGTTCGGATTGAAGCTCGGGTCGCTCGCCGGGACCGGAAGGCGCAAGATGATCTCGCCGGTGTCGAAGTCGATCTCGTAGTCGGCGTAGCGGGCGAGGGTGACGCTGGCGAGGATGACGTCCGGGCGGAAGCGGTCGCGCGTTTCGATGGTGATCGTTTCGGAGTTGCGCACCAGCGGCGCGGCCGACAGCTGAAAGCGGCCCGACGTCCCGTCGGCGGCGATCTCGTCGCGCACGAAGGCCTGGTTGGTGTCGGTCGCAAAGCCCGAAAACTCGAAGCGCTCGCCCTGATAATCGACGCCGAGGCCGGAGAGTCGCCGCGCGTAGCGGGACAGGGTCGACTCGACGAGGCCGGTGTCGAAATCCCCGAAGACGCCGCGGAACGCGTCCTTTTCGGCCTTGAGATAGACCGGGAAGCGGCTCTGCGCTTCGAATTCCTGCTGGGAGCGGTCGCCGAACAGCGGGTAGCGCTCGTCCGGATTGACGTCGAGGAAGAGGTCGCCGTCCTGACGCCCGCGGCTTTTCGCGGTGTCGCCGGCGATGGTGACGAGCCAGCCGCCTTTCACCGTGCCCTTTGCAAAGCCGGCGATGCGTCCGTCGCCGACGAGGTCGAGCGCGTCGGCGACGCCGTTGCGGTCTTCATAGCCGCCCTGGCCTTCGGCGAGGCCGACGACGATGAAGTCGCGCGGCGCGGGTTTCATGTAGGTGTTGAACGTCCGCGTCCGGCCGTCTTCAAGCTCTACCTCGATCCGGAGCGGTCCTGTTTCGACGGTCGGTTCAAGCTCGACGAGCGCGACGCCGCCCTGGCCGACGGGCACGCCCGACAGCGCGGAGAGCGGCGCGTCAAGCGCGTTTCTTTCTTCCGCGCGAGCGCGTTCGGCGGTCCGGTAGGGCGCTGACACCTCAACAGCGAGAAGCCGGCCGGCCCTCAGCGGGCGACCGGCGCCGTCCGTCACATGAAGGGCGACGACGGGACGCGACTTCCCGTCGGCGAACAGCGAACTTCGCTCCTCCAGCAGCGCGGCGCGTTCGGCGCGGCTGATGAACGGAACGATGCGTTCAAGCCGCGCGATCTCGACGCCGGCTTCATTGCGCAAACTCACGACGACGCGGTTGTCGCCTTCGCGCAGGTCGACGCCTTTCCAGTGAGTCAGCGCCGTCGTGCGCAGGAGATTGACCTCGCGGCCGGCGAAATTCTCCGCCGGCGCCTCGCGCCCGTTGAGGTAGAGCGTCGGGCGCAAGGCCGCGTCATGCTTGACCCCGAGATTAAGGCTCGCGGCCGAGGGTGTTGCGCCTTCGGCCGGGTAGGCGAAGGCGTTGCCCGCGGTCTGACCGTTCAGCCAGGCCTTGTCGAAGGCCCGGTAGTCCGTATCGGGATTGTAGGCCGCCGTTTCCAGTTTGGCCGCCGGCGCGGGCTCGCGCAGCTTCTTCACATGGAAATTCGCTCGCCATACCGCGCCGCCGCGCGCATCGACGAATTGCGAACCAGGATTGCCGGCGTAACGCGTATTGTCGCGGCAGAGGACAAGGCCATACCCGTCAGGAAGGCTTTCCTCATCAACCTGCACGACGTGTGTTCGCGGGCTGACGCCTTCAAAGTGGTAAAGACCGTTCTCGTCGGTGACGGTCGTGAAGCCGGTTTCGAGGTAGAGCCGGACGCCTTCGACGCCCTTCGCGGTCGTTTCGTCCTCGCAGCCGTCCTCGACGATGCGGCCGATGATGGTGAGGGACGACCGCAGGAAGTCGTCAACGATGTCGACAGCCGCCTCGGCGCGGTTCGAGACCGGCGCGCCGCCGGGGCCGACGACCTGCGCGGCGTTGACGGCCGGGCCTAGGCCTGCCCCGGCCGTCACTTCGGTGATGTAGGTGATGGCGATCGCGCCGCCGGCGGGAACGAGGCCGGCGTCGATCGTCAGGGTACGGCCGTCAGGCGCGACCGCCGGGTCTGGTATCGCCGCGCCGTCAGCCCGCGCCGACCCCTGCTGATAGCGGAAACCCGGCGGCAGGATGTCGGCGATGCGCGCAGGGATATCGGAGGCCCCGCGATTTTCGATCCGGAGGGCGTAGCGCACGAAGTCGCCGGCCGAGGCCGTCGCCGCCCCGGCGGACTTCGTCAGGAGGACGTCGGTTGACGGATCAAGCGGGTAGTCGAATTCAAGATTGACGGTCCCGTCGAGCAGGAAGGGCTGGCCATACGAGGCCGGAATGATCGTGAAGGGCGCGTTGGCGAGCGCGTTGAAGGCGGGCGGCTGAACGGAAGACGGGCCGCGATACCCTGAAGGCGGCGTCACCAGCAGGCGGTAGGTCCCCGGCGCCATGATCGGGAATACGAACTGGCCGGGGCTGAGCGGATAGGTCATGCCGCCCGCGTCGGTGACAGTAGAGCCGGTGACCAGCGTTGAAGGATAGGCCGAAACCCCGTCGATGCCGAAGACGCTCGCCGGCAGACCCGTCGCGTCCTCGACGATCGTGACGATCGCTCCGTCGAGAAGGGCGCCGGTCAGGCTGTCGAACAGGCGCCCGAACGGATCAACGCCCGCGGTGTCGGTCGAAATTTCAGTGGCGTCGAACGGATCCTGGTAGCGCGCGGTCAGGCGTTGCCCGCCGGCGATCGTCAGCATCGCGTCGTTGACGACCGGCGATCCGCCGGCGCTGGCGATCCAGGCGTAGAACTCGCCGGTGTCAGGGCCGCTCTCGTAAAAGCGCAGCAAGACATGATCGCCATTCGCCGTCGTAACGGTCGCAACGATCGTTTCGATGACGAGGGGGTCGCCGTTCTGGCCCGCGTCCGTGACGCGGACGATGACAGGCTCGCCGACGAAATAGGCGCTCGCCTCGATCAGCGGCACGGGAGCGGCGGTGTCGATCGTCGCGCCGCCCGCGGCGATCAGCGGTCCGACTGGCAGGAAGGGTCCCCCGGCGCCGTTCTGGAAGTCAGACCCGTTAAGCGATGTCGGAACGGCCCCCGGCGCTGCTGGCGCATAGCGGAAAAAGGTGATGGTCGAGGGCGTTCGCTGGGCTTCGATCGTGAAGACGGCGTCTGACGTCGTCAGCGATGCCGGAACGCCGCCCATCGTGAAATCGACCGACGCGCGGTTGACGACCGACGAGCCGAGCGGCGCGGCGAGGGCGGCGACGGGGGCGAGGGCGCAGAACGCGGCGGCGAGAAGTCGCCGCATCATTCCCGGAATATGTCCCCGCCTGCTCACGCCACACGAGCCCTTTCGGCCCCGACACACACCAAGGCGTTAAACCCGCCCTTTAAGGCGACGCCGCCGCTCCGGGGTCTCCGGGGCGGCGGCGCTGAGAGTTTCCGCCCTATCCGCCGGGCGCCTAACGCACGAGCGCCCGAATAGTGACGGTGCCCGTCGCCCCCGGAGCGAGCGACGCCCCGGTCAGGGAGACCGTGCACGCGGCCGCGCAGCCCGCGCCGCCCGCCGGGTTCGTCAATGTGCCCGCGGCTGAGAAGCCGGACTGCGCCGACGACACCCACTGCACTTCGTTCGGAAGAACGTCGCTGATCGCGATGTTGGTCGCGGTCGCCGAGGCGCCCGCCGCGTTCGACGCCGAGATCACATATTCAACGCAGGCGCCCGGCGTCGCGAAGCCGCCGGAAATCGCGTCGGTCGCGCAGTTGACCGGATTGGTGGCGACGACCGCGACCGTCTTGCTCGCGGTGACCGCTGCGGCGGCGACGGTGTAACGCGCCGTCGAGGAATGCGCGCCGTCATTGGCGACGTCTTCCGGAGCGCCCGCCGAGCCGGCGCCGTCGGCGAGCACGTCCTGGGCCGCGCCGGTCAGCGTGTTCGACGCCGCCGCCGTAATCTCCGCGCCCGGCGTCGATGCGTAAGCCGGATCGAGCGAGGCGGTCGGGTAGAAGGAGTTGGCGATCAGCGCGACATCGTCAAACTGGCCGTTGGTTGCGCCAGCCGGGATGTCGCCTGTGAGCACGACCCACAAAGTGGCGTCAGGCGCGACGTTCGGCGTCACGCCGGCGCCGAGCGTGTAGGAGGTCCCAGCGCCGGCGTCGTCGACGCCCGGCGTGAAGACGCCGTCATTGCCGGCGTCGGTATAAAAGACCGCCGAATAGGACGCGATGTCGAAGCTGTCGGCGGCGATGTCCTTGACCGACAGGCGCCAGGCCGTGTTGTCGTTGCCGGCGTTGAGAACGCCGTAGACGACGCGCGCGCCGGTCTGGCCGGGCGACACCGTCGCGCTGGAGACGGTGGTGACCGTCAGATCGACCTTGCGGTCGACCGTGAACAGCGTCGGCGATCCTGAGGTGTCGATCTGCGTCTGCGCGATCCCGCCGACCTCATAGTCGAGCGTGAAAGAGTTCGAGACGCTGGCGCCGGCGCTGGTGCCGGCCGCTAAAGCGGGCCCTGCGCCCAATGCCGCGGCGAGCGCCGCGCTGACAAACGCAACGTACCGCATACCGCGGCTGTGACTTTTCATGCGCAATTCCCCTTGCACCGAGAAGCCTCAGTTTCGCATTGCGTTGTAAAGAAAGTCATAAAGTTGACGATAGGCAATATTTTCCTATTGAATTAAGCGGAAAAGGATTGCGTGATAAGAAACAGTAAAAACACAGTAAAAAGCTTCGATAAAAATCGGACCTGCGCTTTAGGGCGGCGTTTACCGTGCCGGCGTAAGAAGCTCGCAGGGTTCGCACGAAGAAAGGCTTCGCCCATGCGCAAGGTTCTCGCCCTTTTCGCCGCCGCGCCGTTCGCGCTCGGCGCCGCAGAGGCGTCGATGTCGGCTCGCCAGGTCGTCGAGAAGGAGGCCGTCGTGGTCGGGGCGAACGGCGAGGAGACGGTGAAGCGCCTGCCCGCCGACAAGGTGACGCCCGGCGAAACCGTCGTCTATTCGATTCGCTACAAGAACGACGGCGCGAACCCGGCCGGCGACATCGTGCTCGTCATGCCGGTGCCGAAGGAAGTCGCCTATGTCGAGGGATCGGTCGCGGGCGTGGAAACCGCCAGCATTTCCTTTTCCGCCGACGGCGGAGCGACCTATGTCGCCCGCGGACGCCTAACGGTCGTCGAGGGCGGCGAACCGCGCCCTGCGCGCGGCGATGAAATCACCCACATCAAATGGACGCTGAGCACGCCGGTCGGCCCGAAGGCCGAGGGCGAAGTCTCCTACAAGGCCGTTCTGCGGTAACGCGCCCCCGCCGACTGAACGGAACCGCGTGCGCGCCGTCTGCGTAAATGGCGCATGTCGTCCTTTCCTTTATCCCCGCTCGTCATCGGCGCCTCCGGCGGCATCGGCGCGGCGATCGCCGATGCGCTTGACCGCAAGAGGGCGGTGACGCGGCTGTCGCGGCGCGGCGACGGGCTCGACATCACCGACGAGGGGAGCGTCGCGCGCGCGGCGGCGCGCTTCAAGGATCAGCGCTTCGACCTCATCGTCGTCGCCACCGGCGTTCTTGAGAGCGCGGGCGCGCGACCTGAAAAATCCTTCGCCGAGATCGACGCCGGCGCGATGGCGCGCGTATTCGCCGCGAACGCGATCGGCCCTGCGCTGATCGCCAAGCATTTCGCGCCGCTGCTGCCCGCGAAGGAGCGCGGCGTCATCGCTTTTCTGTCGGCGCGCGTCGGGTCGATCGGCGACAACAGGCTCGGGGGCTGGATGAGCTATCGCGCGTCGAAGGCGGCGCTCAATCAGATCGTCCGCTGCGCGGCGGTCGAGCTGAAACGCACGCGCCCCGAAGCGATCGCGCTGGCGCTTCACCCCGGCACGATCGACACCGCGCTGACGAGACCCTATGCGGGCGGGCGCATTACGGCGACACCGGCCGAGTGCGCGGAAAATCTGTTGCGCCTTTGCGCGGTCGCGACGCCGGACATGTCAGGGCGCTTTTTCGCCTATGACGGCGCGGAGATCGAGTGGTGACGCGCGCAGCCGTCGTCATTCTCGGCGACCAGCTCTCGCAGGGGCTTGCGAGCCTCAAAGGCGCGGACCCGCGGGCCGATGTCATCGTGATGGGCGAGCCCGTCGCCGACATCACGCATGCGAACCATCACAAGAAGTCGATCGTCCTCGTCCTCTCCGCCATGCGCCGTTTCGCCGAGAGCCTTCGCGCCGCGGGCTGGACGGTCGATTATGCGCGCCTTGAGGATAAGGGCGCGCCGGAAACCTTTTCCGACATGGTCGCGAGCGCCGTAAAGCGCCGTAAGCCGAAGAAGATCGCGCTCGTCGAGCCCGGCGACTGGGCGGTGCTGGAGGAAGCCAAAAGCTGGAGCGACCGCTTCGGGCTTCCCGTCGACATTCTCGACGATGACCGCTTCATCGCGAGCCACGCCGAATTCGACGCCTGGGCGCTCGGCAAGAAGGCGTTGCGCATGGAGTTCTTCTATCGCGAGATGCGCCGGAAAACCGGCCTTCTGATGGAAGAAGACGAGCCGGCGGGCGGGCGGTGGAATTTCGACCACGACAACCGCAAGCCCGCGAAAGCCGGCGCCCGCTTTCAGGGGCCCCTGCGCTTCAAGCCGGACGCAACGACGCGCGCGGTCATCGACCTCGTCAATGATCGGTTTACGGATCATTTCGGCGTCGCCGAGCCGTTCTGGTTCGCAACGACCGCTGAGGATGCGCGCAAGGCGCTCGGGCATTTCGTCAAGACGGGTCTTGCCGGTTTCGGAGAGACGCAGGACGCGATGCTGGCCGACGAGCGCTTCCTCAATCACGCCGTGCTCTCGCTCTACATGAATATCGGCCTCCTTGATCCCATGGAGGCGTGCCGGCGCGCGGAAGAGGCCTGGCGCAAGGGCGCGGCGCCGCTCAGCGCCGTCGAAGCCTTCATCCGCCAGGTCATCGGCTGGCGGGAATATATCCGCGGCGTCTACTGGCGCGAGGGGCCGGACTATGTGCGGCGGAACGCGCTCGGCGCGTCGCGCCCGCTGCCGTCGTTCTACTGGTCCGGCGACACCCAAATGGCCTGCATCCGCGCCGTGGTGACTGAGACGCAGGAAGAAGCCTACGCCCACCACATCCAGCGCCTGATGGTGACCGGGACCTTCGCGCTGATCGCCGGCGTCGATCCTTACGAGGTCCACCGCTGGTATCAGGCGGTCTACGCCG
>CAZGXT010000100.1:0-10416 GCA_964529675.1 uncultured Caulobacterales bacterium
TCGAGTCGACCGAACAGGTCACCTAAGGCGGCGACGCCGACCGGCGCGCGGGGGGCTCTCCGCTCGCGCGCCGGCTCTCCGTGACGACTAGTAAGCCTGCTCGCGTCAACATGCCTTCGACTTTAGCCGATGAAAACTTCGCCGCATCGGGCTGCCGCCATCGCAGCCGATCGCTCAGGCGAGAAGGAAACAAGCCATGGCGCTCTTAAGTTTTGAACGGAAATATCGGGTGCGCGGCGGCACCTTGATCGGCGGCGACCTCTTCGATTTCTGGGTTGGGCCGTTTTACGTCGGCTTCTTCGGCGTGATGACGGCATTCTTCGCCGTGCTCGGCACTGCGCTCATCTTCTGGGGGGCCTCCATGGAACCGACCTGGAACCCCTGGCTGATCTCAATTGACCCGCCGGATGTCAGTTACGGCCTGTCGCTGGCGCCGATGGCGGAGGGCGGCCTCTGGCAGATCATTACGATCTGTGCGACCGGCGCCTTCATCTCGTGGGCGCTGCGCGAAGTTGAGATCTGCCGCAAGCTCGGCATGGGCTATCATGTGCCGATCGCCTTCGGCGTTGCGATCTTCGCCTATGTGACGCTGGTCGTCTTCAGACCGTTCCTGATGGGCGCATGGGGCTACGGCTTCCCCTACGGCATCATGAGCCACCTCGATTGGGTGTCGACCACGGGCTACACCTATGTGAATTTCCACTACAATCCGGCGCACATGATCGCGATCACGTTCTTCTTCACGACGTGTTTTGCGCTCGCGTTGCACGGCTCGCTCGTGCTCTCGGCGGTCAATCCGCAAAAGGGCAACGAAGTGAAGGCCCCGGAACACGAGAACACCTATTTCCGCGACGTGCTGGGCTATTCGATCGGAACGCTCGGCATCCACCGGCTCGGGCTCTTCCTCGCGCTCTCCGCCGGCTTCTGGAGCGCGGTCTGCATCATCATCTCCGGTCCTCTCTATGACGGCTCATGGGTCGAATGGTGGAACTGGTGGAAGAACATTCCGATCTGGAATTAGAAGGATAACGCGCCATGTCGGAATATCAGAATATCTTCACGCAGGTTCAGCTTCGCGGCCACTTCGACGAGGGCGTCCCGCTGCCGGCGGGCGACTGGGGCCGCGAGAAAGTCAAGGGTTTCTCCTATCTCTTCGGCAAGATCGGCGACGCGCAGATCGGTCCAGTCTATCTCGGCTGGACGGGCGTCGCGTCGATCATCTGCTTCTTCTTTGCGATCGAGATCATCGGGCTCAACATGCTCGCCTCGGTCAACTGGAACCCGGTGAAATTCGTCGGCCAGCTCGCCTGGCTGTCGCTCGACGCGCCCCTGCCCGAGCACGGCCTCAAGATCTTTCCGCCGCTCAATGAAGGCGGATGGTGGCTGATGGCGGGTTTCTTCCTCACCGCCTCGATCATTCTCTGGTGGGTCAGAACCTATCGCCGCGCCATTCAGCTCGGCATGGGAACGCATGTCGCGTGGGCCTTCGCCTCTGCGATTTGGCTTTATCTGGTGCTCGGCTTCATCCGGCCGATCCTGATGGGCAGCTGGAGCGAGGCGGTTCCGTTCGGCATCTTCTCGCACCTTGAATGGACGAACAATTTCTCGCTCATTTACGGGAACCTCTTCTACAACCCGTTTCACATGCTCTCGATCGTGTTTCTGTACGGATCGGCGCTTCTCTTTGCGATGCATGGGGCGACAATCCTCGCGGTCAGCCGTTTCGGCGGCGAGCGCGAGATTGAGCAGATCACTGATCGCGGCACCGCGTCGGAACGCGCGGCGCTGTTCTGGCGCTGGACGATGGGCTTCAACGCCACCATGGAGTCGATTCATCGCTGGGCGTGGTGGTTCGCGGTGCTTTGCACGCTGACGGGCGGTATCGGCATCCTGTTGACCGGCACCGTCGTCGACAACTGGTATCTCTGGGGCTCTGAGAACGGCTTTGCGCCGCCGCAATAAGCCCTTGGGCCTTTTCTGAACAAGCGGCGCGCTGATGTTCAGCGCGCCGTTTTCATTTTATGGGCTTCGTCCCGCCACGCCGCGACACCGGCGGGCTCGATCAACGGGGCGCCGAGTACGAACGAAGCCCCGCCGGCGATCGCCGAAACGTCGCGCGGCTCGGGCCCGTAATTGAACGCGAAGACAAGATCGCCGCGCCGCCGCAGCCGGATATCCGGATCAACCGGCGCGGTGGCGACGCCCGCCTCGGTGAGGATCGACCAGAACAGCGCCGCGAGGAACCCGTGATCAGGAACCGTCGTCAGATAGAGCGCCTTGCCGTTGCGGTAGAGAAGGCCGCCGCCCTGGTTGCGCGCCGCCAGCGGGGCGAGCGCCGTCTCGACATGGTCGAGCCAGATGCGCCCCGACACGGCGCCGTCATTGAAGCGGCCTGCTTCGCGGTGATCGGCGGGGAAACTCTCGACATGGGTGACGGTGAGCGGGACCAGCGCCGTCAAGGCGCCGGGCGCCAGCGTCGGCGGAATGGTGAGCGTTGCAGTCTTCGATCCCGTGCGCGGTCCGAACACCGCCAGCGCGCTGCTTGCCCGCACCCGCTCGACAAAGGCGTCATCGATGATCGGCAGCGAGGGAACGAACACCGCCTTGTAACCGGAGAGCGCCGCCTCGGGAGAAACGATATCTACGTCGAGGCCGAAGCGTCTCAGCGCCGAGTACCACTCAAAGACGAGCCCCGGGTATGACCACGCAGCGCCTTGCGGCTGCGCTTCGAAAAGCCAGTGCGCTTCATAGGAAAAAATGAGCGCGACCGACGCCGGTGTCGGCGCCGCGGCGCCGACAGCGACGAAATCACGCGCGGCCGCGCGCGCTTCTTGATAGGCCGGCGCCGGCTGGTCATCGGGACGCAAGAGGCCTGCGTGCATCTGCTCCTGCGCAAAGGGCGCCTGACGCCAGCGGAAATAGCTGACGGCGTCGGCGCCGTGCGCTGCGGCCTCGATCGCCCACAGCCGCGCCATGCCAGGGAGGGGCGCCGGGTTATGCGGCGCCCAGTTCACCGGGCCCGGCTGCTGTTCGATCACCTGGAAACGTCCGCGCCCCGCCGCGCGATAGAGATCGTGATGGAACGCCGCGATGTCGGGATGGCCCTGCCGGCGGTAGCGGACCTTATCCTCCGGCGGGAAAGGCGCAACGTCGAGAAAGCCGAGCGGATAGCTGTCCCACGCCGCGAAATCGAGATCGGCGCCGACCGCGAAATGGTCGAAGTCGAAAAAGAAACCCATGAAATTGTGAAAGATAGGCTTGCCGGGCGACAGCCGGCGCAGAATGTCCGTCTGCAGACGATTATAGGCGACGACCTGATCGGAGGAGAACCGGTGGAAGTCGAGGACATGGGAGGGGTTCGCTTCGGTCACCGTGAGGTTCGGCAGGTCGACCTCGTCAAAGGCGCGATAGTCCTGGCTCCAGAACACCGTTCCCCACGCCCCGTTGAGCGCGCCGATATCGCCATAGCGGGCGGCGAGCCAGCGCCGGAAGGCGCGCTCGGCTTCCGGCGAATAGCTTCGCACCGTATCATGGCAGCCATATTCATTGTCGGTCTGCCAGGCGATCACTGCGTCATGCCGGCCGTAACGCGCGGCCATCGCCTCGACGATGCGCGCGGATTCGGCGCGGTAGCGCTCTGAGGAAAAACAATAATGCCGTCGCGAGCCGAAACGGCGCGGCCGGCCGTGGCGATCATGGGCGAGAATGTCCGGATGGCGGTCGATCAGCCATTTCGGCGGCGTCGCGGTCGGCGTGCCGAGCGCAACGCCGAGACCGGCGGCGCCGAGCGTTTCGATCGCGCGGTCAAGCCATTCCCAGCGGAAATCGCCGGGCGAGGGCTCAAGGCGCGACCAGGCGAACTCGCCGATGCGCACCTGCGTCAGGCCGATGTCCGCCATGCGCGCCGCGTCGCGCGCCCAGAACTCTTCCGGCCAGTGTTCCGGATAATAGCAGACGCCGAGCCGGGGCGCTGCGTCTGTGTTCGCCGCCGCCATCGTCCGCTAGTCCAGAAAATCCAGCCCGAGATCGAGGCACGGCGCCGAATGGGTTATCGCGCCCGACGAGATCACGTCGACGCCGGTCGAGGCGATCGCCTTGACGCTGTCGAGCGTGACGCCGCCCGACGCCTCCAGCACCGCGCGGCCCTTGTTGAGTTTGACCGCAAGGCGGAGATCGTCGAGCGACATGTTGTCGAGGAGGATGATGCGCGCGCCGTGTTCGAGCGCTTCTTCCATGTCTTCGAGCGTCTCGACCTCGATTTCGATCGCCGCCATGTGGCCGACCGCCTGTTTCGCCGCGGTCAGCGCCGCCGCGATCCCGCCCGCTGCGATGATATGGTTGTCCTTGATCATCATCGCGTCGTGAAGGCCGAAGCGGTGGTTCTTGCCGCCGCCGCACAGCACAGCATATTTCTCGAACGCCCTGAGGCCGGGCGTCGTCTTCCGGGTGCAGACGATCTTCGCACGAGACCCTGCGGCGGCTTCGACATAAAGCGCGGTCTGCGTCGCAACGCCGGAAAGGCGCCCGAGGAAATTGAGCGCGACGCGCTCGGCGGCGAGGATGCCGCGCGACGGACCCTCAATGCGCAGGACGATATCGCCGCCGGAGACCTGCGCGCCGTCGCCCTTTTCAACGCGCATGTCGATGTCGCGATCGACGAGCCGGAAGGCGGCGAGCGCGAGATCGATCCCGGCGATGACGCCCGGCCGGCGCGCGACAAGGTCCGCGCGGCTCATCGCATCGGCCGGCACGCAGGCCGCGCTCGTAATGTCCCCCGCAAGGCCGAGGTCCTCTTCAAGCGCGCGCTTGACGGCGTCTTCGATCATGAAGGGCGGGAGGTTGGTCATGACATGTCCTCCCATTCGAGATCGGCCGCTTCCGCGAGGCAGATTTCGGTGTTCATCGCTTCTTCGTCCGTATCCGGAAAATCGCTGCGGAAATGTCCGCCGCGGCTTTCCTCTCGCAACAGCGCGCCCTGCGCGATCAATTCGGCGGTCGACAGCGCGCTTTTAAGGCCGCTCGTCATCAGGGGGCTCTCGTTCAATTCTTCGATCACGCCGATGACGCCGTTAAGGCTGTCGGCCGAGCGGATGAGCGCCGCGCCGGAAGACATCGCACGGCGCAGACGCAGCATCAATTGGGCGTCTGCGGGTTTTGGCGCAAGGTCATAGCGCGCTTCCGGCGCTGTCGCGCCCTTGCGCGGCGGCAGGCGCTCCGTTCGCAGGCGATCGGCGATGCGCGCGCCGAAAACGACCGCTTCGAGCAGCGAATTGGAGGCGAGGCGATTGGCGCCGTGAACCCCGGTCGAGGCGACCTCGCCGACGGCGGAGAGCCCGTCGAGCGAAGAGCGGCCCTCAAGATCGGTCATCACCCCGCCCATGTGATAATGCGCGGCGGGCGCGACCGGCATCAGGTCCGTGCGGGGATCAACGCCGGCGCGCTGACATGCGGCGAAGACGGTCGGAAATTTCTTCGCGAAATCGGCGCCGATCGCGGTTCGCGCGTCGAGAAAGGCGCCGCGCCCGCCGGCCCGCTCGGCCTCGACCGCGCGGGCGACGACGTCGCGGGGCGCAAGGTCCCGGTCGCGGTGATAGCGCTGCATGAACGGCTTCTCGTTTCCGTTGACGAGCACGGCGCCGTCGCCGCGCAAGGCTTCGGTCGCGAGCGGGGCGGGGTCTTCGCCGATGTCGAGCGCCGTCGGGTGAAACTGCACAAATTCAGGGTCGCGGATGATCGCGCCCGCGCGCGCGGCGAAGGCGAGGCCGTGCCCTTGCGCGGGCTTGGGGTTGGTCGTTACGGCGTAAAGACCGCCGAGCCCGCCGGTCGCGAGGATCGTCTCCGCCGCTTCGAACGATCTGCGCTCGCCCTTCTCGACGACATAGGCGAGGACGCCGCCGACGGCGCCGTTGTCGTCGGTGAGGAGGTCTTCGACGACGACGCGCTCAAGGATTTCGATATGCGGCGCCAGCCTTGCGGCCTCAATCAGCGCTCGCATGATTTCCGCGCCCGCCTGGTCGCCGGTCGCGTGCACCACGCGGTGGCGGCAATGCGCCGCCTCGCGACCGAGTTTGTAGGCGCCGTTCGGGTCGCGGTCGAAGCGCACGCCGAGGCGCTGAAGGTCTTCAACCGCCGCGGCGCCGCCTTCAACAAGCACCTTCGCCGCATCGGGATCAACGAGCCCTGCGCCCGCCTCCATCGTGTCGGCGAAGTGAAGGGCGGGAGAATCATTCTCCCCGATCGCCGCCGCCATGCCCCCTTGCGCCCAGACGGAAGAGGCGTCGGCGCCGAGCGGTCGCGCGGTGATGACGGTGACGGGCCGTGGCGCGAGTTTAAGGGCGGTGTAAAGCCCCGCAACGCCCGCGCCGATGATGAGGATGGGGGGGGTCATCTGTTCCCCTCTCCCGCTTGCGGGAGAGGGGCTAGGGGTGAGGGGGCGTGAATGAGGAATGGTACGCGGCCGGACACCCCCTCGCCCGGCGCTTCGCGCCACCCTCTCCCGCAAGCGGGAGAGGGTTTCAAACGCGGCCTCCGGCTGCGCGAACAATTGCCATGGGGACTGAAGTCAGGGCGCATTTTTCTTTGGCGCTTGGAAATAGACCGGCACGCTGAAGCAGATTTTATTCATGTGCTGGCTCGACCCCTTTGCTGAAGATTCAGCGATCGACAAAATGTTAATCGATCCGCTCCCTTCGGCGCTGGTTGCGACCGCCACCTCAAATTCACCTGTGAGGGTGATTTCTCAACGTCACCTTCTGCCCGACCCGGCGCTATCCAGAGGTCAGATTTTTTTTGGGCGGCAGCCACACCGCGAGTAATTTCCAGAAGCGTCTTTTCCACAAAGTCCTGAAGCTTCATCTCACATCGCCCGCGCCTCGACCGCCAGCACCTGCGGCTTCTTCTGGTGCGTGTACATGGACTGACGCTTCAGCGGCAATGCGATCATGCGCTCAATCGCAAGACGCGCTCGCGCCGCAATGTCGGGGTCGACAAGCACCTCATGCGTCATCGTCTCAAGCGATTTCAGGATTTTCGGGAGCGTGATGCGCTTCATGTGCGGGCAGAGATTGCACGGCCGCACGAAATTCACGTTCGGGTTCTCAAGGCTCACATTGTCCGACATCGAACATTCGGTGATGAGAACGACGCGCTCAGGCTGATGGGTCTTCACGAAATTCGACATGCCGCTCGTCGAGCCGGCGAAGTCCGCTTCGGCGAGCACGTCCGGCGGGCATTCGGGGTGGGCTAGCACGATGACGCCGGGGTTCGCCTCGCGCAGTTCACGAATGTCCGCCGCCGTGAAGCGCTCATGCACCTCGCAAGCGCCCGCCCAGGTGACGATCTTCACGTCCGTCATCGCCGCGACGTTCTTGGCGAGATACTGGTCGGGGATGAGGATGACGGTGTCGGAGCCCCACTCCTGCGCCGCCCATTCAACGATCTCGACTGCATTCGAGGACGTGCAGCAGATGTCGGTTTCAGCCTTCACGTCGGCCGAGGTGTTGACGTAAGTCACGACCGGCGCGCCCGGATATTTCTGCTTGAGGAGCCGAACGTCCGCGCCCGTCAGCGAAGAGGCGAGCGAGCAGCCCGCCGCCATGTCGGGGATGAGAACGGTTTTGTCCGGGCAAAGAATTTTCGACGTCTCGGCCATGAAGTGGACGCCCGCCTGCACGATCACTTGCGCGTCGGTCGCTTGCGCCATCTTCGCGAGCTGCAGGCTGTCGCCGGCGAAATCGCCGACGCCGAAATAGATTTCGGGCGTCATGTAGTTATGCGCGAGGATGACGGCGTTCTTCTGCCTTTTGAGGTCGTTGATCGCCGCGATATAAGGCGCGTGCGCCATCCACTCGGCGCGCGGCATCAGCCTCGCGACCTTCGCATAGAGGGCGTCGGTCTTCGCAGCGACCTCCGCCGTGAAGGGAAGGGACGGCGCCTTGCCGTTCGTCCGGCTGATCTCAAGAACCTTCATGATCGCCTCTCTCGGCCTCCGCTATTATGCTCAGTTAGAGCATATATAGGTCGGAAAAAATCGCCCGCTAGGGGCTTCTCGAAAAAGCTAAACTACCAACGCGCCGCCCGCCAGTAGGCAGGACCCCCATGGCGGGCGTCAGTTCGCGCTATGGCTTCCTTGTGATCGTCCATTCGATGGTTAGCGCGCCCTCGTCAACCTTCTTGATCGCCTTGCCGCCTTTCGGCGCCCCCGCGATGGAATAAAACGGCATGGGAATTCCGCGGCCCGTAAGCGTGGCGCGCACCGTGCCGCTTTCATTACTGCCGCTCTCGCGAACGACCTCGCGCGGCAGCACGACGGGGTCGGGTTCGTTGAACCAGTAAGCGGTACGGTTGTTCTTGAGGTTGTGCTCGAACCGAACGGCCTGCCAGCCGGGCGGGACGGCGGGGTCGATTTTCTTCTGGCCCTTCACCGTCTCGGTCGAGTTCACCCAGCCTTTCGCAGGCTCATAATCCTTCCGCCGCAAGATATCATCGACCGTGAAATCGCCGGAGCAGGAGACGGGATGCCAGATCTGGTATTGACCGGCCTCCGCAGAAGCCTCCGCCGAAGGCGGATTTTCGGCGGATTTCTGCATGAGCTTCATCAGGCAGGCCCGATCCGAACCGCATTTTTGCACTTCGCGCTCCAGCGCCGCCATTCCTTCCGACGGTTCGGACATCGCTTTTTCTTCGGCCGCAGTCGGACCCGCGAGCCCGTAGGGCATGATTGCTCCGGCTTCTAGCGTGCAAAGTCCTTTCGCCGTTCGCTTGTTGGTGGTGCGGCGGACGCTGACGTCGAACTCTTTCTCCGTCGTTTCGGTATAGGTCATCAAGACGGTGACCGCGACCCTGGTTTCGATCGGCGCCTGCGCGAAAGCGGGTGCGGCGGCGACGACGGCGATCGTCAAGGCGACAAAACGAGCGTTCATTCACATCTCCCCAAAGTGACGACAGCCAAGATACTTTTCCTTTGCAAAGCCGCAACGGCCTTTTTTCTTCCTTTTGTGGCCTTTATCACTGGTCGACCGCACGATGCGCATCGCTGACTTGGCTAGCGCCGGTTCAACCGCTAGGGGAGAGAGGCCGCCACATCCGCGCGGCGCCGCCAGGGGCGCGAGGCTTAGCGCCCTAATGCATGGAAATCGCTGTCCTTTTCGTTCTGATCTTGCTGAACGGCCTGTTCGCGATGTCGGAGCTTGCGCTCGTTTCCTCCAAGGAAGCGCGCCTGAAAGCGCGCGCCGAGGCCGGGAACCGCGGTGCGCGCACGGCGCTGAAACTGCGCGAGGACCCGTCGCGCCTTCTCTCCGCCGTGCAGATCGGCATCACCCTCGTCGGCATCGTCGCCGGCGCCTATGGCGCGACCGCAATCGCCGACGATCTCGCTCCCGTCATCGCCGAGGCGTTTCCGCGTTTCGAGCCTCAGGCGAACGAAGCAGCCTTTGCAATCGTCATTGTACTGACGACCTATCTCTCGCTCGTCTTCGGCGAGCTCGTCCCGAAGCGCATCGCGCTCGCCGCCCCCGAGGCGATCGCGTCGCTGGCGGCCAAGCCCATGGGGTTCATTGCGACGCTTGCCTACCCGGCGGTCGCCATTCTGCGCTTTTCGACCGAAGCGGTGCTGGCCGTCATCGGCCTTCACCGCGTGAAAAAAGAAGAAGTGACGGAGGAGGAAATCCTCCACATGGTCGAGGAAGGCGCGTCCTCAGGCGCCATCGGGCGCGACGAACAGGACATGATCGAGGGCGTTCTCGACCTTCCCGAACGCAATCTGCGGTCGATCATGACGCCGCGCCCCGAAGTCGTGTGGATCGACCTTGAGGACCCGCCGATCAAGATCGTCGAAACAATCGCCGAAAGCGGCCATTCGCGCTTTCCC
This sequence comes from uncultured Caulobacterales bacterium, assembly GCA_964529675.1. Taxonomy (GTDB): domain Bacteria; phylum Pseudomonadota; class Alphaproteobacteria; order Caulobacterales; family Parvularculaceae; genus Amphiplicatus. The sequence continues at coordinate 9,869 of CAZGXT010000100.1, forward strand.
GTCGCGAGGGGCAATGTCGACGAAATCGTCGGCGTCGTGCAGACGAAGGACCTTCTGACGCACTTCTCGAAGTCGGGCGCGCTCGAGATCGAAAAAGCGATGCGCAGGCCGCTGTACGTCCCTGAGACGCTGAGCGTATCGCGCCTTTTCGCTTCTTTCGCCGGGACCGACGTGCGCATGGCGATCGTCGTCGACGAGCATGGCGGCTTTGTCGGCGTCGTGACGGCGGCGGACATCATGGGCGCGATCGCAGGCGCTGCGGCGTTCTCGCCTGCGGACCGCTTGACGCCGGCGGTCCAGCGCGAGGACGGATCCTGGATCATCGACGGCATGACGCCGATCGAAGATTTTGAACGGCTCCTCGGCGTCGAGGGCTTTGACGACACGGCGCATTATTCGACCGTCGCCGGCCTCTTGATGCACAAACTGCAGCGCATACCGAAAGAAGGCGACACCATCGTTGAAAACGCGCTGCGGTTCGAAGTCGTCGACATGGACCGGCGCCGCATCGACAAGGTGATCGTCAGTTCAGTCGCTGGCGTCGAAGA
>CAZGXT010000101.1:0-10367 GCA_964529675.1 uncultured Caulobacterales bacterium
TAACAAGCATGACGCCAGGATCATCGAAAAGAGCAGGCCGACGATATAGGGCGGCGCGCCCGACGCCGGCATCAAGTAAATCATCAATATGATCGCAAACGAGCAAACGCAGAGCCCAATTGTCGACGTCCACTCTTGATATTCCGCCCAGCGCGGGGTGGCGGTCAGAGCGATTAGGGCGAGAATAATCGGGGCGACGACAAACAGGCGTATGCCAAGAAATGTCCGCGCCAAGTCGCCGACGGCGAAAAAATCGAGAGCGCCGTAGCAGAGAAAGAGGACAACGGCCAATAGCTGAGCGATAAGCTCGCGCTTCAGCCTAGCGACCCGAAGGTGCTCTCGATAACAATTTTCGAGATCCCGGTCACAAAATCTGACACGCAGCTTGTCGAGGCCAGTGCGACTGGCGCGCGCGACCAGATTTTTCTGGGACTCGCTCGCTTGTCCGGCACTTCGAATTTTCCGCGTTATGACTGCCATTCGAAGAGAGTTAATCGCAAATCGTTAAATGGCGATTTAGCAAACGCGGGCGTTCACGCCTGCCCGCGCGTGTAAGCACTTAATGCCACTCGCAAAAATGGTGGGCGCACGTAGGATCGAACTACGGGCCTCCACCGTGTCAAGGTGGCGCTCTACCACTGAGCTATGCGCCCCGAAGGGAGCGGGCTCTAACCGCAAAAGCAGGGTCGCGCAAGGGTCGTGCGGCGATCCCCCGTTCAGGCCGCAACCATCCGTTCAACTTCCTGAACGAGGTCTTTGAGGTGGAAGGGCTTGGAAAGGACTTTGGCCTCTTCCGGCGCGCGGTTCGCCGGATTGAGGGCGACCGCGGCGAAGCCGGTGATGAACATGATCTTCATTTCGGGATCGATCTGGGCGGCCCGGCGCGCGAGTTCGATTCCGTCCATCACCGGCATGACGATGTCCGTCAGGAGGAGGTCGAACTCCCGAAGCTGCAGCTCCGTCAGCGCCTCATCGCCCTGAGAGGCGTCGATGACCGAATGGCCCGCCTTCTCCAGCGCTTTTTTCAGAAAGCGCCGCATCGATTCATCGTCTTCCGCCAACAGGATCGCCGCCATCATCAATCGCCCTTCAAGGGTCAGAACGCCTAGCCAAATCCGCGTCTCGGGAAAAGACGGGAATAGGACTTCCATCGACGATGGAGCAAATGCCTTGCCGTTGGGGCGGCGAGGGGGCTTAACGAAGCCACGCCGATCGGATTACGGTCTCTCCCGTTAGTGAGCGCGAAGCAAGGGTATCTGCATGGACGCCGGCAGGCAGGGAGAGCGCAAGAGCGAGCCGGCGATCGACGTCCTGAGGCCGGCTGCGCACGCTACGCCGTTCATTTTCGCCTCGCCGCATTCCGGGCGGCGCTATCCCCCTGAGCTGTTGCGGATGAGCCGGCTTGACCGCCATGCGCTGCGCCAGTCCGAAGACAGCTACGTCGATCTCCTGTTCGCCGCGGCGCCGCAATTCGGGGCGCCGCTGCTGCGCGCCCTGTTTCCGCGCGCCTGGGTCGATGTGAACCGCGCCCGCGACGAGCTGGACCAGCGGATGTTCGCCGATCCGCTGCCGTCGAACGCCGATATGCGATCGACGCGCGTGCGCGCAGGGCTCGGCGTCATTCCCCGCATCGTCGCCGACGGTCAGGACATTTACGACCGCAAGCTAAAGTTTTTCGAGGCGCGCCGGCGGCTGACCGATTGCTATGATATCTATCATCGCGAGCTCGCCGCGCTGATCGATCAGTCGCTGGCGCGCTTCGGCTGCGCCGTCTTGATCGACTGCCACTCGATGCCGTCGGCCGGCGCCTTGCCCTTCCGCGAAAATGAGCGCCCGCTCGACATCGTCCTCGGCGACCGGTTCGGGGCGTCCTGCAGCGGGGCGATCACCGCCGCCGCCGAAACGACGCTGACGGGGCTCGGCTACCAGGTGTCGCGCAACGCTCCTTATGCGGGCGGCCACGTCGCGGCCGCTTACGGCCGGCCGCTGGAAGGGGTGCATGTGCTCCAGATCGAGATTAACCGGGCGCTCTATCTCGACGAGCGCCGGATCGCCCGCACGGAAGGGTTTGAGCGGCTGAAGGACCATCTGAAAGTGCTGATGGGGGAGCTGGCGCGGTTCTCGCCGGCGGCTTTGCGACCAGCCCGGGCGGCGGAATAGCGCACGCTTGCTGCGCAATAATGTTGCGTCTGCGAACAAAAAAGGGCCGCAGGGAGTGCCTGCGGCCCGAAGTTTTGGGAGGAAACGCCCAAAAAGGGCAGCAACGCCGCAAAGCGTTGCAAGAGAAAAGGTGACACGGAATCTGCTGCGGCGCAACAAGAAATTCCGCATTGCAATATGAATTTAAAGCGTCAGCGGCGCTGATTGCCGGCGTCGGCCGGCGCCGCTAAGCGAAGGTCTGTCAGGGGGCTCAGACCCCGGAAGGAGCAACACCTTGAAATCCATGGATATTCAAGAGCAGAGCCCGGGCGATGCTGCGCCGGCGCCGCGCAAGGGCGCCCTGAAGCGGATCAGCTCCGGCGTCGGGCGCCTGACCAAGCCCAAACAGCGCTTCGCCATGCCGAATACGACGTCGGGGCTGAAAGTCATCATCGCCACCGATGCGTGGAAGCCGCAATTGAACGGCGTCGTCCGAACGCTCGAAACGCTGGGCGACATCCTGACAGCGCTCGGCAATCAGGTCCGCTACATCACGCCGAACGAGTTCAAATCGGTTCCGCTGCCGTCCTATCCGGAAATCCGGCTGTCGATCCTGCCGAACCGGCGCGTCGCCAAGATCATCAACGACTTCAAGCCCGACGCCGTGCACATCGCGACCGAAGGGCCGATCGGGCGGGCGGTGCGCCGCTTCTGCAAGCGCCGGGACTACCCTTTCACGACGAGCTTTCACACCCGGTTCCCCGAATACGCCAATGAGCGCTGGGCGGTGCCGATCTCCTGGGGCTATGCGGTGCTGAAGGACTTCCACAAGGACGGCGAGGCGATGATGGTGGCTACGCCCGGCCTGATGGACGAGCTGAAAGAGCGCGGCTTCACCGGGATGAAGCTTTGGGCGCGCGGCGTCGATCTCAAGCAGTTCGTCCCGGGCGACCGCGAATTCCTCGATCACCATCCGCGGCCGGTGTTTCTCTATGTCGGCCGGCTTGCGGTCGAGAAGTCGATCGAGGACTTCCTGAAATGCGATCTTCCGGGCACGAAACTGATCGTCGGCGACGGTCCCCAGCGCGCCGAGCTTGAGGAGCGCTTCAAGGACGCCGTCTTCGCCGGCCCGAAATTCGGCGACGACTTGACGAAATATTATCAGGGCGCGGATGTTTTCGTGTTTCCTTCCCGCACCGACACGTTCGGCCTCGTCAATGTCGAGGCGCTCGCCTGCGGCGTGCCCGTTGCGGCCTACCCGGTTCGCGGTCCGCTTGAGATTCTCGACGGCGCGCCGGCGGGATGCGGGGCGATGAACGAGGATCTGCGGCGGGCCTGCCTCGACGCCTATGAGCGGCGCGACCCGGCGGCATGCCGAAAATGGGCCGAGCGCTTCTCGTGGGAGGCCGCGTCGCGGCAGTTCATCGCCAACCTTGAAATGCCCGGCTTTGACGAGGAGTTCTGGCTGAAATCGGCGAAGATGATCGACTAGGCGTCCCGCAACGGGACGAGTCCTCAACGCCTGCGGATCGGCATGCGGCTTGCCTCTCTCCCTCCCGAAACAACAGGGAGTGCGCGCGGGTGGGTCATCCGATCGACGTTTATGTGGGCAATCGCGTGCGCCAGCGGCGCCGCCTCATCGGCATGACGATGCACGCGCTCGCCGAGGCGGTGAACATCCGTTTCCAGCAGGTTCAGAAATATGAAAGCGGCGCCAACCGCATCTCGGCTTCGCGCCTGTGGCAGCTCAGCGTCGCGCTCAAGGTGACGGTCGCCTATTTCTTCGAAGGACTTGAGACCCATCTCGCCGATGAGGGGACCGCCGCACTAAACGGCGATCACGCCGCGCTGCCGCCTGAAGACCCCTTCGCCAGCGATGACACGATTGCGCTTGTACGCGCGTTCTACACGCTGAACGACGTGCCGCGGCAGCGTCTCCTCGATCTCGCCAAGGCGATGTCGGGCGAAAATTGAGCGGCGCTTGAATTCGGCGCCGGGCCGGACCATCGTTCCGGCCGATGGACGATCCTTTCCTCGAACAACTGGCCGCGTTCGCCGAGCGTCTCGCCGATGCGGCGCGCAGCGAAACGCTGCCGCGTTTTCGCGCGCAGACCGCGGTGCATAACAAGGCCGGCGCCCTATTTGATCCGGTCACGGACGCCGACCGCGAGGCTGAGCGCGCGCTGCGCCGTCTCATCGGCGCGATGTTTCCAAAACACGGGGTCATCGGCGAGGAGTTCGGCAAGGAGAACGAAGGCGCCGAATGGCGATGGGTGCTCGATCCCGTCGACGGCACCCGTGCTTTCATCTGCGGCGTCGCCAGCTGGGCGACGCTGATCGCCGCCGAACAGAACGGCGCGCCGGCGCTCGGCCTCATCGACCAGCCGTTCACCGACGAACGCTGGATCGGCCGGCGCGGCGCAGCGTCGGCTTATGTTCGGGGCGGCGTGCGCCGCGCCTGCCGCGCAAGCGGGCTTGAAACCTTGTCGCGGGCCCGCATCGTCACCACCGACCCGCGCAAGGAAGGCTATTTCACGCGCGATGAAGCGGACGCATTCAACGCGGTCGCCGCAAAGTCACGCGTCGCGCGGTTCAGCCTCGACGCCTACGCCTACGGATTATTGGCGCTGGGCGAGGTCGACCTCGTCATGGAGGCGAGCCTCAGCCATCACGACTACGCAGCGCTCATCCCCGTCGTCGAAGGGGCGGGCGGCGTCATCACCAGCTGGCGCGGCGATCGTCCCGGTACGGATAGTCGCGGCCGGGTCATCGCGGCGGCGAGCCCCGCGCTGCACCGGGCCGCGCTTGAGGCGCTGGCGGAGATCGGAGAGTGGTGAACGGTGAATGAGCGCGCCGATCGCGCTTCCGCCATTCGCCATTCACGCCGCCCGCAGCTTCTTCAGCACCAGCGACTTTTTCTTGCCGCCGCCCTCCTCGAACGGGCCCGCATCGAGGCCGGCGCGAGCGACGATTTCACCGGCCAGCATCGGCGCCTCGCGGCGGAAGACGGTCTTGCCGGCGTCATCCACGTAAATCACGAAGAACCCTTCCTCCGCATCCATCGCGTGACGAAGGAGCGATGCGTCCAGCCATTGCATCGGCTCGCCGTTCTTGCGCGGGCGGTTCTGGCCGTAGACTTCGATGACCGAGATGTCGCCGCCGATCAGCGTGGCGATGGCGGGTTTCAAGAGGCGGCGCTGGATTCGGCAGGCGTGCGCGTTGGCCGCCGGTCCGATGACGAACAGCGTCCGCTTCGGTGAAAAGCGCTTGGGTTCTGCTTCCTTGATGGCCGCCTTGATCGCCCCGACCGGAATCGGCTCATGCGCCGCAAACCAGGCGGCGAGCCCGAAAATGATGCAGACCGCGATGATGAGCAGGGTGAGGCCCATAATTCCTGGAAACTAGCCGATCGTCATTAATCGGGCGTTAACGAATTTTTTCCCCAGACGGGAACGCCAGCCTAATACAGGGGCTTGGTGAGGCCGCGCCGCCACGCCATCGTTCGCGCGACGCCCTCGGCGAGGCTTGTTCCGGGCGCATAGCCGAGCACCTTCTTCGCCTTGGAGATGTCGGCCCAGGTGCGCTCGACATCGCCCCTCTGCATGCCTTTGAAGATCTTTTCCACCTCGACGCCGAGCTCCTTCTCGAGAAGCGAAACCAGCGTCATCAATTGCTCCGGCCGGTCATTGCCGAGATTGAAAAGGCGGTGAAACGCCTCGGCTTCGCCCGGCGGGGCCGCGGCCGCGGCGAGGACGCCGTCGACGACGTCGTCGATATAGGTGAAGTCGCGGGCCATGCGGCCCTCGTTGAAAATCTCGATCGGCTCGCCCTTCAGCATTTTCTCGGCGAAGGACAGGCAAGCCATGTCCGGCCGGCCCCATGGTCCGTATACGGTGAAAAACCGGAGGCCGGTCGCCGGCATGGAGTAAAGGCGGGCGTAGGAGGCGGACATCGCCTCATTCGCTTTCTTCGTCGCGCCGTAGAGGGACACCGGCTCGTCGGTGCGGTCGCTTTCCGCAAAGGGGACCTTGCTGTTGGCGCCGTAGACGGAGGACGACGACGCATAGACGAGGTGAGGAACGCCGAGCCTGCGCCCCAGCTCCAGCACCGATAGATGACCCTCAAGATTCGAGCGCGAATAGGCGAACGGGTTGTCGATCGAGTGGCGCACGCCCGCCTGCGCGGCGAGGTGGATGATGAGGTCGAATCCGCCGTCGCAGGCGCGCTTCAACGCTTCGTGGTCGGCGATGTCGAGTTTGTGGAAGCGGAAATCGCCGAGCGGCGGCAGGCGGTCGAGGCGCGCGCGCTTCAGCGCCGGCGCGTAATAGTCATTGAGGTTGTCGACGCCGACCACGGCGTCGCCCCGCCGCAGCAGCGCCGCGCTCGTCGCCGCGCCGATGAAGCCCGCCGCTCCGGTGACCAACGCCCGCATCTTGTTCCCGCTGCAGCCTCGTCAGGATTGGCGGAGGACTTCGTCGTAAAGCCCTTCCGGCAAGGTGCGCCGTCTATGCAACATCAGCGCCGAGATCGCCAGCATGACGATCGCGATCGCCGGAAACACGAGCGCCGGATCGGCGCCGGTGTTGGTGATCGCAAAGGTCGATAGCGACCCCGGAATGGCGAAGGCGGCGTTGAGAAATGCGCCGGACGCCATGATGCGGGCGCGGATCGCCGCCGGCGCGCGCCGCTGCACCGCGGCCTGCAAGGGCGCGAGATAGACGCCCATCAGCGCGGCGGTGGCGACGAAAAGAAATGACAGCACGAGGCCCGCCGGAGTCGTCAGCAACGCCGCCGCCTTCAACGTCTCGCCGGGCGCAGCGGCGGCGAGCGGGGAGAAGAAATAGACGAGGAGGCTGAATGCGCCCGCTAGCCCGACCGACGCCGCCGACCAGCCGAGGCCCGAGCGGCCCTTGGCGAGCCGCGCGGCGAAGAGGGCGCCGAAGCCGGCGCCGACCGCGAACAGCCCGTTCAGAACTGTCGCTGCAAAGGCGTCGGCGCGCAGCGCATCGCGCGCGAAAAGCGGGGTCAGCACCGTGACTGCGGTCGACAGGAGAAAAAAGATCGCGCTTCCAAACAGCGGCGGGGCGACGCCGCGGGAGTTTTTCACAAGGCCCGCCATGCGCCCGATCTGCGCGATCAGGTTGAACGAGATCTTCAGATCAGGATCGTTGGCGCCGGCGCGCAGCGTGCGAAGGCTTGCGAGCCAGCCGAGGATCGAGGCGACGACAAGCACGGCGGCGACCTTCGCCCCGCCGCCCTTCGTAGTGATCAGCGCGCCGCCAACCATGTAGCCGACGAGGATGAAGCTGTAGAGGCCGGCGTTGCACAGTCCGTTGCCGCGGACGAGTTCGTCCGGCGCGAGATATTTCGGCATCGCGCCCGTGCGCACCGGCGAAAAGAACGCCGACTGCGCGCCCATTGCGAACAGCATCGCGATCGCCAGACCGCCGAGCTCGAACAGAAACGCTGCGGCCGCGGCGATCATCAGGATGACTTCGACGAACTTCGTCCGCCTGAACATCATCGACGTTTCGTATTTGTCGGCGAGCTGGCCGGAGAGCGGCGTGAAGATCAAGATCGCCAGAGGCAGCAGCGCGCCGATCAGCGGGATCGAATTGTCGGCGCGCCCGAGCATCGGCGCAGCGATGACGCCGTAGGAGACGCCGATAAGGAGCGCCTGGCGCAGCACATTGTCTGAGAACGTGCCGAGCGTCAGCGCCGTCCACATCGGCCAGAAGCGCTGTTGCAGGAACAGCGGCGTCTGCCCGGACCTCGCGGCGGCTCGCCTCATCGCGGGGGCGCTAGCGGGCCGGATGCGGGTCAGGCAGCGGCGGCGGCAGGCTCGCCGGCGCGTGGGCGCCGAGGAGGTCAAGCGAGCGCTGTTCGATGACCGCTTCGAGGCGCGCCATGAAGTCTTCCTTCTCAAGCCCGGGCGGAATGGGATCGAGGAATTCGATGACCGCCTCGCCAGGCGTCAGACGCCATGATTGCTGCGGCCAGTAAAGCCCGAGATTTGTCGCGACCGGTACGGCCGGACAGCCATAGGCGGCGTACATGTGAAAAACGCCGCGCCGGTAACGATAGCGCTCCCCGACCGGGGCGAGATGGCCTTCCGGATAGATGAGGATGCGCCGGTTCTCGGTCTGCGCCTTTTTCAGCTCCACATCGACAAGGCGCGCGCGGGCGTAGGCGCCGCCGCAATTGTCGACGATGATCGCGCCCATCTTCCTGAGAATGCCGCCGAGCAGCGGGAACTTTTCGAGGTGGTCGCCCGTGACGAAGGCGAGATCAGGCAGCGTCGACATCATCGCGAAGCCGTCGCCCCAGCTCTGGTGCTTGGCGGCGATGATGCAGGGGCCTTCGGGCAGGCGCTCGCGTCCGCGCACGACGATCCTGACCCCCGCGATCGTCCGCATCCAGAACGTCATCACCTGCGTGTAAAGGCGGATCCACGCGACCGTCGGCTTGCGGCTTGGAACGAGCAGCAGCGGAATCGCGGTGATCGCGAAAAAGACCGAGGTCGCCCAATAGGCCGCCTGGAAGAAAATGCTGCGCATACGAATTAACAAGGCCCCTCGCCGCTTCAGGATTGCGCGCCGAGCGCAGCCAGCGCGCCGGCGACGATATCGTCGCTATAAGTCGATAGCGGACCCTTAAGGCGTCCGTAGCTGATCTGCAGCGCGGTCTGCAAAACGACCCCCAGCGCCATGCCGGCGGCGAGCGCCGGATCGCGGCGCGGAATTTCCCGTCGCTTCATCGCCGCCGAGACGAGGTCCTCGACGGCGGAGACCGGATTGTCGACGCCCTCAGGGGTCGGAAGGAAGCGGTGGGTGTAGAGGAGGTGAAAGCGAAACAACGGGAAATCGGCGTCGGCGGTCGCGCAATAGGCGTCGACGACCGCGCGCGTCTGCTCGGCGAGGCTCATTTTCCGGGCCGCAGCCTCGCGCACCAGAGCGGCGAGCCGCGTATGAATCTCAAGGAAAATCATCGAGGCGAGCTCATCCTTGCTGTCGAAATGCCGGTAGATGGCGCCTTCGGAAACGCCGGCGGCGGCGGCGATGTCCCGGGTAGTCGCGGCATCAACCCCGCGCGCGACGAAAAGGTTCAGCGCGGCCCGTTCGATGCGCGCGCGTGTTGCGCGGGCGCCGGGGGTGACCCCTTTTGGCGGTTCCAGCGCATCGATCTGGGTGCTGACCGGCATAAGGCCGCATCTTCTCCATGTGTGAGCGCTCACTCACATAGGAGCGCCCGGTCGATGCGTCAAGGGCCGCCCGAAGAAAGCGGGCGGGGAATGCTTGAATTGGGAGCGGCTGCCCCAAAATAAGAAAGGGGCTTACGCGAGGGAGACCTGGGCGATGTCCATCAAGCGCATTCTTGTTCCCATAGAGACAGTTGACGCCGGCGGCGCCGCGCTCAAGGCGGCGATGACGATTGCAAAAGAGCTGCAGGCGAGCCTTGAGGCGCTGCACATTCGAGAGAGGCCGCACGCGCCCCCGAGCGGCTATTATCCGCTCGGCGCCGTAGTCTCGGAAGATTACATTGAGGCGTTGGAAAAGGCGGCGGTGGAACGCGCCGCCCGGCTGAAGAAGATGTTCGAGGAGACCGTCCGGGACGCGCCGTCTGCGCGATGGATCGAGCGCGAAGGCGCAGCGCCCTTTGACATCGGAATCGCCGCGCGCGTCGCCGATCTTGTCGTCTTCAGCAAGACGGAAGAAGCCGCGAAGTTCCGCGAAACCTCCAATCTGGAAGAAGTCCTGTTCCAGGCCGGTCGGCCGGTTCTGATCTCGCCGCCGGTCGCCCGCGAGGCTTTTCCGCGTCGCATTCTCTTCGCCTGGAACGGGTCGCGCGAAGCCGCGCGTGCGATGGCGGCGGCGACGCCCTTTTTCACCCGCGCCGAGGCGGTCGCCGCAGTCAGCTTTGGATCTCTCGGGCCGGATCGTCCGGGTGCGGACGACGCCGCCGCGACGTTGCGACTGCACGGCGCCAAGGTCGAAGTGATCGAGCGCGAGAAGGAAGACCGCGACGCTGAGAGCTTCCTGGAACTGGCGCGGGAATGGCGCGCCGATCTCTGCGTGATGGGCGCTTATTCTCACGCCCGCTGGAGACAGGTGATCCTCGGCGGCTTCACGCGCGGCATGCTTGCGCAATCCGAACTCCCGGTGATGCTGGCGCACTGAGGCCTGATCGATGCGCCGCCCGCGTTAACCATAAGTGTTAACCATGATTAT
>CAZGXT010000102.1:0-10345 GCA_964529675.1 uncultured Caulobacterales bacterium
GGCTAGAATTCCGGCAAAGCCAAGCGCTCGTCATGACGCCGCAGCTGCAGCAGGCGATCAAGCTGCTGCAGCTGTCGAATCTCGAACTCGCCGAATTCGTCGAACAGCAACTTGAGGAAAATCCGTTTCTTGAGCGCGCGCCGGACGCCGAAGACGCGCCGGAGCGACCCGAGGCCGCGGCCCAGGATGCGCGCGACGACGGCGAGGTCGCCGCGGTCGATCTTGACGGCGCGGGCGCGGACGACCGCGCTGAGGAGGCGATCGATCATACGGGCGATGAGGGCGAGGACCGCGCAGGCCCTGCGCCTGAAGCGCAGGACTATAAGTCGAATGACTGGGCGAATGTCGGGTCGGGCGGCGCGCAGTCGTTCGACGAAGACCGGGCGTTCGGCGAAACGCTGTCGCGCGACATTTCATTATGGGAGCATTTGAACGAGCAGCTGCAGGTCGCCTCGCGCGATCCCCTGGAGCTGTTCATCGGCCAGTACCTCATCGATCTCATCGACGAGGCCGGCTATCTGCGCGAAACCGTGGAGGCCGTCGCCGACCGGCTCGGCGCAGACGCCGGCGACGTCGAACGCGCGCTGAAACTCATCCAGACGTTCGAGCCGTCGGGCGTCGGCGCGCGGGACATCAAGGAATGTCTGGCGATTCAGCTCGCCGACCGCGACCGGCTCGATCCGGCGATGCGCGCCTTTATCGACAACATCGAACTGCTCGCGAAGTCCGACCTCAGGGGCCTGATGCGGGTCACCGGCGCCGACGAGGAAGACATCCGCGACATGGTCGCGGAGGTGCGGGCGCTGACGCCGAAGCCCGGCTACGCCTTCGGCTCCGATCCCGTTCAGGTCGTCACGCCCGATGTGATCGTGAGAAAGGCGCCTGACGGCGGCTGGAAGATCGAGCTCAATTCCGAGACCCTGCCGAAAGTGCTCGTCAACCGCGTCTATCATGCGGAAGTCTCGAAGCTGAAATGCCGCGACGACGACGCGCTATTCGTCAGCGAGCAGTTCGCCAACGCCAACTGGCTCATCAAAAGCCTTGACCAGCGCGCGCGCACGATCCTCAAGGTCGCCAGCGAAATCGTCCGCCAGCAGGACGCGTTTCTCGTGTACGGCGTCAAGCATCTGCGCCCGCTCAATCTACGCACGGTCGCCGACGCAATTTCTATGCATGAATCAACGGTCAGCCGCGTCACGGCGAACAAATATGTCGCGACGCCGCGCGGCATTTTCGAACTGAAATACTTCTTCACCGCGTCAATCGGCTCAAGCGAGGGCGGCGAGGCCCATTCGGCCGAGGCGGTTCGCTACCGCATTCGCGAACTGATCGGGGCCGAAACGCCGGATACTGTTCTTTCGGATGACCGGATCGTCGAGATCCTGCGCGGGGAGGGCGTCGACATCGCCCGGCGCACGGTCGCAAAATATCGTGAAACGATGAACATCGCCTCGTCGGTCGCGCGTCGGCGCGCCGCCCTGCGGCCGGCCATCTGATCGGCGCATTTTGCGCGTCAGGACCTTTGATTCCGCCCGCCAATTGCCGATATAAACGGGGCGTAGCCGCCCCCTCGCGAACGGGTTGCGCGGCCAGCCCGACGAACGGAGGCCTCTTCCCATGGACATTCAGGTCAGCGGCAAGAACATCGAACTTGGCGATGCGCTGCGCACCCATGTCAGCGAACGCCTGTCCGACAGCGTCGAGAAGTATTTCGGCCATGGCGCCGACGCCGTGGTGTCGTTCGCCAAGGAGCGTCACCTCGTCGAATGTGAGATGACCGCGCACCTTTTCTCGGGCGTGTTTCTCGCGGCGCACGGCTCCGGCGGGGACGCCTACGCCGCATTCGAAGAAGGTCTCGACAAGCTCGAAAAGCGGGTCCGCCGTTACAAACGCCGGCTCAAGAACCATCATGTGAACGGCAAGGCGCCGCTGCCGGCCGAGGCCGCCGCCTACCGGCTGCTCGCCCCCCTGCCCGAGGAAGAGGAAGGGGTCGCGGAGCCCGCCGGGGACCCGACCCCGGTTGTGGTGGCCGAGCACGCGACCGCCTTGCGGGAAATGACGGTCGGCGCGGCCGTGATGCAGCTCGATATCGCCGAAAGCCCGGCGGTCGTCTTCAAAAACGCCGCCCATGGCCGCCTTAATGTTGTTTATCGGCGCCGGGACGGCCATATCGGCTGGATCGACCCCGCGCCCTGAAGGGGCCGGAGAATTGACTTTCATTAAGGATGTTTCGTCGTAAAAGGGCGCCGCAGACCCGGTACGGGGATTGCAGGAGTTCGTTTGGTTCTTATGCCGCTTGCCGATTTACTCTCCCCGAAGGCCGTCGTCCCGAGCCTGCATGCGCGCTGCAAGCGCGAGGCGCTGGCCTCGCTCGCAGAGCGTGCAGCGGCGCTGACGGGCGCTGATGCGGATGTCATCCGCGAGTCGCTGATGGAGCGCGAAAGGCTCGGCTCGACCGGGGTCGGGCGCGGCGTCGCCATCCCCCATGGCAAGATCGAAGGCCTTGGCGCCATGACCGGCCTCCTCGCCCGGCTCGACCAGCCGATCGATTTTGAGGCGGTCGACGAGCAGCCGGTCGATCTTATCTTCGTGCTGCTCGCCCCTGCCGACGCCTCGGCGGCGCACCTCAAAGCTCTCGCCAAGGTTTCGCGGCTCTTGCGCGACGAGCGCGTGCGCGAAGCGCTGCGCGGGGCCGAAACGCCGGAAGCCCTGTTCGCCATCGCCGTCGAGAGCGAGCGACCGCACGCGGCTTAGGGCGATCGCGGCCGCGCTCACACCTTGCGTATCCAGAAAACACCGGCTTTCGATGACCGCGCTTCGTCGAAATCCGGCAAGCGCGACCGCGGCGAAGCGAGGATGCTTTAAGCGAAGCGCCCAGGCGCAAGTTCCGCGGACGAAGCGTTGAAGGACGCTGGCGGCAGGGCGAAGTGACGTCGTCCCTACACGAACCACTATCCGGTTAATGCACGCTGACGGGGTTCATCTCGTGCTGGCGCGCGGCGGCGAAGGCGAGGGCGCGGTCGCCGACGAGGGCGATGCGCTGGCCGTCGCTGGAATGCACGGAATAGAGCGTCGTGTCGGCGGGGATGTCGATGACGGCGCCGGTGTCGTCGTCGACGAGATCGTCCTTGACCTCGGCGGCGAGTACGGTTCGGACATAAACCAGCTTCTTGCCGCCCAGCGCCGCGAGTTCGCGCTCGCTCAACGGAATCTTCGATTCCGCGTCTAGCTGCCGGTTCGAAGCTTTGAGAGTGGCCATCGGCCTTAACCCCTTCTTTCCGCCGCGTTCGGGATCGCCCCGTTCGACATCAGGTCACAGATTGGCTAGCGAACCGTAAAAACCCGGACAGCTGACCGCCCTAACCCAGTTTGGTAGGTAGGGCTACAATATAACATTTCAATGATGAAAATGCGGCCGAATAGGCGCAGCCGCTAACCAAAGCGTGAGAGCGCTTCAGCAAAAAGGGGCGGATCGACATTCGCGCCCGACAATGTGAGGGCGATCGCCCCGCCTGAGGGGCGGACCTTGCCATGGTAAACTGTGGCAAGCGCCGCCGCCCCGCCCGGTTCGAGAACGAGCTTCAGATATTTGAACGCCCAGGCGAGGGTCTCGAGCACTTCCTCATCCGTGACGGAAAAACCCTGCGTCACCCGCCGTCGCAGGATCGGAAATGTCAGCGCGCCGGGGGAGGGGGAAGCAAGGGCGTCGCAAATCGTCCGCGCGGACTGGTCCGCCTTCAGCCTTTCGCCGGCCCGGATAGACGCCCAGGTCTCGTCGAAGCCGGCCGGTTCGGCGATCATGATCTCAGTCGCCGGCGAGACTTCCGCCAGTATCGTCGCGCAGCCGGCGGCAAGGCCGCCCCCGCCGCAACAGGCGAGGAAGGCGTCGAGCGTGACGCCGATCGCTGCGGCCTGCGCCGCCGCCTCAAGCGCGACAGTGCCCTGACCCTCGATCGTGTCGACATGGTCGAAGGGCGGCGCGAGGGCGAGGCCGCGCGCCGCCGCGATCGCCCCGCCGATCGCTTCTCTATCCTCCGTATACCGATCGTAAAAGACGATCTCGCCGCCATAGGCCCTGACCTGCGCGACCTTCAGCGCGGGGGCGTCCTTCGGCATCACGATGACGCTTTTCGTCCCGAAAAGTCCTGCGGCGCGGGCGACGCCCTGCGCGTGGTTGCCCGAGGAATAGGCGAGAACGCCGCGCGCGCGTTCCTCCGGCGACAGCCGCGACAGACGCGTCATCGCGCCGCGAAACTTGAAGGAGCCGGCGTGCTGCAGCGATTCCGCCTTCATCAGCACTCGACCGCCCGCGCGCTTGTTCAGCCATTCGTTCTCAAGAAGAGGCGTCAGGATCGCCGCGCCCTTGATGCGCGCCGCCGCATCGCGAACCCCCGCCGCCGTCGGCGTCATGCGCTCTCTCCCTCAGACGACATGAACCGCCAGGCGACCGCGCTCGCGATATTGACGACGGCGTTGACGGCGATCGTCAGGACGAAGAGCGCCGCAGCGGCGAGCCAGAAGCCGGCCGACGCAGGGTTGAGCGAGGCGGCGAGCGCCTGCAGGAACGCCGCCGTCGTCGCTGGATCGTCCGTCTTGATGGCGACCATGTCGCCCATCACCGGCAGCGCCATCGGCGTCAAGAGAACGGCGATAAGCGGCAGGATCACGAGGCCGATCAGGATCCAGTAGCCGGCGAGCGCCAGCCAGTCGCGCCGGGTCGAGGCGAAGGCTTCGCCGAAGCCGAGCGTCCGCGTGGCGATCACCGCCGGAAACAGCGTCGACATCCGCACCTGGAACCACGCCGTCACAATATTCACCGCGAAGGCCCCGACGCTCCTCGCTGCGCCCCCGGCGCCCACCAGCATGAGGACGGCGGCCAGAACCCCGACGACAAGCTCGCCGACGATGGAGATGACGATGATCATCAGATTGAAGAGAAAATTCGACGCCATGATGCGCGTCTCGTCGGCGCCGTAACTGAGGTGAAAGGGCGCCGACGGCTCCTCGCCGCGAATGATGTGGCGAAGGCTTGCAACCGTCAGCATCGGGAAGAAGATGAAGCCGGAAACGAGATACCAGATCAGCGAGCCGCCGAAGGAAGCGAAGGCCGCCGTCGCCGCTTCGGGCGCGGGGTTGGGGCCGAGAAGGATCATGTCCGCCAGGCCGCTGAAGAGCCGCGGCGCGGCGTAAAGCTGCAACGCGGCCATGATCAGCGCCGGCAGCCACATCGCCTTCAGCAACAGCGGCCAATGGCCCGCAAGATAAGCGAAGGTCGCCGCGAAAGCCTTGAGAATGCGAAAATTCATGGAAACCCTTGGGGCCTCGGAAAGCGTGCCGACCATGGGCCAGATCGCCATGCCGGTCAAAGCGCGGCGGCACCGCCGACGTTGACGCCGGCGCGCAGGGGCCGCTACCAGCGACCGCATGAAACCGACTTCGATTCCAGGGCGGCGAGGCGTTCTCCTTGCAGCGTGTTTTATCGGCGCGCTCGCCGTCGCCGTCGCCGTCAAGGCGCCGACGCCGGTCGTCGCCCAGAAGGCCGCCGGCGCGCCGCGCGTCATCGCCGCCTCTTTCACCTCCGCCTGGTGTTCCTCCTGCCGCATACTGGAGCCGCGCCTTGCCGAGGCGATGCCGGCGTTCAGGGACGCTGCGATCGAATTCGTCGAATTTGATTTTACGTTCGGCGAAACGGAGGAACTCGGCGCGCGCGCCGCCGCGCATGGGCTGGCGCGCCTTTACGAGGCGAACAAGGGCGCGACCGGCTTCACGGTGCTGGTCGACGCGCGCACGGGCGAGATCATCGACACGCTGACCATGAACTTTTCGGTCGCCGACATCAGGGGCGCCCTCAAGCGCGCGCTGGCGATTGCTTCGCATACGGACGACCGCCTCGGGGCTCGCGCCGCGCCCTGACGCGCCCGCCGATTTCGCTTGCGCGCGCCTTTGATTTGAGTCATCCTTTCAACGTTCCGAGGGGCGTCCCGCCTGTCGCCAATGGACGACGGCTCGTGCGACGCGCAACCTCTCCGGCCGCCCGCGGGGTGAAAGCTCCGATGCGCGGCGAAGAGAGCACTACGCGCCAGGGAGCAAGGGCGTTAAGGGACTGAGAAGCACCCTTCGAACCTGATCCGGGTCATGCCGGCGTTAGGGACGGAACAGCTTGATTTCGTATCGCGGCCAGAACCCGCGAAACGAAGCAGGAAAGTCGGCTTCTTCACCGCCGGGCCCCAAACGCATTTGCGACGGTGGAGAAGGCGACGTTCCGCAGGCGGATGGTGGCGTACCGAAATCTCGGCCGGCGGAGCGCGCGATTGAATCGCGCGGCGCGGGCTGATGGGGGCGCTTCCCTGACCTGTCTTGATTTCCCGCCTGACGCGCGGCGAGAGTGGCCGCGCCGCCAGATGGGTCGCGTTGCAACATTGTCCGACAGGGTTCGCCTTTCAACGGCGCTCGCCGCCGCCTTGCTCGCTGCGCCCGCTTTCGCCGCCTGCCGCGAGGAAGCCGCCGGCGCGGCGCGATACGCGGCGTGCGTCTTCAATCCGCCAACGGACGATATCCGCCTCTTCTTGAAAGGAGCAGACGGCGTTCCCTACGCCGAGTTCTCGCGGCTCAAATCCGCGCTCGACGCGCAACAGGAGACGCTTGTCTTCGCGATGAACGCCGGCATGTATCACCGAGACCGCACGCCTGTCGGGCTCTATGTCGAAGCCGGCGCCGAACAGAAAAGGCTCTCGACGAAAGACGGCCCCGGCAATTTCCACCTGAAGCCGAACGGCGTCTTCTGGATCGACGCAGACGGGGCGGCGCATGTGACGGAGACGGCGGAATTCGCGCGTCTCTCACCCTCTCCCGCCTTGCGGGAGAGGGGAGACGCTCGCGTCGCCTACGCCACCCAGTCCGGGCCGATGCTCGTCATCGACGGCGCCATTCATCCGAAGTTCCTCGTCGATGCGACATCGAAAAAGCGCCGAAACGGCGTCGGCGTGCGCGCGGACGGAACGGTCGTCTTTGCGATCAGCGACACCGCGGTGACCTTCCGCGAATTCGCCGTCTATTTCCGGGACATGCTGAAAACGCCCAACGCGCTCTATCTAGACGGCACGATCAGCCGCCTCCACGCGCCGGAGATCGGTCGCGACGAACCCGGCCTCGCCATGGGCCCGATCGTCGGCGTGGTCGTCAAAGCCGATTGATGCGTCAGGCTGTCAGCGCCAGCACGCGGTCGATATCGGCGGCGTCGTGGCGTTCGGGAAGCTGTTCGTTCGCGGCGCCCCAGGTGCGGTTGACGATCCGCCCACGGATGACAGCGGGCCGCGCCGCGATTTCCCCTGTCCAGCGTTGCAGGTTTCGGTACTCCTGAACGGCGAGGAAAGTTCCGGCGTCGTTGTAAATTTTCCCTTGCGCGAGGACCCCGTACCACGGCCAGATCGCGATGTCGGCGATCGTGTAGTCGTCGCCCGCGACATAGCGGCTCTCGCCGAGCCGCCGATCGAGCACGTCGAGCTGGCGCTTCACTTCCATGGCGTAGCGGTTGATCGGATATTCGAATTTCTCCGGCGCATAGGCGTAAAAATGCCCGAAGCCGCCGCCGAGAAAAGGGGCCGATCCCATCTGCCAGAACAGCCAGTTGAGCGTCTGCGCGCGCGCCTTGCCGGAAGCCGGCAGGAAGGCGCCGAATTTTTCGGCGAGATGGACAAGGATCGACCCCGATTCAAAGACCCGGATTTTCTCCGTCCCCGACTGATCGATCAATGCCGGAATCTTCGAGTTCGGATTGACGTCGACAAACCCCGATCCGAATTGGTCGCCGTCGGAAATACTGATCCGCCAGGCGTCGTAGTCGGCGCCCTTGAAGCCGGCCGCCAGAAGCTCCTCGAACAGGATCGTCACCTTCGCGCCGTTCGGCGTCGCCAGCGAATAGAGTTGAAAGGGGTGCTCGCCCTCGGGCAGGGCCTTGTCACGCGTCGCGCCGGCGATCGGCCGGTTGATCGACGCGAACTGCCCGCCGCTTTCCTTGTCCCACGTCCACACCGTCGGCGGCGTCCAGCCCTTCTCTTGGCTCATGTGCATCCTCTTTCGCTCCAAACGCGCTTCTATGTAGGCGCGCCATCCGCGCAATCGCTACACAACAGCGCGAGGCGAGAATTTCTGATCGTCCGTTCAGCGCCGGTGGGGCGAAGGTTGGCGCGCGCCCGCCCGCATGCTAGAGCGAGACCGCCGAGGGGCGCGGGCGTCACCCGCTGAGACTGCGTTCAGTCACGCAGGCACCCTTTGAACCTGATCGGTTAACACCGGCGTAGGGACGGAACTTGAGCTTGGTTCTCGAACGCGCCGCTCGCGATGGAGCGCGATTGATGAACAAGATGACCCCCCAGGCCGCGTTCAAGACGCCGGAAGTGACGACCGGGCCGCTCCCCGCCAGCCGCAAGGTCTATGTCGCGGGCGATCTGCATCCCGACATTCGCGTGCCGGTCAGGGAGATCGACCTTCATCCGTCGGCGAATGAACCGGCGCTGCCGGTCTATGACCCGACCGGGCCTTACACCGACCCCGCCGTCGCCATCGACGTTGAAAAGGGCCTTGCGCGCCCGCGGACCGCCTGGGTGACGGCGCGCGGCGGCGTTGAGGAATATGACGGTCGCGACGTGAAGCCGGAGGACAATGGCGGCGCTACCGGCAAGCATCTCGCCCGCGCCTTTCCGGTGAAGCACCGGCCTTTGCGACCGACCGCCGGCCAGCTCGCGACGCAACTCGAATTCGCGCGCGCAGGCGTCATCACCCAGGAGATGGAATACGTCGCCATCCGCGAGAATCTCGGGCGCAAGACGATGCTGGAGAACGCGGAACAGGCCGTCGCGCTCGGGGAAAGCTTCGGCGCGGAGATACCGCCCATCATCACGCCGGAGTTCGTGCGCGAGGAGATCGCGAAAGGCCGCGCCATCATCCCGGCGAACATCAACCACGCCGAACTGGAGCCGATGATCATTGGTCGGAACTTCCTTGTAAAGATCAACGCCAATATCGGCAATTCGGCGGTCGCTTCCTCGGTCGAGGAGGAAGTCGACAAAATGGTGTGGGCGATAAGGTGGGGCGCCGACACCGTCATGGACCTCTCGACCGGGCGCAACATCCATAACACCCGCGAATGGATCATCCGCAACAGTCCCGTCCCCATCGGCACGGTGCCGATCTATCAGGCGCTCGAAAAGGTCGGCGGCGTCGCGGAGGATCTGTCGTGGGAGGTCTATCGCGACACGCTGATCGAGCAGGCCGAGCAAGGCGTCGATTATTTCACCGTGCACGCCGGCGTGCGCCTGCCTTACATCCACCTCACCGCAAACCGCGTCACCGGCATCGTCTCCCGCGGCGGCTCCATCATGGCGAAATGGTGCCTCGCCCATCACAAGGAGAGCTTCCTCTACACGCATTTCGACGAGATCTGCGACATCATGCGCGCCTATGACGTCTCGTTCAGCCTTGGCGACGGGCTGCGCCCCGGCTCGATCGCCGACGCCAATGACCGCGCGCAATTCGCCGAGCTTGAAACCCTCGGCGAGCTGACGCGCGTCGCGTGGAAGCGCGGCGTGCAGGTGATGATCGAAGGCCCGGGCCATGTCCCGATGCACAAGATCAAGATCAACATGGACAAGCAGCTGAAGGAATGCGGCGAGGCGCCGTTTTACACGCTGGGGCCGCTCACGACCGACATCGCGCCCGGCTATGATCACATAACGAGCGGCATCGGCGCCGCCATGATCGGCTGGTTCGGCACGGCGATGCTCTGCTACGTGACGCCGAAGGAACATCTGGGGCTTCCTGACCGCGACGACGTTAAAACGGGCGTCATCACCTACAAGCTCGCGGCGCATGCGGCCGATCTTGCGAAGGGGCACCCGGCCGCACAGCTGCGCGACGACGCGCTCTCCCGCGCACGCTTCGAATTCCGGTGGGAGGACCAGTTCAATCTCTCGCTCGACCCGGAAACGGCGCGCGGCTTCCACGACAAGACCCTGCCCAAGGAGGCGCACAAGACCGCGCATTTCTGTTCGATGTGCGGCCCGAAATTCTGCTCGATGAAAATCACGGCGGACGTGCGCGAATACGCAGACGGATTGTCGGACAATGAGAAGAAGGATTTGGAGCGCCTGTCGAAAGAAGGCATGGCGGCGATGAGCGAAAAATACCGCGAGATGGGCGCGGAGCTTTATCTTGAGGCGGAGGCGGTGAAGAAGGCGAACGGGGCGCTCTGACTCGCCGTCATCCCGGGGCCGGCGAAGCCGGAACCCGGGATCCATCTTCCGAAACGCGCCTTTGCGCCCGCGGATAGGTCAGGAGATGGTCCCCG
>CAZGXT010000103.1:0-10248 GCA_964529675.1 uncultured Caulobacterales bacterium
TCGTGGAAAGAGTGTCCCCCTCAGTCACGGCTGCGCCGTGACAGCTCCCCCGCTGTGCCGGTGGAGCGGAGGCGCTACTTCTTGCCGATGACGCCCAATGACCTTGCCGTCGCTCTTTCGCACGCCACGCGGTGAATTTCGCCGAGCACGTCATCCATGCGACGCACCACCGCTTCATTCCAGAACCGCAGCACGACGTAACCTTGCTCTTCGATGAACCTGTCCCGCGCCGCGTCGCGCGCCGGCGCATCGTCGCGGCCGTGCTGGGTGCCGTCGAGTTCGACGACGAGCATCGCCTCGACGCAAACAAAATCGGCGATGAACGGGCCGATCGTATGCTGGCGGCGGAAGCGAAAACCGCCAAGCTGCCTTAGGCGCAGCCGCGACCAGAGACGCCGTTCGGTTTCCGGCATGTCGTTGCGCAAGCGACGGGCGTTCGGATTCGGGCGTCTCATGGATGAAGGCTAGATCATTTCGTTCTTGGGAGCGACATCGGCCTCGCGCTCTGCTCCTCCCGCGCAGCGGGGGAGCTGGCGCGTAGCGCCTGAGGGGGCGCGCTGTTGCGACGAGCGCCGGCGCTTGTGGAAAGAGCGCGCCCTACTGTTCTGTATGGAGCGGAAGGGAGCGCTTTTTCATCTGTATACGTCCTATAATTTCAGGCCCCATTCCACCTCCCGTTGCACCCGCTCACGCAATATCCCGAAAAGGCGAGCGAAATACCTAATTGAAAACAACGTCCTCGTTGGTTAACAAGCGCGTCCCACAACTTATCCCCCATGTTATCCCCCTCCTTATCCCCCACCTTATCCCACCCCCTTTGAAGGGCCTTATGATGGGTTTCCTGGCGACAGGCGGCCATTCCGGCCGCCGGCGCAGCAGAAGGAGACTGCAATACCGATGGCCGCCTGCGCACCCTCTTCCGCCGCCAGCCGCACGCCCTTTGCGGTTGCCGGACTTCGCCATGCATCGGGGCTCAGTGAAATCCGCATTGTGCGGACAAAAGCGCTGGAGCCCGCGGAAATGGCGGGCTCATCCTCGCCGGTCGGCGCCGGCGGCTCCGCCGCCTGCGGAAGATCCGGCTGCGAGGATCGCTCAGGCGAAACCGTGAAGGCTGGCGCGCCGCTTGGCGAGGGCGTCAAGCGCGAGGAGGTCCGCTGCGAACGCCTCGAAGGATTTCAGCGGGATCATGGTCGGCCCGTCGGACGGCGCCCGGTCCGGGTCGGGATGGGTTTCAGCGAAGACGGCCGCGACGCCGACGGCGACCGCGGCGCGCGCGAGCGTCGGCACGAATTCGCGCTCGCCGCCGGAAGCGGCGCCCTGCCCGCCCGGCTGCTGAACGGAATGGGTGGCGTCGAAGACGACCGGCGCGCCGGTCTCTCGCGCCATGATCGGCAGGCTGCGGAAATCCGAGACGAGCGTGTTGTAGCCGAAGCTCGCGCCGCGCTCGGTAACGAGAACGCGCGCATTGCCGGCGCCGGTGATCTTGGCGACGACGTTCTTCATGTCCCAGGGCGCAAGGAACTGCCCCTTCTTCACATTGATCGCCTTGCCGGTCTTCGCCGCGGCGATGAGGAGGTCGGTCTGGCGGCACAGGAATGCCGGGATCTGCAGGACGTCGGCAGCCTCCGCCGCGGGCGCGCACTGCTCCTGCTCATGAACGTCGGTGAGAACCGGAAGGCCCGTCGCCTCGCGGAGCTCCGCGAAGATCGGCAGCGCCTCCTTGAGGCCGAGCCCGCGCGCGCCCTTGGCGCTCGTCCGGTTCGCCTTGTCGAAGGAGGTCTTGTAGATGAGGCCGATCTTCAGTCGGTCTGCAATCTCCTTCAGCGCCGCCGCGCATTCGAGCGCATGGCTGCGGCTCTCAAGCTGGCAAGGCCCCGCAATGATCGTCAGCGGGCGGTCATTGCCGATCGCGATGGTGCGGGTAGCGGTTTTCAGCGTGACGACAGCCTCGGCGGCCATGCGGAGTCCTTTGCAAATGCGCTCGCTTCCGCCGTAAATGGCGCGGGCCGCGGGGAAAGGGAAGCCGCCGCGGATAACAGGCCCCCTGAGCACCAATCAATGAGCAAGCACCAAGACGCCGCCCGAGACGTTCTCGCCCTGGAGATCGCGGGGCTGGAGGCCCTGTCTGAAAGCCTCGGGGCTGATTTCGACCGCATGGTCGACCTTCTGAAGGCGACGAAAGGCAAGATCGTCGCAACCGGCATCGGCAAGTCCGGGCATGTCGCGCGCAAGATCGCGGCGACCCTCTCCTCGACCGGCGCGCCGGCGATCTTCGTTCATCCGGGCGAAGCGAGCCACGGCGATCTCGGCGTCATCACGCGCGAGGACTGCGTGCTGGCGCTGTCGAAATCGGGCGAGACGCCGGAACTGAGCGACATGCTCGGCTATGCGCGGCGCTTCGCCATTCCCGTCGCCGCGATCACCGCCGGGGCGGGCTCAACGCTCGCGCGCGCGGCTGATGCGCGGCTGATCCTGCCCGAGGCGACGGAGGCCTGCGGCGAGACGCGCGCACCGACGACCTCGACGACGATGATGATGGCGGCGGGCGATGCGCTCGCTGTCGCGCTCCTGCGCGACAAGGGGTTCACAGCCAGCGATTTTCATGGCTTTCACCCGCGCGGCAATCTCGGCGCGGCGCTGCGGCGCGTGCGCGACCTCATGCATGGGCCGGAGAAATTGCCGGTCGTGATCGACAGCGCCAGCATCACCGATGCGGTCGCGGCGATGACGCGCGGCGGGCTCGGCTGCGCCGGCGTCGTCGACGGCGACGGCGTCCTCGTCGGCATCGTTACCGACGGCGACCTGCGCCGCGCCTTCGGCAAGGCCTCGCCCAGCGAAGCGGTGACCGCGATCATGAGCGCCGCGCCGAAGACCGTCGCGCCCGACACCCTCGCCGGGGAGGCGCTGGGGCTGTTGTCGCGCGGCAAGATCACCGCGCTCTTTGTAGTGGAAGGCGGCAAGCCGGTAGGCCTGCTGCACGTGCATGACTGCCTGTCGACCGGCGTCCTGTGACGGCTATTTCCGTCGGCGCGGCCGGAAGCCGCCGAGCAGGCGCGAAGGCACGCTCGCCGCTTCCTTCGCGGCCTCAAGATTGCGCGCCGCGCGATCCTGTTCCTGCAGCGAGATGATCTCGACCTCCGCCTCGGGGGTCGTCTCGCGCGCGCTGATCCGCGTCGCCGGCGCGGCGGGCGCCGCGCCTTCAGGCGCAACTGCGCTCGCGGATTTTTCAATGCGCTCGACCTTGGCGGCGAGCTGGCGCGCTTCAACCGCGAAATCCTGCGCTGAGCGAAGAAGGCCTTCCGCTTCCGCCCGCGCCCGGCGCGCGCCTGTCGCCGACCGGCCGGCCATGACCATCAGGGCGAGCGAAAAAACAAATGCAGCGACGGTCGCCGCTAGGATAATCATCTGCATGGCGATGACGTCCTGCGCGAACAACTCACCAAGCCCCAGCGCAGACGCGATAGAGTCACCTGACATACGGCACGCCCCCTCAACTCAAAAACAGCGTACAGAATATCGGCGCCCGCGCCGCTGGTCTACATCCGGCCGCCGCAAACCCGCGTATAGCCTCCCGTGAGCAAATCCCCAGCCATCGTCTG
This sequence comes from uncultured Caulobacterales bacterium, assembly GCA_964529675.1. Lineage (GTDB taxonomy): Bacteria > Pseudomonadota > Alphaproteobacteria > Caulobacterales > Parvularculaceae > Amphiplicatus. The sequence goes on from CAZGXT010000103.1 coordinate 3,600, forward strand.
GTTTCGCAGGGACCTTCGCACCGCCGACAACCCGGCGTTGTGCGCCGCGCTGGCGCGGGGCGGCCCGGTTATCGGCCTTTTTGTGCTGGCGGAGAGCGGGCCGCTCGCCCCCGGCGGGGCCCAGCGCTGGTTTCTTCACTATGCCCTCAAGGACCTTTCGGCCCGCCTTTCTGCGCTCGGCGTCCCGCTGGTTTACCGGCGCGGCGATGCCAGAGAGGAAATCCTCTCGCTCGCCAAGGAGTGCGGGGCCGGCGCCGCCTTCTGGAACCGCCGCTACGCCGCCGCCGAAATCGAGCAGGACAAAGAGGCGAAGACCGCGCTCGCCGCCGCCGGGGTCGACGCACAGTCGTTCAACGGATCGCTGATCCGCGAGCCGTGGGAAGTGAAGACCAAGACCGGGGGGGCCTTCCGGGTCTACACGCCGTTCTGGAACGCGATCCGCGCCCTCGGTCCCGGCCGCGCGCCGATGCCCGCGCCGGAGCACAAGGCGCCGGCGGCGCCGCGCCGCCCAACCCTGTCATTAGGCGATCTGCGCCTGCTGCCGGCCAAGCCGGATTGGGCGCATGAGTTTTCCAAGCACTGGACGCCGACTGAGACCGGCGCACGCGCCGCGCTCGATGCGTTCATCGCAAAACCGTCCAAGCGTTATGGCGAGGACCGCAACCGGCCCGATCTTCCCGGCACGTCGCGCCTCTCCCCTCACCTTGCGGCCGGCCTCATCAGCCCGGTTGAAATCTGGCGCCGCGTCGCAACGGCGATCGACGCTGGCGAAGTTCCGGATACGGAAGGATGGAAGTTCCTTTCGGAAATCGCGTGGCGCGAATTCGCCTATCACCTTCTTTATTTCAACCCTTCGATGGCGACGCAGCCTTTGCGCCCCGAATTTCAGGCGTTCCCCTGGCGCGACGATCCGGCGGCGCTCGCCGCCTGGAAGAAGGGCATGACCGGCGTGCCGATCGTCGACGCCGGCATGCGCGAACTCTGGCGCACCGGATGGATGCATAACCGTGTACGGATGATTACGGCGAGTTTTCTCGTCAAGAACCTGCTCATCGACTGGCGCGAGGGCGAACGGTGGTTCTGGGACACGCTCGTCGACGCCGACCCCGGCAATAACGCGGCGAGCTGGCAGTGGGTCGCGGGCTCCGGCGCCGACGCCGCGCCCTATTTCCGCATCTTCAATCCGGTGACGCAGGGCGAGAAATTCGATCCTGACGGCGATTATGTCCGCCGCTACGTCCCGGAGCTCGCAGGCCTGCCGCCCGAGACCATCCACCAGCCCTGGACGGCCTCGGAGCAGGCCTTGAGGCGCGCAAAAGTGGAGCTCGGCCGAACTTACCCGCACGCAATCGCCGACCTCGGCGAAACCCGCAAGCGTGCGCTCGCCGCCTATGACGAAATGCGGGGAAACTCATGATCACGACTTGCAACGAAGGCGCTGGAACCTAATATGACACCTATGACGCTCAACTCGCTCGCCGCAGCCGGTGCGATCGACGTCACCCCGGCCAATCGCGACCGCATCCTCGCCGGTCAGCCGCTGTTCTTTCGTCTGGCGGCGAACATGGCGTCGCGGCTGCGCTATGGCGGGCTTGTTTTCCTCCTTCCGGACGGCCGCAAGCTGAAATTCACCGGCCAGTTCGAGCAGGATCAGATCGGCGTCATCGAGGTGCGTGATTACGGCTTCGCCCGGCGATCGGTTCTCGGCGGCGGCTCCGGATTTTTTGAGACGTATGCGGACGGTCTCTGGGACACCCCTGACCTGACGATGGTGCTGTACGTCTTTGCGCGCAACGCCGACCATGTTCACGAAGCGCTCACCGCCGTGCCGATCATGCGGTTCTTCATGCGCCTCAAGCACCAGATGAATCGCAACACGCGATCAGGATCGAAGCGCAACATCATGGCGCATTACGACCTCGGAAACGCGTTCTACGAAAAGTGGCTCGACGGCACGATGACCTATTCATCGGCGCGCTTTCCAGCGCCCGGCGCCGACCTGGCCGATGCGCAGCGCAACAAATATATGACGCTCGCCCGGTCGATCGACCTGCGCCCCGGCGACAGGGTGCTGGAGATCGGCTCCGGCTGGGGCGGCTTTGCGGAGTTCGCCGCGAAGGAGTTCGGCGCAAGCGTCACCGGCCTCACGATCTCGCCCGCGCAACTTGATTATGCGCGCGAGCGCATCTTCCGTGAAGGGTTGTCCGAACGCGTAGAATTCAGGCTGCAGGACTATCGCGACGCGACCGGCGCCTTCGACAAGATCGCCTCGATTGAAATGTTCGAAGCGGTGGGGCGGGAATACTGGCCGACCTATTTCGGCAAGGTGCGCGATCTCCTGAAGCCCGGCGGCGCGGCGGGGCTGCAGATCATCACCATCGCCGACCGCTTCTTCGACGCCTATTCCCGCGGCACCGACTTCATTCAGCAATATGTCTTTCCGGGCGGCATGCTGCCCTCGCCCTCAATCCTCAAGGAGGAAGTCGAGCGCGCCGGCCTAAGCTGGAAAGGCGCCGCCGAATTCGGTCAGGATTACGCCCAGACGCTCGCCGAATGGCGCCGGCGCTTCCTCGCTTCCTGGAACGACATCATCGCCATGGGGTTCGACGATCGCTTCAAGAAGCTCTGGCAGTTCTACCTCAGCTATTGCGAGGCCGGCTTCCGCGCCCGGACGACCGACGTGATGCAGGTCTCGCTCGTCCGGGCCTGACCGCCGAAGCTCCGCTCAATGAGGCTTCAGAATTTTTCAGCGCACGGCTGTCCCCGTGTTGAGGCATAGCGCAAAGCCGCTATTCTTCGGCCCGGAGACAGCCATGCACTTTCACGAATCCGCCTTGTCTGCGATCGGTTCGACGCCGCTCATCAAACTGAAGCGCGCCTCGGAAGAGACGGGCTGCAACATCCTCGGCAAGGCGGAATTCCTCAATCCCGGACAATCGGTGAAGGACCGCGCCGCCCTCGGCATCATCCGCGACGCCGAGGCGAGGGGCGCGCTCGCGCCGGGCGGCGTCATCGTCGAAGGAACAGCCGGGAACACCGGCATAGGCCTTGCGCTCGTCGGCGGCATCCTCGGCTACAAGGTCCGTATCGTAATGCCGCGCACGCAGAGCGAGGAGAAGAAACTCGCCGTGCGCCTTCTCGGCGCCGACCTGATCGAAGTCGATGCAGTCGCCTACACCAATGAGAACCACTACGTGCATTACTCGCGCCGGCTCGCAGAAGAGCTTGCGCGAACGGAGCCGAACGGCGCCTTGTGGGCGAACCAGTTCGACAATGTCGCCAATCGCGACACTCACTATCGCACGACCGGCGTTGAAATCTGGAACCAGACCGACGGCGCCGTCGACGGCTTCACGTGCGCGGTTGGCTCCGGCGGCACGCTTGCGGGCGTCACCCTCGCCCTCAAGGAACGCAATCTCGACATCCGCTGCGCTCTGACCGATCCGATGGGCGCGAAACTCTACAGCTGGGTCAAGACCGGCGAACTCGCCGCTGAAGGCTCCTCGATAACGGAAGGCATTGGTCAGGGCCGCGTGACCGCAAATCTCGAAGGCCTCGCCTTCGACGACGCCTACCGCGTCGAAGATGCCGAAGCGCTCGACATCATCTTTCGGCTCGCACAGGAGGAAGGGCTGTGTCTCGGCGGCTCATCGGGCATCAACATTGCGGGCGCCATGCGGCTCGCGCGCGACCTGGGGCCCGGCTCAACGATCGTCACGATCCTTTGCGACTACGGCAATCGCTACGCCTCGAAGCTCTATAACCCGGAGTTTCTGAGATCAAAGGGGCTGCCTGTGCCGCCTTGGATGTCCTGATCGCAAATGAACGCCCTGCCTTACCCGCTTGTCTCCGCCAATTGGCTCGCCGCCAATCTGCGCGCGACAGACATCCGTGTCGTCGACGCGTCATGGAGAATGCCGGGCAATCCGCCTGCACGCACCGAACACTTGAAGCGTCGCATCCCCGGAGCCGTGTTCTTCGATCTGGATGAGATCGCCGACAAGGCCTCCGGCTTGCCTCACATGCTGCCGTCGCCGGAGAGATTCAGCGAGGCCGTCGGCGCCCTCGGAATTGCGAGCGATCATCGCGTCATCATTTATGACGACGCAGGTATTTTCTCCGCCGCCCGCGTCTGGTGGACCTTCCGCGCGCTCGGTCACGATCAGGTTTCGGTGCTCGACGGCGGGCTGCCGAAATGGCTGCGCGAAGGCGGCGCCGTCGAAGCGGGGGAAACGAGGCCCTCCTCGGTACGCTACGGCGCAGCCTCGGATCGCAAGCTGTCGCGCAATCATGACGATGTGCGCGCCGCCTTGAGAGATGCAACGTCCATTGTGGTCGATGCGCGCCCGGCGCCGCGCTTTGACGCCGAGGCGCCCGAACCGAGGCCGGGCTTAAGGCGCGGCCACATGCCGGGCGCACGAAACATCCCGCACGCCAGCGTCCTGACGGGGGACGGAACGATGAAGAGGCCGGACGATCTGCGCGCAATCTTCGAAGCCGAAGGCTATTCGCCTGAACGCCCCGTGATCGCGACGTGCGGTTCAGGCGTCACCGCGGCGGTCCTCGCGCTCGCGCTTGAAGTCATCGGCGCGTCCCAAGTCGGTCTCTATGACGGGTCATGGACTGAATGGGGTCGCGAGACGAATGACGCCGTGCGGTTTCCTGTCGAGGGCGTAGTGCGATGACAAAGCGCTCCGATGTCGTCATTACATACCTGCGCCAGCAGCAGCGGCCGCGTTACGCCCCGCAGGCGAAGCCTCCAGGCAAGCTGTCCATTCTGCGGGCGGAGCATCCGCCCGTGCATTTCTATCGCTATCTGTACGACCTTGTCGGGCGCCCGTGGAATTGGGTGACGCGCAAGAAGCTGAGCGACGCCGACCTCTCGGCCATCATCCATGATCCGCGTACGCATCTCTACGTCCTTTATGCGGGCGGCGTTCCCGCCGGCATGAGCGAGATCGACGCGATGCGACCGCCGGTCACCGAGATCCGGTTTTTCGGCCTCGCTCCCGATTTCATCGGCAAGGGCTACGGGCGCTACTTCCTCTCCAACGCGATCGATCTCGCTTGGGCGACCAGTCCCTCGGAAGTCAGGATCGAGACCTGTACGCTCGATCACCCCGCCGCGTTGCCGCTTTACCAGAAGTTCGGATTCACCGTATTCGACCAGCAAAAGGGCGTGATCGACGTCGCCGGCGCGGAAGGCTGAAGAAGGCGATGAAGGAACCGACCAAACTCGTCGCGGCGGGCCGCCCCAAAAAGCGTCCCTTCCATCCCGTCAACCCGCCTGTCGAGCGCGCCTCGACATACCTCTTTCCAACGTATGACGACTTCGTCGAGGGCGGGCGGAACATCGTCTACGGACGATTAGGCGGGCCGACCCACAGGGCGCTTGAGGAAACCATCACCGTTCTCGAAGGCGGCGTGGAGACACGCCTTGCCTCCTCGGGGCTTCAGGCCGTCAACGCCGCGCTTCTCGCCTTCGTCCGCGCCGGCGACAAGATACTCGTCGTCGACACCGCCTATGATCCGACGCGAAAGTTCTGCGAACGCTTTCTCGCCCGCTTCGGGGTCGAGACGGTCTTCTATGATCCGCTGCGGGGCGTCGACGACCTGATGACGCCGGCGGTGAAAGCGATCTTCGCCGAATCGCCAGGCTCGCTGACTTTTGAGGTGCAGGACATACCGGCGCTGGCGAAGATCGCGCGCGAACACGGCGCGCGCCTCATCGTCGACAACACGTGGAGCGCCGGCGTTCATTTCAAACCGATCGCCGTCGGCGCGCATGTCAGCGTCGAAGCCGGAACAAAGTATTTTTCCGGTCATTCCGATTGCCTGATCGGATCGATCTCATCCGCCGACGAGGATACGGCGAAATTGATCTTTCAGTCGCTGCTGCAGCTCGGATCGAACGTTTCGGCGGATGACGCTTACCTGACGCTGCGCGGCCTTCGCACCCTCGCCGCACGGATGCCGGTGCACGAAGCCAACGGCCTCGCGCTCGCAAGATGGCTGGCGAAACGTCCCGAAGTCGAGCGCGTGCTTCATCCCGCGCTTAAAGGGACGCCCGGCCACGCGATCTGGAAGCGCGACTTCTCGGGGGCGTCGGGGCTTTTCGGCGTCGTCCTGAAGCCTGTCTCTAAGCCGTCGCTGAAGGCCTACTTCAACGCGCTTCGCCATTTCGGCATGGGCTATTCTTGGGGCGGCTTCGAAAGCCTTTGCGTGCATGTGCACCCTGAGAAGAACCGGTCGGCGACGCGCTGGACGGCTGAGGGCCCTGTCTTGCGCTTTCATGCCGGCCTTGAACATATTGATGACCTCACGGCGGACCTTGAACGTGCGTTTGCGGCGATGCGGTCCGCCAGAAATTGAGGTGTTCAATGCGATTCTTGTCGGCGCTTGCCGCTCTCGCGCTCGGCGCCTGCGCCACGGCGAAAGGGTCGAGGATCGTTCTTGTGGACACTGATCCCCAAGGCGCGCTCATTCGCGTCGAAGGATTTGGCGAATGCGAGAGCCCTTGCCGCATTGAAGTCGATGCGACGCGTCACCTGACGATCGCCAAAGCCGGCTACAACGCCGAGCGCATTGTCATCGATCCCACATCGAAAAACATTCTGGTCAAGCTCAAGCTTTCAGCGCCGACAACGGA
>CAZGXT010000104.1:0-10234 GCA_964529675.1 uncultured Caulobacterales bacterium
GAATGCGCAGTTACAACAGGAAAATCTTATGACGACGATCAAGACCGGTCTTGATGATAACGCGCGCAAATCCGTCGCAGACGCGCTGAACGGCGTCCTCGCCGATACTTACGTCCTTTATCAGAAGACGCACGCCTATCACTGGAACGTCACCGGCCCGCACTTCGTGTCGCTCCATGCGATGTTCGAGGAACACTATCGCGAAATGTGGGCGGCGCTCGACGAACTCGCCGAACGGGTTCGCGCGCTCGGCGAATTCGCGCCGGCTAGCGGCAAGGCGTTTCTTGATCTCGCCTCCATCGACAGCGCCGAAGCGCGCCCGCCCGCCGCTGAACAGATGATCAAGACTCTGCTGGCGGGTCACGAAGCGCTTGTCCGCCGCGCCCGCCAGGCGATCAGCGTCGCCGCACAGGTCGATGACGCGGCGAGTGAGGACCTCCTCACGCAACGCATCCAGATTCACGAGAAGACCGCATGGATGTTGCGCGCGCTGACGCAGTAACAGCCGGACAAGAAAAGGCCGGACCCTTGGGGGAAGGGTCCGGCCAGTTGTCGAGCAAGATCAGAGGGCTCACATTTGCTCGAACAATCGCGGGATGCCGGTTCCGGCGGAGGGGGCGGTCGCCGGTTGGGTCGTCGAGGTCCCGTCATCCCGTTATCTTATGCGACAAACGTAGAGCCCTCGGGCCGCAAAGCGAAGCCGCCCGGACGCAAGAGACGAACGCTTCGTCGAACACGAAAACGTCAACGGTCGCGCGCCTCCCAGCGGCTGAGCACGGCGTCAGCCGCGCGCCCCGTCTCATCGAGCGGCTCATAAGACCAGGACTCGATCGCGCCCCGGAACAATCGGGCGGCGTTCCTTGCGCGCAGCCCTTCATGGAATGCGTCGAACTTGCGCGCATGCGCGAACGGCTTGCGCCGCAATGGCAGGATGTAGACCGGCTTGCCCGTCGAAGCGGCCTCCGCCGCCATGTTCACGCTGTCTTCGGTCACCAGGATCGCGCGTGCTGTCGCCAGCATCGCCGGATAAGGATTGGGCGTTTCGCTGCGCTCAGGATCGAAGAACCGCGACGCGAAATCACCGAGGATCGAACGAAGAAGCTCGGACGCTGCCCGCGGCGTTCGCCGCGACACCGTCACGTCGAGCGGCGTCTGAAGGGCGACAAGTTTTTCAGCCAGCGTCGCAGCGTCCTGCTCGTCGAAGCGAAAGACTTTGTTCTCCCCCCCGACCAGCACCGCTACGGGGGCAAGGCCCGGAACGATCGAGTTCTGAAGCGTCGTCGGGTCGATGCGATTGGGCGATCCCAGAATTGGAAAGACGTTCTCGCCCCTCACGCCATCATGCTCTGGCGGAATGACGAGATCGAAGGCGCCAAGCGGCGCGCGCGGGTTCTGAAGCTGCACGACAAACGCATTGGGCGCACGTTTCCTCGCCGCGATCGAGAACGGAACGGACAAGCGCCCGCACCCGATCCAGAGATCCGGCCAGGGCGGGGAGACTGGATCAGAGTCGCCCTCAAGATGCGCAAAGGGGTCGCGCCAGACTTCGCGAGGCAAAGACCGATAAGGCGCCCGCACGCGAAGACGCTTCGGGATGATCTCAACCGGAGCCCGGCGAGCAATTGCTTCGGCGAGCCCGAGCGCCTGCGCTTCAATGCCGGCGCGGCCGTCGGTGACGACCCAGCAGACACGCGGCGAGATTTCCGCCGCCATCAATGCAGCCTGAAAGCGCTCGGCGAGACCGTTTCCTCCGCGCGCCGCGCTGCCTCCCAGAACGGCTTCATCTTGCGCGCGAAAAGCATCGCTGCGGCGACGCCCGGAATAAGGTGCAGCGCTCGCCAGGGCGCTTCAAATCCAGGCGCCGCGCCGGCGGCCGACAACACGAGGAGCCCCACAAGCGCGGCCGCCAAGACATACGGCCAAGCCAAACGCAGTTTTCGCTTCTCCAGCTGGAGGAACAGCGGCACGCCGACCGCGACCGAAGCAGCGAAGGCGGCGAAGAAGAACAGCAGCGTGAACGTCGCCGCGCGGAGGAACGAAGACCCCAGCGCGCCAAAGCTGAAACCGCCGCCCGCGAAGCCGAGCGCCCAGTGGACCGCGCCCGCCGCGCCGGCGATCGTCAGCACTGAGACGATCATCTTTTCAAATACGATGTTCGTCCGGATCGCCGCGACGACGGGATCATCGGACGGCGAAGGCGTCGTCATCCGAAGCCCCTCGTCACTCCGCCGCCACCTTGAAGGCGCCCGATATCGACGCCGAGCATTCCGCCATGGTCTTCGACGCGCGCGCGATCGGATTGGTGAGATAGTAGTCGCGCACCGGCGAGCGGAAAGGCTGCGTTCCAACAACGCCTTTCTTTCCGACCTTCGTCAGGTCGAGCGAAAGATCGCCTGGGCGCTGTCCAATTCGGCCAAGCGCGGGCGCATCACTGATCATCGCCTGGCGGAGCGCGAGAACATCATCGTAGGGCAAGGTCTTGTCGATCCGATCGGAGAGCGCGCGTATGATCGCCCAGTCCTCCCTCGCCTCGCCATAAGGGAAGTGCGCGCGCGCAGTCATTTGCGCCCGGCCCTCGGTGTTCACATAGGTCCCGCTTTGTTCGACATAAGCCGCGCCCGGGAAAATGACGTCCGCGTGGCGGGCGCCGGCGTCGCCATGGTGACCCTGATAAACGACGAACGCGCCCTTCAATTTCGAAGCGTCAAACTCATCGCAGCCGAGATTGTAGACAACGTCGATGGCGCCTTCTGCGGCGCCGCTGAGAATGCCGGCGAAATCGCGTCCGCCCGCTTTCGGCAGGAAACCAAGGTCAAGCGCAGCGACGCGCGCGGCCGCAAGGTGAAGGATGTTGAAGCCGTTCCAGCCGTCTTTGACGGCGCCCGCGGAAGCGGCGAGCGCGGCGATTTCAGCGAGGATCGCAGCGCCGTCCGTGCGTGCTATCGCGCCGATGCCGACGATAATAAGCGGGCGTTCAGCGCCGCGAAGAAAATCAGCGCCCTGCGCGAAGTTTTCGGGGCCGACGCCCAGCCGCTCATAGTCATAGGTCAGCTTGGGCGTTTCGCCGATGACGCCGATCTTAAGGCCGAGATCGGCGAGCCAGGCCTTTCGGATGCGCGCGTTGATAATCGGCGCTTCAACGCGCGGGTTCGTCCCGATCAGCAAGATACGGTCGGCGCGTTCGATGCCCGCGATGCCGGAATTGAAAAGATACGAGGCGCGCTCGCCGCCAAGCGGCGCGCCGTCCTGCCGACAGTCCGTATGCGGAGAACCAATCGCGGCTGTCAGATCCTTGAGCGCCTTGACCGCCTCGGCCGGGACAAGATCGCCGACGATCGCCGCAACGCGGTCCGCCGGCGTCGATTTCAGTTTCTGCGCAACAGCTGCGAACGCCTCATCCCATCGCGCCGGGCGCAGTCGCCCGTTTTCACGAATATAAGGCGTGTCGAGGCGTTGGCGCCTCAGGCCGTCCCAGATGAAACGGGTTTTGTCGGCGATCCATTCTTCATTGATCGCATCATTAAGGCGCGGAAGGATGCGCAAGACTTCACGCCCGCGGGTGTCAACGCGGATGTTCGATCCGACTGCGTCCATGACGTCGATGGTCTCGGTCTTCGTCAGCTCCCAAGGCCGCGCGTTGAACGCGTAGGGGCGGGACGTCAGCGCGCCGACAGGACAAACGTCGATAAGGTTGCCGGTCAGCTCGCTCTCGACGGCCTTCTCAAGATAGGTCGTGATTTCCGCGTTCTCGCCGCGATTGACGAGTCCGAGATCGTCGACGCCGGCGATTTCCGTCGCAAACCGAACGCAGCGCGTACATTGAATGCAACGCGTCATGATCGTCTTGATCAGCGGGCCCATATGCTTTTCTTCGACGGCGCGCTTGTTCTCCTCATAGCGCGAGCCGTCGCGACCATAGGCGACCGCCTGATCCTGAAGGTCGCATTCCCCGCCCTGGTCGCAGATCGGGCAATCAAGCGGGTGATTGATAAGCAGGAACTCCATCACCCCTTCGCGCGCCTTCTTCACCATCGGCGTATTGGTGAAGAGCTCGGGCGGCTCGCCGTTCGGGCCGCCGCGAAGGTCTCGTACGTTCTGCGCGCAGGAAGCGACGGGCTTCGGCGGGCCGCCCTTCACTTCGATAAGGCACATGCGGCAATTGCCGGCGACCGAAAGCCTCTCATGATAGCAAAACCGCGGGATCTCCTCCCCTGCGGCCTCGCAGGCCTGCAGCAAGGTCAGGTTCGGCGCCACATCGACTTCGCGGCCGTTGACTTTGATTTTCCTGAGTTCGGTCATGACGATAACTTACAAGCGGAGGGTTGATCTAACGGCATTCATGCGTCGGAACCAGAGCAGGCGCGCCTTCGCCCGCACAACCGGAAAGTTAGTCCCGCAGAGAACGCCCGCGCTGGTCGCTAGCGCAAGGATGCGAGCGAAAGCAAGCCGGAATCGCGTAAGGATCGCGAGGATTCCGGCGACATGGCGGACAGGGCCGAACGAGCCCGGTGGATGCTCAATTTTCCGGGCGTCCTCAAAAAGGAGGCCGCCGCCGCGATGGGCGTCGACGCTTCGGCGGTCAGCCGGCTGCTTCGATCCGAGCGACGGATATCCGATGAGGAATTCGACCGGCTTCAGGAGTACTTCCGCAATTTTCGCGGCGGCGGATTTGAGGAGCCCTTTGCGCCTGACGTGACGCCCGCGCCGACTCTTTCGCCGATCTACCCGGCCAGAGCAGTCGACGGCGGCGATTGGGCTGTCGATCTTGCCGCCTCCCCTGAGCAACAGATGCTTGCTCCGACGCCGTTCCGCGGGATCGTAGAAGTCTTTGGATTTCGCGCGCCCGACGCAGGCGCGTGGCCTCGATTCAAGCTGGGTGAAATAGTCTGGGTTTCCCCGACGGCGATCATATTGCCGGGTGACGATGTATTCGAGACGGCGATCGAAACCAATGCCGGCGCTGCGAGGGGACGCCTCGCTGAATTTCGGCGCCTCAAAGACGGCTCAGAAGCGCTTTTCGATTTTGCGTCCGGGCAGGTCCGCTCTGCCGGCGACGTCCGGAACAGGCTTCAAAAAATCGCCCCGCGGGACTTCTAGGGGATTGGGCCGGCTTGGTTCTGGCAGAAGGCCAAGATCTGAACGCCAATTCTCCGGAAGCTGTTCAGGAAAGAGTTCAGCCACCTCACGATAAGATCGCTCATAGGACTTGATGGCTTTTAGCCTCAGGTCTGGCGGCATCGCTGCGGATATCGACGCGTTCGAGCGCTTGGCGAAATCCGGCGCAGCAAAGTCGAGCCCGGCGAACTCGCAAATCTTCCTGATCGCTTCGACGGTGAACAATCGTTCGAAAAACTCTACATGCAATCGGTCTGGCCCCAATGCGACCTTCGCTTCCGCGATCGTACGACCATAATCGGCGAGCAGCCTGAAATCTTCTCGATCAATCAGCTTGTGAAACATCGCGTCGATATCGAAATCCGGCCGATGAGTCTTGTTGAAACGCAGCGCCGACCAAAACCTGTCAGCGGGATTGCGGATGAGAAACAAGAGCCGGACATCGGGCGCCATCGACGCCATCGCGGAGTATGCTTTGCGGTCAAGCATCGCATAATCGGGCGTCGCCTCGAAGATGAGGTTTGCTCCCCGACGCCCCCAAGTCATGAACCGCATGTACTCACGGGGGTCGTTTATCATGCGGAAGCGCAGGAGCATCGCAGCGAGTTTTTGCTGCAGGGCGGAAGCTCCGCAGCTTGAGATCGTTAGGCCGGCGACCTCTCGCTTGAAGTCAGCGAGCATTTCTTCTTCGTATTTCGCACACCATTTGGGAAGGAATCGGGCGTCGAAATAGTGCACCTCCTTCACCAGAGGCGCATGAACGTCAGGCCTTCCCCGCAGGTAATCCGACAACCATGTCGTTCCCGCCTTCTGAGTTCCGATGCAAATCAGAAGGCGATCCGACATTACCTCGAGCGCTCCTCAGGGTCGGGACAGCTCCATTATGAATTCGGGATCAGCGTGATCACCAACCATGTATTTGTACTCGAACACCTTATTGAACCCCGCGCGCTCGTACAGACGCTGAGCGATAACATTGTCGCGATAAACGCTTAAATAAATGCAGCGATACCGATCGCGCAGAAATTCGAGCGCGACGTCGAGAAGCCTGCGGCCAAGCCCTGTTCCTTGCGCTTCCTTCACGAGATAGAGTCTCGCCAGTTCGCCGCAGTCCGGCGGCATGTCGGGCACTGGGAGCGTGCACGGGCCGGCTACAGCGTACCCTGTCCGCTCTCCCGCGTTCTCCGCGATCCAGACCGCCGAGCGCGCATCGGCGAGCACGTCGCGATAGGCGGCGGGCGAGTGATTTTTCGCGAGAAACTTCTCGAGGTTCGACCGCGAATACAAATGTCCGAAGGTCGCCGTGAACGTCGCGGCGCCCAGCGCGGCGAGCGCTTCGGCTTCGTCAGCGCGCGCCCGTCTGATCGTCGCCGTCAAAGCTTCACCTCAGTCAGCGCGAGGTCGCCCACCACCGTGGTCCATTCGCGCACGCGCCAACGCTGAACGACGCCGTTGACGATATAGGGATCAGTCTCGGCGAAATGGCGCGCGGCGGCGTCGGTCTCTCCCTTGAACAGCAGCACGGAGCCGTCGACCGGTTCCGCGAGGCCGCCGGCCAGCACCAGCTCGCCGCGATCCTTCGCCGCGCGTGCGTGCTCCAGATGGGCCGCGCGAAACGGTTTGCGTCGCTCGGCGTAGTCGCCGTCGGCTTCGTAAAACAGAAGAAAGTGCTTCATGAGACGCCCAAAATGCAAAACGCCGCCGGAGCTTTGCTCCAGCGGCGCTGATAGCAGAAGAGCCGCCGTCAGATCGACTCTTTGAGATCCTTCGCGGGGCGGAACGCGATCTTTTTCGAAGCCTTGATCTTGATCGCTTCGCCGGTCGCCGGGTTACGGCCCATGCGCGCCGGGCGGTGACGGACTTGCAGGATGCCGAGACCGGTGATGCGGAGCTTGGCGCCCTTCTTGAGATTCTTGCCGATCAGCGTGACGAAATCGTTGAGCACGCCTTCGACGGCTTTCTTCGGCATGTCGTGCGCGCCGGCGAGATCGGCCGCGAGGTGCTTCAGCGTCAGCACCGACGGCGTCTTCTTGGCGGCGGGCGCCGCCGCTTTGACGGGGGCCTTTTTGGCGGGAGCGGCTTTCTTGGCGGGAGGCATCGTTGGTTTTCCTTTTTGATGCGGTGAAACTAAAACCGGCGTCACAATCACCAGATTCGCGCGGTTGCAAAGGGTTTCTCGCGTTCCGCCGGACAAAAAACCCCGAAAAACGCGGGTTTTTTCACATTTTAACCCCGCTTTTCCCCAGAATCGCCGCCTCAAGCCGCTAGAAAGCGTGACGGCGCGGGGGTTTCCGAAAGGTCTTCGCCCGACCTATTCCGCCGCCGCAGCAGCGGCGACGAAGGGCCGGTCGGCGCGGTAGCGGTTGATGCGCTCTTCAATCTCGCCGCGGAAGTGGCGGATAAGGCCCTGCACCGGCCAGGCGGCCGCATCGCCGAGCGCGCAAATCGTGTGGCCTTCGACCTGGCTTGCGACATCGAGAAGCTTGTCGATTTCCGCCGTCGTTGAATCGCCGCGCGCCATGCGTTCAAGCACGCGCCACATCCATCCCGTTCCTTCGCGGCAGGGCGTGCACTGCCCGCAGCTTTCGTGCTTGTAAAAATAGGAAATGCGAGCGATCGCGCGGACGACGTCGGTCGACTTGTCCATCACTATGACGGCGGCCGTGCCGAGCCCTGACTTCACGTCGCGAAGCGCGTCGAAATCCATCAGCACGTCGTCGCAGATCGACTTTGGAATGAGCGGCACGGAAGAGCCGCCCGGAATGACCGCTTTCAGATTGTCCCAGCCGCCGCGCACGCCGCCGCAATGGCGATCGATCAGTGTACGGAGCGGAACCGACATCGCCTCTTCGACGTTGCAGGGTCGATTGACATGGCCGGAGATGCAGAAAATTTTCGTGCCGGCGTTGTTGTCGCGCCCGAATTTCTTGAACCACTGCGAGCCGCGACGGATGATCGTCGGCGCGACGGCGATCGATTCGACGTTGTTGACGGTCGTCGGGCAGCCGTAAAGGCCCGCGCCCGCCGGAAAAGGCGGCTTGAGGCGCGGCTGGCCCTTCTTCCCTTCAAGGCTTTCAAGGAGCGCTGTTTCTTCTCCGCAGATATAGGCGCCGGCGCCGTGATGAATATAGAGGTCGAAATCAAAGCCCGTCCCGCACGCGTTGTTGCCGATCAGGCCCGCCGCGTAGGCTTCATCGACCGCCTTCTGCAGCGCATTGCGCTCATCGACATATTCGCCGCGGAGATAAATGTAGCAGGCCTTCGCCTTCATCGCGAAAGAGGCGACGAGACACCCTTCGATCAGAAGATGGGGATCGTGACGCATGATGTCGCGATCCTTGCAGGTGCCGGGCTCGCTCTCGTCGGCGTTGACGACGAGATAATGCGGGCGATCCTTCACTTCCTTTGGCATGAACGACCATTTGAGCCCGGTCGGAAATCCCGCGCCGCCGCGCCCGCGCAGCCCTGAATCCTTCATCTGCTGGATGATCCAGTCCGGCCCCATACGGATGATGTCCGCCGTGCCGTTCCAGCAGCCGCGCTGTTTCGCAGCCTCAAGCCCCGGCGAGTGAAAGCCGTAGAGGTTGGTGAAGATGCGGTCTTTATCTTGAAGAAGAGTGGTCGTCATTTCGCGCTTCCGTCACTCCGGGGCCGGCGAAGCCGGAACCCGGAATCCAGCCGTCCCAGTTGTACCTTATACGAACCGTTGAAGATGGACCCCGGTTTCGCGCCTGCGTCGCGCCCCAGGGCGACGGCGGAAAGTGCGGCGGATGCTGTCATCACGAAGCCGCAGGCTTGGCGTTCGGCAACAGGGCGATCGGCGCCGCCCTGCTTCCGTCATAGAGCGATGGATCGGTCAGCGACGTCAGCTCGCCTTCCGGATTCGACGTATGCCGTCGCGGGTCGGCCGTGCCGATTTTCACCTTGTCGCCGCGCCGCAGTCTGGTCAGCAGGTCTTCGAAAATCTCCGGCGTCAGGTCTTCGTAATAATGGTCGCCGTCTTTCGTCGAAACCTGCACCATCGGCGCGTTGACGCACGCGCCGAGGCATTCGACTTCCAGCCACGAAAGCTTTCCGTCCGGCGTCACGTGGTTCTGTTCGCCGATCACCCGTTCGCACACGGCGTTGAGATCGCGCGCCCCGCGCAGCATGCAGGGCGTCGTGCCGCAGACCTGGATGAAATGCTCCCCGACCGGGGCGAGGTTGAACATCGAATAAAAGGTCGCAACCTCATAGACGCGGATGTAGGGCATATCGAGCTGGCGCGCGATCGCCTCCATCATCGGGATCGAGATCCAGCCATCCTGCTTCTGGCCGCGCCAGAGAAACGGGATGACGCAGGAGGCCTGCCGGCCCGCCGGGTATTTTTTCATCTGCGCCTCGCACCAGGCGAGGTTTTCCACGCTCCAGGAGAAGGAGGCGGGCTGGATTCGGGCGGGCTTGCGTGAGGCCATAGGTCGTTTTGACGGGTCCAGAAATCGGGGGTCGTCGTGGGTTATTCACCGCAAGGGGTCAAGGGGGCCGATAGCAGCCGCGGCCCGATCGCCCGCTGGGCCCGGCGTCTGGCGACGGCGACCGCCCGGCGCAGCTGGCTGAACTGGGCCGCCCGACCACGCCGGTCGGCTCTCAGATAGCGAAGGTTCATCTCTAGGCCGCGCTCCAGAATGATGCGGATGTCTTCGCTGAACTTCAGCGCTTTGGTCAGCGCCCCGTCTGTCATAGGCCGCGAAACGCCGAGACCGTTCGCCAGCCGGCAGCCTGGCCTAAGGCCGAGGCAAACAGGCGACAGCTCCTTGCGAGGCGTCAAGCATGAGCAGGCATAGTCGTCGAGGGAAGCCGACATGTCGCCCGCGCGGCGGCGCTTTTCGGCGAGGATCCGGGGTCGGTCGATCAGAAAGATGTGCTCAACCACAAGCATGTGCCAGCGCTCGCCTTCGGGCGTTTCGAGCAATCCTGAATCTCTCAGCTCCTCCCAACCGTTGTTTTCTTCGGCGTCTCTTCGTGCCTTCTTCTTTGACACAGCTTTTCCTTCTCAGTTTGCAGCCCTGCGGCTCTGGATTCCCACTGGCGCGGGGATGAGCGGGGTTGGGGGTTGCGCTCCTATGGTCACCATCTGTCA
>CAZGXT010000105.1:0-10228 GCA_964529675.1 uncultured Caulobacterales bacterium
CGGCGGCGAGGCCTCGCTCAACGCGCCGCTCGGCAATGGCGAAGACGCCGGCGGCGAATGGCAGGACTGGCTTGTCGATGAAAACGCCGTCAACGCCGAACAGAAGCTCGCGCGGGAAGGCGAGTTCGACTTGCGTCTGTCGCTCCTCGAGCGCGCGATGGAGGCGCTCAACGAACGTGAGCGGCACATCATCGCGGAACGGCGCCTGAAAGACGAGCCGGCGACGCTTGAAGATCTCAGCAAGGAATTCGGGGTCAGCCGCGAGCGCGTGCGCCAGATCGAAGCGCGCGCTTTCGAAAAGCTGCAGCAGGCGATGAAGCGGCTGAACCGCGAAGCGCATGCTGAAACGCTCGACGCCTAGGGCGCATTTGGAAACAGCGCTTCGACGGCGCGGCCGTCCTCCTTGTAGACGACGCCGCCCTTCATGACGAAATCGACGCGCTGCAGCGCGTTGATGTATTCGAGCACGTCCCCTCTGACGGCGATGATATCCGCCTTCTTGCCGGCGGCGACGGCCCCGAAATCCTTTTCGACGCCCATCATCACGGCGGGCCAATAGGTCGCGGCGCGAATGACCTCCATCGCCGGCATCCCCATGACGCGGCTCAGCACGTCCATCTCGTTCCACGTCGATTGACAATGGAACTTCGTCGGTATGCCGCTGTCCGTGCCGACAAGAATGACGACGCCCGCCTCGCGCAGCTGATCGATCTTTCGCTTGAGGGTCGGCTTTCGGATCGAATTGAGACGCGAATAGGAAAGCTCGCCCGGGCGTGCGATCGACTGCGCGATGTCCGCGATCGTATCGGGTTTGAGTCCGCGCTTCCAACAATCCGTATCGAGAGTTTCCGGATTGTCGATGAGGCGGTCCCATTTCCAGAGGCCCTCGACCGTCGGCGTCCAGAAGAGCGGCCCGCCTGCGGTGCGGCCGAGCGCAGTTCGCTCCTTTAAGAGGCGCATGATGTCTTCGGGATACTCAGGCGCGGCGGTGAGGCCGGTGTGCTCAAAATTGTCGACGCCGATCTCAAGTCCGACGCGAATTTCGTTCGGTTTGTGGGAATGGGCGACGACCTTCATGCCGAGGCGATGCGCTTCCTCGACGATCGCGCGCGCGACGGGCTTCGGCATGTCGTCCTGGTCGATCAGTTTGACGATCGTCATGCCTGCGCCGTGGAGCCGGCGGACGCGGCGGCGCCCGTCTTCCGCGGACGTCACCGTCCAGCGGTAGTTGCTCTCCCATGGTTCGACCGCCGCTTGCAGGAAGGGTCCGGACATATAAAGGCGGGGCCCCGGGATTTCGCCCGATTTAATCCGTGAAAGGAGTGATTGCGATTCGGCGAGCGGCGCGCCGAGATCGCGCGCCGACGTGACCCCGGCGAGCAAGAGCTGCGCCGCGCTCGCCGGCATGATCTCCGACCCGAAGCGGTCCTTGTAGGTCTGTTGCCAGTGCGGATAGTCGGCGTGCCCCGTCAATTGAAGGTGGGCGTGATTTTCCCAAAGGCCCGGCAGGACGTCCATGCCTTCGGTTGAAATGACCCTGTAGCCGTCGGGCGGCGTCAGGGTGTCGACGCTTCCGACTTTCACAATCGTGTCGCCGTCGATAAGAATGACGCTGTCAGCGATCGGACGATGGCCGTAACCGTCAATAAGGCGACCGCCGACGAGCGCGATTTGTTCCGCCGCCGCGGTCGAGATGGCGAGCGCGGCTAGGGCTGCGCCGACGATGATTTGACGAGCACGCATGTCTGAAACCCCCAATTCGCTTAGCTCCCATCTTGCGCGGAAAACCGTCGACTGTTCAATGCAGCTGCGCATGCGCTCATCCGCAAGTTTCGGGCGGCGCGATCTCAATTCTCGAATAGTGTGGATCGAGCTCAGGAGAACCAGTCATGACCGGAACGCCCGCCTCCAAAGACAAAGTCGATCGCTTCCGAGCGATGCACAAGAAAGGGGCGGCGTTCCTCATGCCGAATTTCTGGGACGCCGGTTCGGCGCGCATCCTCGAAGGCCTCGGCTATGAAGCGCTCGCAACGACCAGCGCCGGCTTTGCGCTCTCCAAGGGCCGTGCGGATTACGGCGTCACCCGCGAAGAAGCGATCTTGCATGCGGCCGAGACTTGCGCGGCGGTCAAGGTTCCGGTGTCCGCCGATCTCGAAAACGGATTCGGTCCGGTTCCAGAGGATTGCGCCGAAACGATCGAGCGCGCGGCGCTGACGGGCCTTTGCGGCGGCTCGATAGAAGACTCAACTGGCGACGCCTTGCGGCCGATAGTCGAGAAGTCCCTCGCCGTCGCGCGCGTGGAGGCGGCGGTGGAAGCGGCGCGCAACGCCCCGCAGGGCTTCATCCTCACAGCGCGCGCGGAAGCCTTTCTATACCCCGATGCTCAGCTAGCGGACGTTATCGGCCGTCTGCAAGCCTACGAAGCGGCGGGCGCCGACGTGCTGTTTGCGCCGGGGCTGCCTGACCTTGACGCGGTGAAAACGGTCTGCTCTTCGGTGTCGCGGCCGGTGAGCGTGCTCATCCACGGCCCGCTCGCCCGTCATTCGGTTGAGGATTTCGCCGCCGCGGGCGTGGCGCGCCTCTCCCTGGGATCGGCGTTGTCGTCGGAGGCTTATGCGCTGCTCGCCGAGCAGGCGTCGGCGCTGAAAACGAGCGGCAGGTTCGACATGTTCGGAACGCGGCGTGCGGCGCGGACGACGGTGCGCGCGATCATCGGCGAATGAATTGGCGGACTAGCGCTTGGGAAGCGGTTTCAGTCCGGCGCGCGTTTTCAGCTGCTTGGCGTTCGCTTTCTCCTTGGCCTTTGCGTCCGCCGATTTGTCGTCTTCGCCGGTCTTTGGCCTTGAAGCGAACAGCGAGGCGGCGGCGACAGCGCGGATGGCGATTCCGGACGGCGACCTCAGTGACTGAGACATGGCGTTTCTCCCGGGGCCCGCGCGCCCTTTCGTGGGGCGTCGCGTTGCCGGTCAATATAGGTGCGCCGGTCGCGCCCGGAAAGTAGTCTTGTTCGCATTGTGTCGATGCGATGGGTGCATCGCAGCATGTCAAAGTCGAACCACATACAACTTGCGCGTCGTCTCAACGACTTCCCAGGTTCCCTCGAATCCAGGCCGGATGATGATGCTGTCGCCGGCAACGAGGCGCCGCGGTGCTGCGTCGGCGTCCGTCACAATCGAAACTCCGGATAGGATCCGGCAATATTCCCATTCGGTGTAGGAAACGCGCCAAATGCCGGGGGTTCCCTCCCAGACGCCGGCATGAAGACCGCCAGGTTGCGCGTCGATTTCCCAACTCCGAAAGCGCGGGCTTCCGGAGATAACCCGGTCGCGCGCCGGTGCGCCCTCCTCGGGGAGGACGCCGTCTATCGAAAAATCCAAAAGCAATGTCGCCATCATGCAATAGGCCGCCGGGGCTCCAATCGGACGCAGTCGCAATCAGCGTCCATTCGACGATAACATGTTGCGGCGCCCTCAGAGCGCCATGACGTTTCTGACTGCAAGCGCAATCAGGGCGATCGTGCCGAAGGCAAACAGCGCAAATCTGACAGCGACGACCCTCAGGACGATCTGCGCGAAGGAATGCGCGATGCGCAAGGCGACATAGGTCCATGCGAGCATCACGTTGATTGCATCGTCTGCGCCGGCGAGGTGGGTGTAGAACACCAGCGCGTAAAAGATCGTCGGTTGCTCATGCAGGTGGTTGTAATTGTCGGCGACGACGCGCGCCGAGGTCGGCAGCACCGACAGCGAGCCGGGATGAATCGCCGATTGCGGGTCGATCTTCGCCTTCTGCATCGCCGGGATGCGCGTTGCATACATCCAGGCCCAGACGAGGAGCGTCCAGCAGACGAGGGCGAGGGCGGGTGTCAAAACGCCGGCTTCCATAGTTTACGCCGCGTTTGAGTGCTTCTTGAATTCCATCCGTGCGATGGAGCGGCAATGCACTTCATCCGGACCGTCGGCGAGCCGGAGCGTGCGGAGCGAGGCGTAAGCCCGGGCGAGGCCGAAATCCGTCGTAACCCCTGCGCCGCCATGCGCCTGAATGGCGTCGTCAATGATACGCAGCGCCATGCGCGGCGCGGCGACTTTGATCATCGCGATTTCCGCCTGCGCCGCCTTGTTGCCGACGGTGTCCATCATCCAGGCGGCCTTCAGCGTTAGAAGGCGCGACATCTCAATATCAATCCGCGCTTCGGCGACGCGCTGCTCCCAGATCGAGTGTTTGTAGATCGGTTTGCCGAATGCCTCGCGCGTGAGGATACGCTTTACGAGCTTTTCCAGCGCGACTTCCGCCGCCCCGATGGTACGCATGCAGTGATGAATGCGCCCCGGGCCGAGGCGGCCTTGTGCAATCTCAAAGCCGCGCCCCTCGCCGAGCAGCAGATTCTCCTTCGGCACGCGGACGCTTTCCAGCGCCACCTCCATGTGGCCGTGCGGCGCGTCGTCGTAACCGAAGACCGGAAGATGGCGCAGAATCCTGACGCCCTTGGCGTTCGCCGGGACAAGAATCATCGACTGCTGAAGGTGCCTTTCAGCGTTCTTGTCGGACTTTCCCATCACAATGAAGATCTTACAGCGTGGATCGCCGGCGCCGCTCGACCACCACTTCCGCCCGTTGATGACATAATCGTCGCCGTCACGGCGAATATCGGTCTCAATGTTTGTCGCGTCGGAGGAGGCGACTTGCGGCTCCGTCATCAGAAACGCTGAACGGATTTTCCCTTCAAGCAGAGGCGTCAGCCATTCTTGCTGTTGCGCCGGCGTGCCGTATTTCATCAGCACTTCCATATTGCCCGTGTCGGGCGCGGCGCAGTTGAAGACTTCGGGCGCGATGTGACAGCGTCCTGTCAATTCAGCGACCGGCGCGTAGTCGGCGTTCGAAAGCCCGGGGCCGAACTTCGGGTCGGTGTGGAACATGTTCCACAGTCCCTCGGCCTTAGCCTTCGCTTTCAGCTCCTCAATGATCGGCGGCACTTTCCAGCGCCCGTCGCCGGGACCGAAAGCCTGATGCTGGCGCTCATAGATCTCGTCGCCCTCGTAGACATGCTTCTCCATGAAGGCGGAAACGCGGGCGAGATAATCCTTGCAACGGGCGGAATAAGCGAAATCCATGTCAGGCTCCCTTGATTGCGGCCATGATAACCCGCGCCGCCTCAGGGGAAAGAGCGATGGGCAGCCGCTCCGCCGAAAGCCTCCGGCCCTCTCGCGCGCCCCGGCGTTCGGCGGAGCGGCCGCCCAAAGAGGACTTTTGAGAACGCCTGCGCAAGCGCGCTGACCGCCTCTGCCCCTGATGACCATTCGGGCGACGGTATGCGGCGGCCTGTGCTGACGAGGAAAAAGTCAGATTCTGTTTGATCGCCCCTATTTGTTGACGAATTGGCGCTTGCGGTTTCTAAGCCAAAGCCCCGCAGCAGCGAGGCCGCCGAGAAAGAGCGGCGCCGCTGCCGGCAATGGGATTTCGTCCACAATTCCGAATGCAAGTCCGCTGAGACGGCCGAGGCCGACATCGAAGGTTCCGGGCGCCGAAGACAAGACGCCGGTTGCAAGGTCGAGCGTGAAAAGATCGGCGAGCCCATCGATGCTCGCGAGCACATAGGCGACATTCATCCCAGTCGCTTGGTCGAACACGATGTCAAAGCCGGCGTTCTCACCAAGCGTGAAGGGTGCGCCGTCAATCGTCAGGCTTGCGACCGTCCGCAATTCTCCGAGATTATTGGCGAGCGTCGCCAAGGCGTTGGTGCGCGCGTCAAGCACATACTGAATGGTCGTGCCGCCGAAATTCGCGGCGAAGCTGTTCGTATAGGCGTTGCCGACGACAAAGGGGTCTGCGCTCGCATTCGGGTCGCCCGCAACATAGAACAGGTCGACTGCGCGAACGGCGCCTCCTGTCACCGGGTTGAATACTATGTTTTCGCCAGCGGAACTGACAGTACGCTGGCGGTCGATTGTCGGGTTCCAGTCGATATCGACGGACGAACCGCTGGATGGGCTCACCGAGCCGTTGTCTATGCGGGTCAGTCGGCCATTTTTCGGATTGACGATAAAGTAGGCCTCAAGTTGTGCGTCATATCCGATCAGGTCGCCGGTCGCCGGCCTTACGTCGATTGCGGACAGGTTCGGCGCGCCAGCGCCGAACAAGATGACGGCGTTTGTCGAGCCCGGATCGGCAGGATCGAAACGGATCAGCGTCGAGCCGCCGCCGGCCAGGGTAAAGCCGGTAAGGGTGGCGGCCTGTCCAGGCGCGGCGGCCGCAAGCGACAGAAGAGCTGAACCGGCGAGACGTCGGCGAATCTCATGGCGCGTCATGGTGATCCCCAAAGTTTGGTTTTGATTTCCGATCAATCAATCAACGCCGCGGCGAGAGCGGCGGATGCGCGGCGCGGCCAATAAATCAGTAACTGAATGTGAGGCTCGCAAAGAAAGTTTCGTAATCTGCGCGGCTTCTGTCCTTCAGCGGCACGCCCCAAACGCTCATCAGCTTCCATGGCCCCGGCTCCCCCGCCGCGAAAGCAGCGTCGCCGTCGGCGTTTGTGACTGCCGACTGCACCGTGCCAAGCTGGTCGCCGAGATTGTCGAGATCAATTGTCGCGCCTTCTAGCGGCGCGCCGTTGAAAAGAACGCGAACAGAAAACTTGTCGCCGGGATCAATGCGCGACAGATCTTCGAGCGGCACGATTTCGAGCGTATGTCCGACAGCGCGAATAGCGTCGTCTGAGCCGCCACCCTCGACCCGTATCAGCGTCTTTGCACGGCGGCTGTAAAGTTCGCGACCGGGATCGCTTTCGGAAAAGCGCGCTGCGCGGTCCGCCAGAATCGCCCTCAAACCCTCTTTTTCGGCGTATTCATTGAACCTGTCGCCGTCGAGTTCGCTGAAGGAGTGTCGGCTCTCAAATGCGATGATTGCGGTTCCCGCCTCGTTCACCGACACGCGCGCGCGGCCGGGCCCTTCCGGCGTATTCGGTGCAATATCAGAAACCGGGATGCACGAGCCCGCCTTGCAAATTTTTAGCTCGACCACCCGCTCTTGGCGAAGGTTCCAAGGTTCCGCATCGCCAGCATGACCGACAATAAAGCTGATCGAGACCGGCTCTCCAGGCCGAACAATGAATCTGTCGGGAGTCAGCCAGAAATCATGCGCCTCGGCGGTGGTGGTCCCGAGAATAAGGGCGGCGCTGATGAATGGTCGCACGTCTCGCTCTCCTTACCGACACGGATGTTCAAAAGCGCTTCAAAGGCCCGATCGCGACAACAGGACCTGTTGGGGCGCCAGTCGGCGATCCGCCTTTCGGTTCAAGGCTGATCGCCAAGGTTACGCCCTCTGCAAGAAGCGCCATGAGGTCCGGGTTGAGGGACTTTGCGACAGCCGGTCCGCGATCCAGAAGTCCTAGCGATCGCGGTGGGCGCCCTGGTGGAATGGCCCAAAGCTCAGCGTCGCCGACACCTGGATCGACATTGAGGCCGCTGACGTTAAGACGTTGGCCCGTAACGTCGATGCTGACGAATGCCAGCGTTGCGGCGTCGGTAGGCGCCAGCGCTGCGATGAGGCGCTGCGGGCCGGCGACGTGGGGCGCAGCGGGCCTCAGCGCTACCGCTATCAATACCGCCGAGAGCATGGCCAATCCGATGCTCGCCCAACGCCAGAAAACTAGGCTGTCAAAGATAGACCTTTTGATTGCAGCCGCTTTCGGCGAAGCGCCGAACAGGGCGCGATCAATGCGCGCCTTCAGGGCATCAGGCGGCGCGGCTTCGATCGCCATCCCGAACAGTGCGGCGAAGCGAAGATCCCAAAGATGCACGAGTTCCGCGAACGCGCGGTCATGGCGCATCCGCCGTTCAGTAACGAGCCGCTCGGCCTCATCTATAAGCCCCAGCGAGTATTCAGCGGCAAGGATTGAGTCGTCGGGCGGCGTATCTGCGATATCGCGCCCGCTCATAAGCCTCCTCCCGGCGCGGCGCTCGGCGGCTTCTCCATGCATTCGCGCAAGCGCGCGAGGCTTCGCCGCATCCAGCTCTTCATGGTTCCAAGGGGCGTGCTTTCCGCTACGCTGAGCTCAGAATAGCTCATGCCTCCGAAATATGCTTGCCGCACAAGTCTTGCTTTATCCGGATCAAGCGTTGCTAGACATTCGATCAGCTGACGTGCTTCTCCGCGGAGAGCTGCGGCCGCCTCGGGCGTTGGAGACTCGTCAGCGATCTCGACGATCGTGTCAGACACCGCAACTTTCCGGCGTCGGCGCCAGTCAATCGCCGTATTCCTCACAATGCTGATCAGCCATTGAATCGGCGCGCCGTCGGTTGTGGAGGCATAAAGCGTCGCGCGCCGCCAAACCTTTACAAAGGCTTCCTGCACAACGTCTTCCGCGTCGGCCCGATCCCCCAAAATGCGAATGGCGACGCTAAACAGGCGCGGGGCTGTTCTTTCGTAAAGCGCGTCGAACGCCGCCCGGTCGGCGAGCGCGATCCGTGACAGCAGAGTGTCGATCTCCAAGCTATCACGGCCCGCAGCCGTCATTTCGTCTGCCCTTATTGCGCTGAATTCAAACACCCTAAACTTGCGCTTCATGCAACTGCTTTATTTCGTCTCGAAACTGCATCCGCTGGCGGCCCCGCGGCGTTGGGCGCAGCGACGACAAAAAAGCCCTCGCGAAGGGGTGGTCGGCGCGTCCGCGAGCGAAGATCTGTCGTTCTCCTTTAGTCAATCGTCCCGGGGGCGCGTCGGCGAGCGGCCTGCGTCGTCTCAGGACCAAGCTGAGGTGCCCAATGAACACTCCTCTTCGCGCGGCGGCGTTTGCAATCGCCGCGCTTTCAGCTGCCGTCGCGCCCGCGGCGGCTTCGAGCCATATGGACGCGCCGGCGATCACGCTCGATGACGCCGCCAACACCACCGATGTTTACGCCTTCATCACCCGCGATCAAAGCGGGCGCGAATTCCTCACAACCGCACTCGCCGTGTATCCTTTCGAGGAACCCGGCATCGGTCCCAATGCTTTTCAATTCGACGACGATGTGCGCTATTCCATTCATGTAGCGTTAGACGACGGCGTCGCCCGCGGAACGCCCGCACTGACATTTGACTTCGAATTCAATACCAGCTTCGCTGATCGACGTACGATCCTTCAGTCTTTTCTCGGCGTGCTTGCGCCGCCCGCGCCTGGGCAATTCTCCGCCAATCAGAACCGGCGCCAAACCTACGCCATTCGTCGCCATGACCATCGGTCCGGACGCACCACGCTCATCGGCAACGGACAGCGCGACGGGCTGATAGTGCCACCGAACAATCAGGGTCTCGTCACGCCGTTCTATAATCAGTCGAACGACGGGGATCGCCCCGCCAAGGGCGGCGTTGCCGTTATCGACGATCTCGACCCCTATACCCGCAGCGCCGTCGCCCGATTGCGTAATGGTTATCTTTCTTTCGCCGGGCAGCGTGACGACGGCTTTTACGCCGACATTCAATCAATTTTCGACCTCGACTTCTCCTTCGGCTTGTCCGGAAGAACCCCGACGAAACCGTTCGACAGTCAGGGCGGCATGAATGTGCACACGATCGTTTTCAGCATCCCGCTCACTGAACTTGCTGCACGCGGGGCGGCGAGTCCGAAACTCGCTGGCGTCTATGCGACGACAAGTCGGGCGCGCAGTAATGGCGGACGGCGTTGGAACGCTCCTGCGGGCGCCGGTACATCCGCGATTTTCGATCAGGTTGGACGTCAAGGAAACCCTCTGTTTGCGGAAGCCCTGCTGCCCATCCGCGACAAGGACAGATACAATCAAACCACGCCCGCTGAGGACGTCGCTTTCGTTGCTTCCGTCGATAATCCTGAACTTTCTCGCGTGCTCGGCGTGCGTCCGATCATCGATCTGCGGACAATTTTTACGCCGGACCTTATCCGGGTCGATTTGACAACCGGGCCGGCGCGCCTTTCCGGGCAGGACGGCTTCAACCGTCTCTCCGTGTTCGGCGGCGACGTCCTGAAGAGTCAGGTCCAGGACCCCTTCGGAAATGGCGGCTTCATTCCGGGCGGCTGGCCGAATGGGCGCCGCTTTGGAGATGACGTCGTTGATATTGCAGTGATAGCGCTCGGCGCCGCAGGGCCTCTCGGAACCGACTTTTCAGGCGTCGACATCGACAGAGTCAGTGCGAACGATATCACCTTCAACACCGCCTTTCCCTATGCAGCAACGCCGCTCAACGGCCGAAATCGCCCCGATGGGGTCCGCGTTTCGCC
>CAZGXT010000106.1:0-10039 GCA_964529675.1 uncultured Caulobacterales bacterium
CGCGGCTTGCGACGTGAAGCCGTCCGAATTGGTCAGCTGGATTTCGTCGTCGCGGCCGGTGGAGAAGCACGGTGCAGTGACGTTCGTGTATTGCGGATTGTTGCCGCCGGTGCCGACAATCTCCGCATCG
Source organism: uncultured Caulobacterales bacterium (assembly GCA_964529675.1). Classification (GTDB taxonomy): domain Bacteria; phylum Pseudomonadota; class Alphaproteobacteria; order Caulobacterales; family Parvularculaceae; genus Amphiplicatus. The sequence goes on from CAZGXT010000106.1 coordinate 131, forward strand.
CAGCCCGCAACGGTCGGATCAATCGCGCGAAGGACAGGACGACCGTCCGCCGCCACGCCGCCGAAATTGCGGATGTCGATCGTTTGCGAAAGGTCGACGAAGGTATAGGGATTGCGGAACTGCGTGTGGATGTAATCGAGATCGACGCGCCAGCCGTCGAAGAACCCGCCGGCAAAACGACCGAAATCGGTGTTCCAGGTGGCGCCGATATTCGACCGGATGATCGAGGCGAGCTTGAGATTGGGATCGGTCGACTGCGTATCCGCAAGGCTGCGCGCCGCCTCGGTTTGGCCGGCGGTGATGACGCACTGCGGAACGCCGGTGAAGACGCCTCCGACGAGAACCTGACGATCGGCGGCCGTGCAGCCAGACGCCGTGTTGAGGAAGCCGGTGCCGTTGAGGTTGCCCGAGTTTGAGAAGGCGTTCGAGAACCACACGGTCGGGTCCCCGCCGGTGAAGATGCCCGAGCCGGCGCGGAACTGCCATGAACCGGCGAGGTCGATCGGCGCGTCATAGGTGAGGCCAAGACGCGGCAGCGCCGCATTTAGACCCGCAAAATCGGTGTCATTGCGGAAGCCGTAACGGGCGAAGAAATTCTCGTTCCCAAGCGGCGAGTCGTTGCCTGAATAGAACTCGTAACGAAGGCCGGCGACGATGCTGAGATTATCAGTCGGCTGCCACTCATCCTGAAGATAGATGGCGTGGATCGACCGGGAGAATGAGGCCGCACCGTCATTGATGTCGCCAGAGAACACGAAATTCCCGTTGGCGCCGATTGCCGACGTGTTGCCGGAACCTACGGTGTTGACCTGCCCCACGGTCGGGAACTGCGCCGTGCCGCCCGACAGCAATCCGTTCTGCAGATCCGTGACCGAATTGAAGAACAGCGTGCCGGTGGCGTTTGACACGAACAGGTTGAACACGTCGAGCTGGTTCAATTCGTATCCGACCGTGATCGAGTGCGACCCGGTGAGATAATTGCCCTCCAGGCGAAGTTGATCGACCTGGGTGTCCAGCTCGTTCGCCGAGCGGAACTGGCCGGGCCCGGCGCCGACAGTCGTCGGCTGGCCGTTGAAGGTGCCGGTGCCGACAATGATACGCGGGATCGGGTTCGCCGACTGCGCTTCGCCGCCGCCGACCGGCCCCTGAATGTCCTGCACATCCGCGCGTGAGGCGCGAATTTCGGTCGTGAAATTCTCCGACCACTGCGAGAACAGGCGCGCCGAATAGGTCTCTGACTTGGTGCCTTCCGATTCAAACGAGTTGGCGAAGGTGAAGCCGAGGGGGTCAAAGCCGAAATCGTCCGGCTCGACATTTTCCTCGCGCAGGCGGTCATAGGTGAATTCGAGACGGTGATTGTCGGTGATGAAATAATCGATACGACCGAGGATGCGGCGGCTCGACTGCGGGATCGTGCGGGCGATTCCGCCGGTGTCGATGCCATAGACGTTTTCAAGAATGCTCTGGACCGCCTGCACCGTGGCGAGGTTCGGCTCATTCTCCGCGCCTTCGTTCGGGAAGCCGCCGCCGATCGGGCCGTCGTCCTGCAGGTCGGCGTCGTCGGTTTCTTCGTAGGCCGCGAAGAAGAACAGCTTGTCCTTGATGATCGGTCCGCCGATCGAAGCGCCCCAGTTGAAGTCGTCGAATGCCGCCACCTCGAACTGATTGCCCTCGATCGAGTCGCCCTGCAGCCCCGAGCCGGCGTAGTTGAAGAAAGCCGCGCCGTGGAATTCGTTGGTGCCTGACTTCGTCACGACGTTGATGTTGCAGCCCGTGAACTGGCCGTACTGAACGTCGTAAGGCGCGAATTCGATGGTCGTCTGCGAGATCGCGTCGAACGGAATGACGAGCGTGTTGCGCGAGGCGAACGGGGTGCCGTTCAGGCCGAACACGTCGGCGCGAATGACGCCGTCGACGGTGAAGGTGTTCGAACGATCGTTGCCGCCGAGGCAGGACACGCGCGGCACTTCATTGGCGAGGTCGATCGAAACGCGCGGGTCGAAGCGGATGATGTCGCGCACGTCGCGCTGGATCGAGGGGAAGCTTTCAAGCGTCGACTGGTCGAACGCCGAGCTCGGGCCGATCGCGACTTGGGCGAGGTTTGTCCGGGTGGCCGTGACGACGATTTCATCGTCAGAGCCGGCGCCGCGCGCCTCAAGAGCGACGGTCACTTCGGCGGTCGAACCGAGCTGCGTGAACACGCCCGAAACGGCGCCGCCGCGGAACTGGTCGCTCGCCACGCTGACGGTGTAGGGGCCGCCGGGAACAAGGCTGCCGATCGTGAAGGAGCCGTTGTTATTCGTGGTGGCGCGGCGAACAGCGCCGGTACGCGTGTCGGTGACCGTGACAGTCGCCCCTGCGACGGTTTCGCCCGACGGCCCGACGACGGTGCCGCGAATTTGCGAGGTGATTTCCTGAGCGAGAACGACGGTCGGCGTAACGGTCGCGGCCGTGAGCGCGGACATGGCGACGCTCGCGGCGAGAATTTTGGCTAGTTTCATGGATGACCCCAAACCCGGTGAATGAACGCCGCCCGAACATCCCCGAGGCAGCTCGACGGCCGGGCACCCCTAGTCAGAGACAATGACAACTGGGTGACACAATAGAAGCTTTCGAGAATCAGTCCGCCGTCGTCGCAATGCAGCAACAGTAGTGGGCGGCGACCGGCGGTCCTGGAAAATCTCCACAGGAATCTGTGGAAAAGTCGACAGTTACATCCGCTCCGGCGCCGGCATGCCGAGGATGTCGAGCATGGCGTCGAGCTGTCGCGCGAAGGCCGCGACGAGACCGAGGCGCGACGCGCGGACGCGGGCGTCGGCTTCGTCGACGATCCGGCAGGCGGCGTAGAAGGATGAAAAGCTCTGCGCCAGCCGGAATGCGTGGTCGCACAGGAAATGCGGCAACCGGCGGTCGCAGGCGTCTTTCACTGCCTCGCCGAATTGCAGGAGCATAAGGGCGAGCGCGCGTTCCTCCGGCTCGCCCACGGCGATGGCCCCCGCGCCGCCGACCCCTGCTTCCGCCGCCTTGCGCAGGATCGACCGCGCCCGGACGCTTGCGTAGAGAAGATAAGGACCTGTCTTGCCCTCAAACGACGTGAAGCGGTCGAGGTCGAAGATGTAATCGGAGGTGCGCGGGTTCGAGAGATCGGCGAATTTCAGCGCTGCGACGCCGACCTTGCGCTTGACGTCTTCGGCCTCGCTCTCCGTCAGACCCTTCACGATGTCGTTCTCGATCATGCGCTGGAACGCCGCCGTCTGCACCTGGCCGATGAGATCGCGCAGCTTCAGAACCCCGCCCGCCCGCGTCTTGAACGGCTTGCCGTCCTTGCCGTTCATGGTGCCGAACCAGAGATGTTCGAGCCGGTCCTCCGGAAAGATGCCGGCCTTGTCGGCGGCGCGGAACACCTGTTCGAAATGGTCGCGCTGGCGCCCGTCGACGACATAGAGAATGCGATCGGGATGCGCCGTCTCGCGCCGGTCGAGGATCGTCGCAAGATCGGTCGTTCCGTACATCACCGCGCCGTCCGACTTGTAGAGGATGAGCGGCGGCAGGTCCTTCTTATCGCCCGGCCGAGCGAGGCGCATGATCTCCGCGCCCTCGTCGATTTCGGTCAGGCCGTCCTGGCGCAGTTTTTCTATCATCGGCGCGATCAGCGGATCGGCGTCGGCCTCGCCCTTCCACCAGTCGAAGGTGACGCCGAGCTCTTCATATTCGCGCTCGATCGCGGCGCGCGAGATCGCCAGAAACTGCGCCCACAGCGCGCGATAGCCGGGGCGCCCGGCCTGCAATTCGGCGGTCGCCTGCCGCGCTTCGGCGGCGCGCGCGGGATCGGCCTTGCAGGCGGCGGAGGCCTGCGGATAGAGCCGTTCGAGATCGTCGAGGCTCACCGGCGACTGCTCCGGGTACGGACCGGTGAACCCGGCGTCGAAATAGGGAAGCTCGGAGCGCTCGCGTTTCACTTCGGTGATGAGCTGCCCCATCGGCAGGCCCCAGTCGCCCATGTGAATGTCGCCGATGACGGTATGGCCGCTCGCGCGGAAAAGCCGCTTCAGGCATTCGCCGATGATCGCCGAACGCAGATGCCCGACATGCAGCGGCTTGGCGATATTGGGCCCGCCATAGTCGAGGATGATCGTCTCCGGCGCGGCGGCCCGCCATCCGGGGACGCCGGCGTTGACGCGGGCCGAGAGCGCTTCATCCGTCAACGTCATATTGACGAAGCCGGGCCCGGCGACGGTCACGCTGGCGAACAGCGGATCGGCCTTGAGGCGCGCGGCGATCTTCTCGCCAAGCTCACGCGGATTGCGCCCCGCGCTTTTCGCCGCGCCGAGCGCGCCGTTGCATTGGAACTGCGCAAGGTCCGGTCGGTCCGACACGCGCACGGCGCCGAACGCGCCGTCAAACCCCTCGGCGACGAAAGCGGCGCTCGCGAGGGCGGTCAGTTCGGCCGTCAGCAGCATCTAGAGTTCGGGAAACTTCAGGCTCGCACCGGAGCGATTGAAAGTGGCTTGCTGCGGCGTGACGACGAGGCCGACGACGATCTCGAAATTCGTGCCCGATGTCTGCTCGCCTTTGCGCGGAATGACGATCTTGTCGATCTTCTGCCGGGTGCGCTTGACGGCATCGTCGCCGCCGAAGTCGACGGGCACGAGAAATTCGCGCTTCTCGATCACTTCGCTGTTGGTGCGGGTCACTGCAACCCAATAGGCGTATTGACGCCTGTCCCCGGTCGCCTTGGGGCCCCTGCCGAAGGCTAGCCAGATCTCCGCCTCGGCGTCGATCGGCTTATCTCCGACATAGCGGCAGGCGAGCGAAACGGCTTCGATCTCGGCCGTGTAGGCGACGTCTTCGAGACGCTGTTCGCCCGCAAATTCGACCATTCGCGCCGCATCCTGAAGGACGACGATGTTCGGGCAGGGCGCCGGATTTTTGAGCCTGGCTTCCTTGCCGCTGGAAGCGCAGCCGGCGGCCGCCGCCGCCGCGGCTGCGGCGATAAGCGCGCCGGCTAACCCTTTGTTCATGAACGAGAACCCTTATAACGACCGGAATGTCAGGACGCCGCCCGCTTTTCGCCGCGACGGAGCCCTGATTGAGGTGTTGGTTCTCGTAGCCGTTGGCGCCCTGGTTCGCAACGGCGGCGTCAACCATCGAAGGGGTTCGCGCGTATCAGGGGGAGAGAGACCATTGCATGCCTGACGAAGCCGGCCGTCCTCAGTCGCCCAAACGAGATCTAGTCGTCCGCCTCGCCTCCCCGCGCGGCTTCTGCGCCGGCGTCGAGCGCGCCGTGCGGGCGGTGGAGGAGGCGCTCGGCCGCTTCGGCGCCCCGATTTTCGTGCGCCACGAAATCGTTCACAACCGCCATGTGGTGCGCCGGCTTGAAGCGATGGGCGCCGTCTTCGTCGAAACGCTTGAAGACGTGCCGGCGGGGCGCCCCGTCATCTTCTCAGCGCATGGCGCGCCGAAGGCCGCGTTCGACGAAGCGGACGCGCGCAATCTCCTGACCATCGACGCGACCTGTCCGCTCGTCACCAAAGTCCATAACGAGGTGCGCCGTCATTTAGGCCTCGGCCGCCACATCATCCTTGTCGGCCATCGCGGGCATCCTGAAGTCATCGGCACGATGGGCCAGGCGCCGGCAGGGTCGGTCTCTCTCATTGAAACGCTCGACGAGGCGGCGGCGTTCGCGCCGCCGGCGGACGCCCTCGCCTATGTCACGCAGACGACCCTGTCCGTAGACGACACGGCGGAGATCGTCCGCCTTCTTGAACGCCGCTTCCCGGATATCGCGGGCCCGCGGAAATCCGACATCTGCTATGCGACGACCAACCGGCAGGACGCCGTCAAGAAAATCGCGCCTGGCGCCGATCTCGTGCTGGTGATCGGATCGCCCGCCTCGTCCAACTCCAATCGGCTTGTCGACACTGCGCTGAAGGCGGGCGCGCGCGCCGCCCGGTTGCTGGAATCGCCCGCTGACATCGACCTTAGCGCCATCGGCGGCGACGTTCTCGGCATCACCGCCGGCGCCTCCGCGCCGGAGGCTCTCGTTGAAGAGCTTCTGACGCGGCTTGCGGGCGCCTTCCGCCTGCGCATAGAGACGGTCGACACCGTTCGCGAGGATGTGGTCTTCAAACAGCCGCTGATGCTGGCGAGCTGATCAGGCGGCCCTGCCGCCCAGGGGCGCCGATGGCTGTTTACACCCATGTCAGCCGAGATGATCTGGAAGCCTGGCTCGAAGCCTATGATCTCGGCGCATTGGGAGACTTTTCAGGCGTCGAGCAGGGCGTCGAGAACACCAATTACATTGTCGAAACGGCGCGCGGACGGCTCATCCTGACGCTGTTTGAAAAGCGCACGGCGGCGGTCGACCTTCCTTTTTTCGCCGCGGCGATGGCGCATGTCGCGGCGCGCGGCGTGCCGGCGCCATCCCCCGTCGCCGACAGAACCGGGAGAATTTTCTCGCGGCTATCCGGGCGTCCCGCGGCGCTTTTCACCTTTCTTCAGGGCCGCCAGCGCCTCGCGCCTTCCGTCGCGGACTGCCGGGCGATGGGGGCCCTTAACGCGCGCCTCCATCTGGCCGCGGCAGGCTTCGCCCCCTTGCGCGACAACGCGCTTTCGCTCCCCGGCTGGCGCGCGCTCGCCGACAAATGCCGCGCGCGCGCCGATGAAGCCGCGCCGGGCCTTGCAGCGCTGATCGACGACGAGCTCGCTTTTCTCGGCGCGCACTGGCCTGCCGGCGCGCCGACCGGCCTCATTCACGCCGATCTCTTTCCGGACAATGTCTTTTTTGACGCCGGCGAGGTCAGCGGCGTCATCGACTTCTATTTCGCGTGCACGGATTTCTTCGTCTACGACCTCGCCCTGACGCTCAACGCGTGGGCGGCGGCGGGCGCGCCGTTCGACCGGGAGCGCGCGCGGGCCCTGCTCGCGGGCTATGCGGAAATACGTTCCCTGTCAGCCGCCGAGAAGGCGGCGCTGCCGGTTTGCCTGCGCGGCGCGAGTCTGCGCATTCTCCTGACGCGTCTCCATGATTTTCTCCATCGCGTCGAGGGCGCGGTGGTCAAGGTCAAGGACCCGCTTGAGTATCGCGACCTCCTCCTCTTTCACCGCGGCGGCGCCGCGGATTTGTCGGACTGATCATGATTGATGCGTATACGGACGGCGCCTGCGCCGGCAATCCCGGCCCCGGCGGATGGGGCGTTCTTGTTCTCAGCGGCGACGGCGAGCGGGAGCTCTTGGGCGGCGAGCCGGCGACGACCAACAACCGGATGGAGATGACGGCGGCGCTGGAGGCGCTGAAGGCGACGAAAGGACCGATCCGTCTCCATACGGACAGCCAGTATCTCAAGAACGGCATCACCGTCTGGATCAAGGGCTGGAAGCGCAACGGCTGGCGCACCGCCGACAGGAAGCCCGTCAAGAACCAGGACCTCTGGATGGCGCTCGACGCCGCGACGCAGGGCCGCGCCGTCGAATGGCGGTGGGTGAAGGGCCATAACGGCCACGCCGAAAACGAACGCGCCGACGCGCTCGCGCGCGCCGGCGCCGCCAAATTCTTGAAATAAAAGGTCAGAGCTTCGTCAGCATATAGTCGGCGCTCGACACTTCGAAGGCGCCCGGCGCTTCGACGAAGAGATCCTTGACGACGCCGTCCTTGAGGATCGCGGCGAAGCGCTTCGACCGCTCGCCCATGCCGAAGCCGCGCGCATCAAGCGCAAGCCCCATCGCCCGCGTGAGGTCGCCATTGCCGTCGGCGACCATCTCAACGGCGCCGAACGCCTTCTGCGCTTCGCCCCAGGCTTTCATGACGAAGGCGTCGTTGACGGACATGCAGACGATCTTGTCGACGCCTTTCGCTTTCAGCTCTCCGGCCTTGTCGACGAAGCCCGGCAGGTGACGCGCCGAGCAGGTCGGCGTGAAGGCGCCCGGAACGGCGAAAAGCGCGACCGTGCCTTTGCCGAAAATGTCGGCGCTGTTCGATTTCTGCGGACCTTCCGGCGTTGCGAGCGTAACGTCGACGGTCGGGATCTTGTCGCCTTTCGAAATGGTCATCGGGGTCTCCCTTGATGGCGCGTGTTTGATGGAACGGCGCTGTCATTACGCCGCCGGCGGCGGAAAGGCCACCATCGATGGCGCGCCTTGTCAGGCCGCGCGCGCCTGCCTTAGGGTTTGGTGATGACGCGTCGAAATCAACAGGGGGCCGGCGGCGACCGGAAGAAGAGGCGATCGCCATCGCGGGACTTTCTCGCGGGGAAGCTGCTGATCGCGATGCCGAACATGACCGATCCGCGTTTTGAGAAATCGGTCGTGCTGATGGTGTCGCACGACGAGCGCCATGCGATGGGGGTCGTCGTCAACAAGCCGCTCGCCGAAGTCGAACTTGGCGACCTTCTGGAGCAATTGGAGATCGATCCGCGCAAGGGCGCAGGCGGAGAGCCGGTGTTCTACGGCGGGCCGGTGCAGACCGATCGCGGCCTCGTCGTTCACTCGCTCGATTACAGGACGGCGCAGACAATGGCGGTCGGGGATGATCTTGGCGTCACCGCGTCGAAGGACATTCTCGTCGATATCGGCGGCGCAGCGGCCAAGCGCAAAGGACCTGAGCGCTACCTCCTCGCCATCGGTCACGCCGGCTGGGGCGCCGGCCAGCTTGAAAGCGAAATCGCGCTCAACGCCTGGTGCCATTCGGACGCTGACGCCGGGCTGATCTTCGGCGGCGACACGCGCGATTTATGGAACGCGGCGCTGAAAAGCCTCGGCGTCACCGCAGCGATGCTGTCGCCCGAATGGTCGCAGGCCCGCCCCGACGATGCGCCGCTGAATTAAAGCGGGTTGCATTCAAGGTGAGTCGCAGCATCACCTTGGTCGCCGCGGGGCGTTGCAGAACGCGACGAGCGCTGGGTCCAGATTTCCCAACGAACCGAAGCTGGACCCCGGCTCGCCTTCGGCGTCCGCGTTGACGGAGGAAAGGCTGGGCTGAACTTTCCCTGCTCATCCCCGCGAAAGCGGATGAAGGCCCCTCAAGTCAGCTTGATCGCAGCGCACTCTATCGCGCGCGGCGGCCGAAAAATCCGCGCCGCGGGGGTTCCTGTGCGTGTTCGTGACCGGCGGCGTGGGGCGCGTCGTCATTGGCGCCGTAGACGGCGCTCATTGCAGAGGCCGACGCCTGCCCGAAATGGTCGCCCTGCCCCAACCCGCAGCCGATCGATCTGGCGATCTTCGCCGAGGCGTCGGATTCGATTCCCTCGGCTATGACTGTCATGTCGAAATCGCGATTGAGCTTGGCGAGCGCCGCCGCGATCTTCCGGCGACCGCCGTTCTTCGCAATGTCGTCGAGATAGGCGCGGTCGATCTTTAGAATGTCGAACTCATAACGGTGCAGCTTCGACAAGGCGGAATAGCCGGCGCCGAAGCCGTCATAGGCGAGCGCCGCGCCGGCCGTTCGCGCGTCCTTGAGCGCTTTCGCCGATTGCGGATCTTCGAGGAGACGTTCGGCGTCGCTGAGCTCAAGCACGAGCGCGCGACGCGGCAGGCGGCGCTCCTGGATAACGCCCTTGAGGCCCTCGGCAAAGCCGTCGCTGAGGATCTGCGCGGCGGTCAGGTTGACGGCGGTGAAATAAGTCCTGTCGCCCGCCTTGATGCGCTCGCTCGCATGCGCGGCGGCTTCCTTCAGCATCGCCATCGCCGTCTTGGCGTCGTCAAAGCCGGCAGGCGCGTTCACCATGATCGCCTCCGCGCCGCAGATCCGGCCGTTCTCGAAGGAAACGATCGGCTGGAAGGCGGCGACGATCTTTTCATCAGCGCTCGCGACGGCGGCCGGCGTATTTTCAGTCGCAAGGCTCGCCGGCGTCGCCTTCAGGGCGAATTTCCGACCGATGTCGGCGCCATAGGCGCGCGCGTGGTCGCTGTCAT
>CAZGXT010000107.1:0-10034 GCA_964529675.1 uncultured Caulobacterales bacterium
GATTTTTGTTTCGGAATGAAATCAACAGGATAGATGGTTAACGCCGTTCTGTGTACGGAGCGTTTTGCATCCAACGCGCCCGTCAGCGCGATCGCCCGCGCGCCGGGGCCTTATTCAAGAGCTGGTCGAGCGCGGCCTTCTCCGCAGCCGCCTCGGCGCGGAGCCATTCGCTGAAACGGGCTATCTTGCGAAGGCGCGGGCGCCCTTTCGGCCGGACGATCCAGTAACTGATGTCGGCGCGCGCAAGCCTTGCTGACAGCGACATCAATCGGCCGGCGAGAAGGTCGCGCGCGGCGAGCGCGCTCCGCGCGAGTGCGATCCCCTGGCCGGCGACGGCGGCGTCGATTGCAAGGCTCATCTCGCTGACGGTGAGGCCGCGCATCGCCTTCTCAGAAACGCTGAAGCCTTCGGCCTCGAACCATTGTCGCCATCCCGCAGTGTCGCGATGGTGGATGAGCGTGTGCTTGGTGAAATCTTCCGGCGCCGGACGTTGCGCGGCGATCCCCGGCGCGGCGACCGGAAGCCAGAGTTCGGTGCAAAGTTCGACCGCTTCAAGATCAGGCCAGTTTCCATCGCCGTGACGAATGGCGAGATCAATTTCGGGATCGGAGAAATCGACATGTTGCGCGCTCGCGCTCACCCGAAGATCAAGATCGGAATGGCGCGCGACAAAGTCGCCGATCCGCGGCGCCAGCCATTTGGCGGCGAAGCTCGGCGAAACGCTGACGGTCAGAACGCGTGCGCGGCGACCGGGATCGGCGACCGCGAGTTCGCCAGCGCGCAGCTTCAACAGCGCTTCGCGAACGAATGGCGCGAACCGCCGTCCGGCGTCGGTGAGCATGACGCGCCGGCCCGCCCGGCGAAAGAGCGGCGCGCCGAGCCGCGCCTCGACATCGCGCACGGCGTGACTGACGGCGCCCTGGGTGACGCGTAACTCAGCCGCGGCCGCGGTGAAGCTCTCAAGCCGCGCGGCGGCCTCGAATGCGCGCAAGGCGCTGAGGGGCGCCGGGGTCCATGGGGTCTCGATATCCATTAATATCGCTCATGTAGCATGAAACGAACCTCCCTATTCGAAACGCCCCGATGGGATATTTTATGAGCATGACGCATTTACAAACAAGCATCGCCGCGACGCTCCGGCGCTTTTTTCCAGAAGGCGGACCGACGCGTTGGATCACCCGCGAGCGGCCGAAAATCGACCGTGTCGCCTGTCCTTGGCTGATCCGCCGGTTCATCGATCCGGGGGCGGAGTTCTTCTATGTTCCCGCGGATAGCGTCTTCGAGACGGCGCGGGCGCGCCGGGCGGTGGCGTTCGATATTCCCGGCGCTCCCTTTTCCCATGTCGGCGAGCGCTGCAGTTTCGACGCTTTCGTCGAAATGTTCGGTCTCGACGACGCCGGCGTCGCCGCGCTGCAGCCGATCATTCGCGGCGCCGACACCGACCGGCACGCGCTTGCGCCGGAAGCGGCGGGGCTGCACGCTCTGTCGCTCGGCCTCAGCGCAACTTTCCCTGATGACGTAAGGCTGCTCGAACAGGGAATGATCCTCTACGACGCGCTCTACGCATGGGCGACGCGCGCCAAAGGAGAGCGACACGCCTGGACGCCAGGCAAGGCATGAGCGCGCTGCTGCTGTCGGCGGACGACGTGCGGACTCATCTGTCGCCGCGTGATTGCCTAAGGGCGGTCGAGGCGGCTTTTCGCGCCAGCCTCGCCGGCGCCGCTCACGCTCCTGCGCCGATGCACCTTGAAGGCGAAGGCGGCGGCGTTCACGCGAAGGGCGCGGTCTTGCGCGTCGGCGAGGCGCTTTACGCCGTGGTCAAGGTCAACGCCAATTTTCCAGGCAATCCCGAGCGCTGCGGCCTGCCGACCGTGCAGGGCGTTGTCGTCCTTACTGATGCGCGCAATGGCGCCTTGCTGGCGCTGATCGATTCAGGCGCGTTGACGGCGCTGCGCACCGCCGCGGCGAGCGCGCTGGCGGCCCGGCATCTGGCGCGAAAGGACGCAGGCGTTCTCGCCATCATCGGCTGCGGCGCGCAGGCCGCCCCCCATGTCGCGGCGATCGCCGCCGTGCGGCGGATCAGTCTCGGCTTCGCCGTCGATCGCGACGCCGAACGCGCGCGCCGCTTCGCCGCGCGGATGACCACGGTTTACGGCATCGACTTCGAGCCGCTGGCGACGCCGGCCGCGGCGGCCCGTCAAAGCGACCTCATCGTCACCTCGACGACTGCGTCGGCGCCGATCCTCGACGCCGGCGACGTCGCGCCGGGGGCCTTCGTCGCCGCTGTCGGCGCCGACCATCCGTACAAGAACGAGATCGCGCCCGCATTGATGGCGGCGGCGCGCGTCGTCGCCGACAGCCTGCCCCAATGCCTCGCCATGGGAGACCTTCACCACGCTGTCGCCGCCGGGGCCATGGCTGCGGGTGACGTTCACGGCGAACTCGCTGATATTCTGACGGGCGCAAGGGAGGGTCGCAGTCGCGATGACGAAATTTTCGTGTTCGATTCAACCGGGTCGGCCCTTCAAGATGTGGCCGCGGCGGCCTTTCTTTATGAGCGCGCCCGCGCGCGACCCCAAACGACGTTTGACTTCGCGCGATCGCCAACTGTCTGAGTGAGAACCAGAACCATGGATATGACCTGCATGGACATTGTCGCCGCGCCCGATGAAGCGACGTGCGGAGCGCGCTTGGTCGGACTAGCCCCTTGAATTCGACGCATCGCTCCGAAGGCAAAGCCCTCGCTTCGCTCGCGGATCTCACCGCCGCGTCGTTCAAGATCGGCTGCCTGTCTTTCGGCGGGCCGGCGGCGCAGATTGCGATGATGCATCGCGTCTTCGTCGATGAGAAGAAGTGGATTGACGAAGGGCGGTACTTGCATGCGCTCAATTATTGCATGCTTCTGCCCGGCCCTGAGGCGCAGCAGCTTGCAACCTATGTCGGCTGGCTGCTTCACGGCGTAAAGGGCGGCCTGATCGCCGGGCTGCTTTTCGTGCTGCCGGGCGCTTTCGTCGTGCTCGCCCTGTCATGGCTCTATCTCGCGCATGGATCGGCGCCGCTCGTTGAGGCGGCGTTCTTCGGCGTTCGTGCCGCCGTCGTCGCATTCGTCATCGAGGCGCTGATCCGCATTTCGAAACGCGCGCTGAAGTCGCGCGCCGATTACTGGATCGCGTTTACATCGTTCGCCGCGCTGACGCTGGTCGCCGTTCCCTTTCCGCTCATCATCATCGCCGCCGCGATCATCGGCGCCTTTCTCATCAAGCGAACGACGCCGACCGCTGACGCTCTGGCGCCGGCGCGCCAGCCGCCCGCGGCGCAGTCATTGCGGGCCGCGGCGCTGTGGCTCGTCGCGTGGCTCGCCCCGCTTGGCGCGAGTTTCGCCGCGCTCGGACCCGACCATGTGCTTTCGCGCGTCGGCGCCCTGTTTGCCAAGCTCGCGATCGTCACCTTCGGCGGCGCCTATGCGGTGCTGTCCTATCTTCGCCAGCAGGCGGTCGAAGTCGAAGGCTGGCTGTCGCCGCAGCAGATGATCGACGGCCTCGGCCTCGCCGAAACGACGCCGGGCCCGTTGGTGCTCGTCAATCAGTTTGTCGGCTATGTCGCCGGCTGGCAGGCCGAAGGCGGCGGCGCGCCGCTCGCGCTGCTCGCCGCGCTGATGGCGACATGGATGACCTTCGCGCCGTCCTTCCTCTGGATCTTCGCGGGCGCACCTTATGCGGAAGGGCTGCGGCGGAACGCCAGGGCTTCCGCTGCGCTCGCCGCGATCACGGCGGCGGTGCTCGGCGTTGTTGCAAATCTCGCCTTCTGGTTCGCGGCGCACGTGCTGTTTGCTGAGACCGGCGCGGTGACGCTGCCCTGGGGCGCGCGCCTCGACCTGCCCGCGCCGGCGTCATTCGATGTCGCCGCACTTCTGATCTGCGCCGCGACAGCGATTGCGCTCATCCGCTTCCACGCCAACGCGATCATCGTCGTCGTCGCAGCGGCGATCGCCGGCGTAGCGCTCCAGGCGCGCTTCTAGTCGAGCCCAGCAACGCAGCGCAGCAGAGCGCGCCCGGACAATGTTGCAACTTGCGATGGCGCCCATGCAATCCGCCCTGTGATCTGCAGCACTTCTCCTGTCGCATCGACCGCGAGTTCTCGTTGACTTCGTAGTGCTGCAGGCATAGGAAACCCTTGGATTTGTGGGGAGACAAATCAATATGATCGCAGGAAACCGTTCCCGGTCGGCGTCGGCCGCCGCTTTGAAGGCGTCCGCCTTATTTTCGCTGACCGCGCTGTCGGGTTTTTCTCTCTGCACCGGCGCCGCAGCGCAAACTGTCGAACAGACCGCTCCGCGGCGCACCCTGGAGCCGGCGGCGCCGCTCGAGGTCAAGCGCACGGCCGAACCCGAAGTCGTTGAAGACAAGACGGTCGTCGTCGGAAGCACCGAACCGCAAAAAGGCGCGGAGCGCGCCGTGGAAACAGATTTGCCGGCGATGAGCGCGGAAAAGGCGATCGCCCCGCCGCGCGGCCCGGTCGCCGGCGGCATGGCGCCGGTCGAGGCGGTTCGCCCCGCACGGATTCCGCTCACCGGCAAGCCCGACCTGCAGCCGGCGAAGGTCGCAATCTCAACGGGCGAAGGCGACCAGAAGCGCGACATCGCCGGTCCGCGCGGCAGTCATGTCATCTTTGTAATTGAGATCGGCGCCGACGGCGCGAAAGTGAGCGAAGCGCTCGAAGTTCCCGGTCCCGCCGCGTCCTCTAAATATCTGAAAGGCACGATTGTCTGGCGCGCCAGCGCAAGCGGCCGCGTGATCGCCGTCGGATCGGCGCGCGACCCGCGCGAACAGCATTCGCTCATTCCGCCGGAGGAGCAAGGCGAGAAGTATATCGCGCCGGAACCGGCTGACAGGGGCTCCGTGCGGCTGTCGATCCCGGAAAAATATCTGAGCCGGGAGGCTGTGGGGCGTCTCAAGATCGAGGTCTTCGAGATCAGCCGCAGCATTCCCACCGATTCCGAAGTCAACCTTGAATCAGTCAGGAAGATTCTTGACGGCGCCAAACTCATCGGCGCCGTCAGCGGCCAGGAGCTTTATCGCGCGCTTTACGAAGACGACAGCAAGCAGGAACCGGCCGACGACCAGAAACGCGGAGATCCGCAATAACCATCGCAATTACGTTCACCTAGTTCGCTGACAGGGGGAGATCATGGGGATCAGCTCGACTTTCGTCGCCGGCAGGCGCCAGATGCGCCTGGGATTAGCGGGCGTCCTCCTCGCCTGCATTGCTGGAGCGGCGTCGGCGCAACCCGTTCCGACCAACGCAAACTCCACGGCCGCCCCGACCTCGACGATGGTTCTGCAGACCGGGCCCGCTGACCAGCGGCTCGACATCGCCGTGATCGGCGACGGCTTTCAGGCGGGCGCGGACCAGACGACGTTCAACAATTACGTGCAGCAGGAACTACTGACGGACCTCTTCAGCCAGGGCCTGCTGTGGGAGACGCGCGGCGCCTTCAACATCCGGCGCATCAATACCTTCTCGCGCGACTCCGGCGTCACGCAAGTCAACCGCGTGCCGAACCCGAGCGGCACGGGTTCGACCGCGACGGTGACCACCAACCGCCGAACGGCGCTCGACTGGCGCGTCAACGGCCAGAACCGCTTCTGCTGGAACGAGGGCGGGCCGAACCAGAACGCTTTCCAGTCGGCGATCATCAATGCGCTGGCGCCCGAAGCGGACTTCATCGTCGTCGTTCTCAACGAGCCGACCGGCGGCGGCTGCGCCCGCGGCAGCATGTCCACCCTACATCTGCCCTCCGGCGACGCGACGATCCGGCATGAGCTGGGGCACGCTGTGGCCAATCTCTGCGACGAATATGTCGCCAACGCGCCGACGACCTATACGGGCGGCGAGCCGGGCTGCGCCAACCTGACGATCAACACCAACCGCGCGTCGATCAAGTGGGGGCGCTACATTCCCTCGGACAGGGCGCTTCCGACCACCTTCGCCAGCCCGATGGACGCCGATGAGAGCGCCGGCGCCTTCGTCGGCGGCAGCGTCGGGGCCGGCAACAACTTCAACGCGGGCATCTGGCGGCCGACCGATTTCAGCACGATGCGCGACAACCGCCTCGAATATGGTCCGGTGAACTACGAGCAGATGCGCACCCGCATCAATGAATGGCTCGATTACAGCTTTGACGACGCCGTCGTCGGAGATTTCAACGGCGACGGCCGCGACGATGTCGTGATCCAGGACGACATCAGCCTGTGGCTGCACTTGTCCGCCGGAAACAGCGTGACGACGGACTTTTCAGCGTCGGAACGTATTCCCGGCAGCTGGCAGTTTCAGGACGGCGACCGTCTGCACGTCGGCGATTTCAACGGCGACGGCCGTGACGACCTCTTCATTGCAAATCTGACCAACTGGTCCATTCCCTATGTCGTGGTGCTGCGTTCGACCGGAACGGGATTTGAATTCGTCCGCCGGTATGACGCCAACATGCCCGGATGGGAAATGCGCGGCGGCGACAGATTCCAGATCGGCGATTTCGACAATGACGGGCGCGACGACGTCATCGTCTTCAACGGCGATAACTGGAGCATCCCTTATCTCGGCATGTTGCGCTCGACGGGATCGGGCCTCGCCATGGCGCGCCGCTACGACGCCAACATGCCGGGCTGGGAAATGCGGCGCGGCGACAAGCACGCGATCGGCGATTTCGATAATGACGGGCGTGACGACGTCATCGTCTTCAACGGCGAAAACTGGAGCATCGCCTATCTCGGCATGCTGCGCTCGACGGGATCGGCGCTGTCGATGGCGCGCCGCTACGACGCCAACATGCCGGGCTGGGAGATGCGCCGCGGCGACAAGCACTTTGTCGGCGACTTCGACAATGATGGGCGCGACGATCTCTATGTTTTCAACGGCGATAACTGGAGCGTCGCCTATCTCGGCATGCTGCGCTCGACGGGATCGGCGCTGTCGATGGCGCGCCGCTATGACGAAAACGCGCCAGGCTGGCAGATGCGTCGCGGCGACAAGCATTTCATCGCCGACATCAATGGCGACGGGCGCGACGACCTCTATGTTTACAACAGCGACAACTGGAGCACGCAATATCTCGGCGCGCTCCGCTCCAACGGCTCGTCGTTGTCTGGCTCGTGGCAGGACGACTGGATCGGCTCGTGGAACCTTGGTCCCTCGGACCGTTTCCTTGTCGGCAATTTCAACGGCGGGTCCGGCTGGGACGACATCATCATCCGCAATTCCGGCTGGCTCGGCCTACTCCGGTCGCAAGGCGCTTCTCTCAGCCAGGTGGCGCTCTATCGGAACTGGATTCACGACGTCGAGTTTCATCAGTTCGGATGGTGGTGAGTCCGCCGCCGGCGGCCCAGTCCTGGTAGCCGCCTCCGCGCGGCGGATTTCGTCGCGGGTTTGATCCGGCGAGCGTGCGCGGCGTAGACTGTGCGCTGCGCATGATCGCTTTTCACGACATCCTCCGGCCGACTCAGGCGGGCCTTTACTGCCCGCCTGGCGATTTCTTCGTCGATCCCGTTCGCGCCGTCGCCCGCGCGGTCATAACCCACGGCCACTCTGACCATGCGCGCGCCGGACACGGCGCCGTCCTTGCGACCAGGGAAACGCTCGCCATCATGGGCGCCCGCTATGGCGAAACCTTCGCGGCGAGCCCGCAGGCGGCGAGTTATGGCGACGCCGTCTCCGTCAACGGCGTCAGCGTCAAGCTGGTCCCGGCGGGGCACGTGCTCGGCTCCGCGCAAGTCGTGATTGAGCACGCCGGGCGGCGGATGGTCGTCTCCGGCGATTACAAGCGCCGGCGCGATCCGACCTGCGCGCCCTTCGAAATCATCCCCTGCGACGTCTTCATCAGCGAGGCGACCTTCGCCCTGCCGGTCTTCCGGCATCCGGATGACCGCGCCGAGATCGCAAAGCTTCTTAGATCCGTCGCGCAGTTTCCCGAGCGCACCCACCTCGTCGGCGCCTATTCCCTCGGCAAGGCGCAGCGCATCATCCGCCTGCTGAGGGAGGCGGGGTGCGACCAGGTGATCTACATTCATGGCGCGATGGAGCGGCTTTGCGGCCTTTATCAGTCTTTCGGGATTGACCTCGGGCCGTTGGCGCCGGCGACCGTCGAGGACCGCACGGCGTTCCCCGGAAGCATCGTCATCGGGCCCCCGTCAGCCTTCGCCGACAAATGGGCAAGGCGTTTTCCCGATCCCGTCTCGTGCTTTGCATCCGGATGGATGCGAATCCGCCAGCGCGCCAAGCAGAGCGGCGTCGAGCTTCCGCTGATCATCTCCGACCACGCCGACTGGGACGAACTGACCGCGACAGTCAAGGAAATCGCCCCTCAGGAGCTGTGGGTGACGCATGGCCGCGATGACGCCCTCGCCCGCTGGGCGGCGCTGAACGGCGTCACCGCGCGGCCCCTGTCGATCGTCGGCTATGAGGACGAGAACGAGTGATCGCCTTCGCCAGCCTCCTCGACCGGCTGATCCTGACGCCCGCGCGCAACGGGAAGGTCCGCCTGCTGATCGATTATTTCCGGGAGAGCCCCGATCCCGACCGCGGCCATGCGCTCGCCGCCATCACCGGCGATCTTGAGGTCGCCAGCGTCAAGCCGGCGATGCTGCGCGCGCTTGCGGGCGAGCGGATCGACGAGACGCTGTTCGCGCTCTCCTACGACTATGTCGGCGACCTCGCCGAAACGATTGCGCTCGCCTGGCCCGCAAGGCGCGGCGCCAACCGCGCGCCGTCCCTCTCCGAAATCGTCGAGGAGCTGCAAGGCGCTGCGCGCAGCGAGGGCCCGCGCCTGATCGAGACATGGCTCGACGCGCTTGATGAGAGCGGGCGATGGGCGCTTTTGAAGCTGGTGACCGGCGGCCTCAGGATCGGCGTGTCGGCGCGGCTCGCCAAGACGGCGCTCGCCGAGTTCGGCGGCAAGGATGTCAACGATGTCGAGGATATCTGGCACGGCCTGTCGCCGCCCTACGTTTCGCTTTTCGCGTGGCTTGAGGGCGCCGCGGAAAAGCCGTCGCCCTCGGCCCAGGCGATGTTCCGGCCCGTGATGCTTGCGCACCCGCTGGAAGAAGCGGACCTCGCTGCGATCACGCCGGAGGCCTTCATCGCCGAGTGGAAATGGGACGGCGTGCGCGTGCAAGCGGCGGCGGAAGGCGGCGCGCGCCGTCTCTATACGCGCACCGGAGACGACATCGGCCGCGCTTTTCCAGATATCGTCGAAGCGATGGACTTCGACGCGGTCATCGACGGGGAGCTGCTGCTTTATGATCCGGGCACGGAGGGCTTCGGCGTTCGGCCGTTCAGCGACCTGCAGAAGCGCCTCAACCGCAAGACCGTGACGGCGCCGCTGCTATCGTCGCATCCGGCCTTCATTCGCGCCTATGATCTCCTCGCGCTCGGCGGCGACGACTTGCGCCCCCTGCCCTTCAGCGAGCGCCGCAAGAAACTGGAGGATTTCATCGCACAATCAACGCTTTCGCGCTTTGATCTGTCTCCGCTTGTCGGGTTCGCCGGCGCGAATGAGCTGGCGATGCTGCGCGCGCACCCTCCGGCGGAGGCGATCGAAGGGCTGATTCTGAAGCGCAGCGCCGCACCTTATGTCGCCGGCCGGCCGAAGGGCGAATGGTGGAAGTGGAAACGCGCGCCCTATCTCGTCGATGCGGTGCTGATGTACGCCCAGCGCGGGCATGGCAAGCGCTCATCCTTTTATTCGGACTATACCTTCGGCCTGTGGACGGCGGACGGGGCCCTCGTGCCGGTCGGCAAGGCCTATTTCGGCTTTACAGACGAGGAATTGAAGGCGATCGACCGCTTCGTCCGGAACAACACGACCGATCGCTTCGGTCCGGTGCGCGCGGTCGCCGCAACAGCGGACCAAGGCCTTGTCTTCGAAGTCGCGTTTGAAGGCCTCAACCGGTCGACGCGGCACAAGTCCGGCGTCGCCATGCGCTTTCCGCGCATCAACCGGTTGCGATGGGACAAGCCTCCGCGTGAGGCGGACACGCTCG
>CAZGXT010000108.1:0-9926 GCA_964529675.1 uncultured Caulobacterales bacterium
TAGGTCGAGAACTTGTAGCCGCGGCGATACTCGAACTTGTCGACCGCCTTCATCAGGCCGATGTTGCCTTCCTGGATGAGGTCGAGGAACTGCAGGCCGCGGTTCGTGTATTTCTTGGCGATGGAGATGACGAGGCGGAGGTTTGCTTCGACCATCTCCTTCTTGGCGATGCGCGCTTCGCGCTCGCCCTTTTGCACCGTTTGCACGATGCGGCGGAAATCCTTGACCGTAAGGCCCGTCTCCGTCGCGAGCTTGCCGATCTCCTCGCGCAGCTGGACGATCGACTTCTCGCCCTTCGTCGTGAAGTTCTTCCAGCCCTTGCCGGGCTTCTCGCGCAGGCGCTCAAGCCAGTCGGGGTCGAGCTCGTGGCCGAGATATTCGTTGAGGAAATCGCGGCGGTTGACGCCGTAATTGTCGGCGAGGCGCACGAGCTTGCCTTCAAGCGCCATCAGCCGGCGATTGATGTCGTAGAGCTGCTCGACCAGCGCCTCAATGCGCTGGTTATTGAGGCGAACCGAGCGCACGCGCTCGACGATTTCCTTTTGCAGCTTCTTGAAACGCTTGCCCTGACTCGACGAGAGTTCGGAGCCCTTCAGCTCCTCCTCGATCATGATGTCCTGCAGCCGGCGGAGTTTCTTGTAATCCTCCGAGATCGCGTCGAACGTCTGCATGACGCCGTCGCGCAGCTCGGCTTCCATCGCCGACAGCGATAGCGCGCCTTCGTCGAACTCGTCCTCGTCCTCGCCTTCGGGAACGGCTTCCTCAAGGCGCTCGGCTTCTTCCTTCTGGACGCGCGCGGCGATTTCCGGCTGCGTCATGTCGGGGCGCGCTTCAGGGCCGCCGCCATAGGTCGCGTCGAGGTCGATGATGTCGCGCAAGAGGACGCGCCCGTCTTTCAATTCATCGCGCCAGACGGTGATGGCTTCGAAGGTCAGCGAGCTTTCGCACAGCGCGCGGATCATCGTCTCGCGGCCGGCCTCGATGCGCTTGGCGATGGCGATTTCGCCCTCGCGCGACAACAGCTCGACCGACCCCATTTCGCGCAGGTACATGCGCACGGGATCGTCAGTGCGGTCGCCCGAGGCGCCGGCGTTGCCGGCGACGGCCTTTTCCTCGCGCTTGACGACGGCGCGGCTCGGCCCTTCTTCCTCCTCGTCGGGACCGTCGTCATTCGCGGCCTCCTCGTCCTCCTCGTCATGCTCGACGACGTTGATGCCCATCTCGGAGAGCTGGGCCATCACGTCCTCGATCTGCTCAGAGGAAAACTCCGCCGACGGAAGAATCGAATTCAGCTCGTCATACGTGACATAGCCGCGCGCCTTCGCCGACTTGATGAGCTTTTTGACCTCCGCATCGGTGAGATCAAGGATAGGGCCGTCCTTCTGTTCGGCTTCCGGAGCTTCTTTTTCAGCCTTCTTCGCCATCAATCGCCGCCTTCGTCATCGACGCGGATTGCGCCGCGCCTTGTGAAATACGTTCAAAGGGTCTCAGCGGTCTCGTCGCCGGGCTGAAACCGTCGCTTTCATTTTCTCGAGCCTGTCGAGGAGATCGCCTTCGCTCGCATCGCCTTCATCGGTCGGGTCCGGCTTACCGGTCCCGGCACCTTGCAGGGCGTCGCGCGCCTTTACGGCGGCTCTCCATCGTTCGGCTCCGTCGGTAAAGGACTGAGCTGCTGTCTCGGCGACCTCGCTGCGCGCTTCCGTCACATGCAAATGCCGCCGAAGGGCGTCATCAAAACCCCGTTCGACGTCTTCAGGCTCAGCGCCCGGCCGCAGGAATTTCAAAATGAGCAGCGTCTCGTCCGTGAGAATGCGCTGCAAGGTCCCGGCCTCAGGCGTCTTTTGCAGATGGGCTGCAAGCCCTTCGCTGTCAAGGCCGGGATCGGCGAAGAGCGCCCCGAGGACCGCCTCGAGAAGAGCCGACAGCCCGGGGTCGGAAAGGGCGAGGGAAAGGAACGCTTCCTCGCGTCGCTGGATGATCTCCGGGCAGCGGATGGCGGCGAGGAGGAGCACGGCCTCCTTGGCGAAGGCGCCTGGCGGCCCGGCGCGCCGGCCTTCCGGCGTCTGGCGGGCAAGATAGGGATTGTCGGCCGGCCGCCCCTTCAGGTTTCGCCCCCCTTTCGAGCGGCGGTCGTCGCGCGGCGCATAGGCAGGCGCCGTCGGGGCGTACATCCGCTGCAGCCGTCCGGCCATGTCGGCGCCATAGGCGCTGCGCACGTCCTTGTCGGCGATGCCGCGGATCAGCGTCCGCAATCCGGCGCGCAGCGCGGCGCGCCGCTCCGGCGTGTCGAGGGGACGCGCGGCCGTCTCGCGCGCCCAGAGGGCGTCGGCGAGGCTTTCAGGCTTTGCAATCAGCGCCGCGAAGGCGCCGGCTCCGCCGCGGCGGATGACATCGTCCGGATCCTGACCATCGGGAAGGAAAGCAAAGCGCAGCGACTTGCCCGGCTTCAGCAGCGGCAGCGCCCGGTCGACCGCGCGATGCGCTGCCGCCAGCCCCGCCTTGTCGCCGTCGAAACAGAGGATCGGTTCGTCCGACTGGCGCCACAGCAACTGCAGCTGCGCCTCGGTCAATGCGGTGCCGAGCGGCGCGACGGCCGTGCGAAAGCCCGCGCCATGGAGCGCGATGACGTCCATATAGCCTTCGCAGACAAGCAGCGGCGCGCCGGACTTCGCCGCATCAGCGCGCGCAGCGTTGTAATTGTAAAGAACGTCGCTCTTGTGGAAGAGCGGCGTCTCCGGGGAGTTGAGGTATTTCGCCCGCGCTTCGGCCTCAAGCGCGCGCCCGCCGAAGGCGATCGTCCGATCGCGGGGGCCGAGGATCGGAAACATCACCCGGTTGCGAAAGCGGTCATAGGACGCCCCCCCATCCTCCGGCTTGATGATGAGCCCCGCCTCGATGAGAGTCGCTTCGAGAAAGCCCTTGTTGATGAGATGATCCTTCAGCGCCGTGCGCTCGGAAGGCGCATAGCCGAGCGTGAATTGCTCAATCAGATCGTCGCTGACGCCGCGGCCTTTGAGGTAGTCGAACGCATGGCGCCCGCTGGTTCGCCGCAGCTGCGCGCGGAAGAAAGCCGCCGCCGCGTCGCAGGCTTCAATGAGGCCTTTGCGATGCTCCGCCTGCTGAGCAGCCTCCGGCGACGATTTCGGAATCTCCAGCCCCGCCTCTTCCGCCAGCTTCTCGACTGCTTCGGGAAAGGTGAGCCCCTGCGTCTCGGTCAGGAACTTGATGATGTCGCCGTGCTGGCCGGTCGCGAAGCAGTGATAGCTGCGCCGGTTGTCATCGACCGTGAAGGAGGGCGTCTTCTCCTTCTTGAAAGGCGACAGCCCCCAGTACGCGTTGCCGCGCTTCTGCAGACGCACGCTCCGCCCGATCACGTCCGACGGTTTCAGCCGGGCGCGAAGCTCGTCAAGGAAATCGGGCGTGAAACGGGCCATGGTCCTTTCGGCGCGGAAGGCGCGCCAGCTTTAGCGCCAGACGCGCCGCCGCGCACCGTGAAAAGCGATAAGCGGGACGGGGCTTTCGTCGCCCGGTTTCAGCAAAAGCGATGCTCTTGTTAGACTTCCGACATGTCTGGCAACACCGATTCAAGGTTCGCCGCGCCGTACCGGCGAACTTTTGAGGATTACGGGGCGGCGGACCTGTGGAACCGGCGTGAAGCGCCAGCGCCGACCCCCGCCGACGCGCCGGCGGTTGCACGCGCCTTGAGGGCAGCGGGTGACCTTTCCGCCCGCAGACTTGCGGAAAAGATTGAGGCGGCCTGCCTTGCGGCTCACTAACGGACAAATTGAGGCGTTCCGGGTGATCGCGGCGGCGCGTGATCCGGAAAGCCACGTAGCGGGATCAACCCCTCTCAATCGTACGCCTCACCGGTTCTCAGCCGGCCGCGCGCCAAACACAATGTTCAAGCGGAGAAAGCCTTTGCCTTGAATGCGCCGCTGCGCGCGACGAAAAGCACCCCAAAAACGCTTATGGTCTTAAATTTTCCCTCACTTCTGGCAAGGCCGCAAAAAGAATCGGCGAATTTGACCCAGACTGCGCGGCTCTTCATTAGCGAGCCTTTCAGCTTTGCCCACCATAACGGCTGCTGGCCACGAGCAAGCGTCGCCGCTGACGTTCGCCCATTAGCCGGCGCCTCGACGGGCCTATTACGGGTGACCGCCTCAATGACCGACCGCTTCATCGCCATCCTGCCGTTCCGCGAGGTTCCGACGCTGGACATCGATCTCTTGACGCAGGCGATGCGCGGGGTCGCGGCGTCGATGCCGTTAAAGGTCGAACCCTTGAAGGACGGCGCTTATCCGCCGGGTCGTCTTGGCGCTTCGCTATCCGTGAACGGCGTGCCGATATCAGTTCTCCTTGTTTCGACGCCGTTTCCCCGAGCCGGTTATATTGAGGCGATGCGCGCGCCGGGACTGGCCCAGATCTGGCCGGACGCCGCCGAGGAGATCAAGACGGAGAAAGCGCATTTCGCCATAGCGACGCTCGGCGGAGATCGATATCCGGGCCACGAACAGGCGATGGCGGCGGCCGTTGCTTTGAGCATCGTCGCCGGAGCGATCGCACAGTCCGCCGACTGCATCGGCGTCTATTGGCGCACCGCGGAATCGTTGACGCGCGCCGACATGTTCCGGAAAAAGATCGCCGGCCTCTTTCGCGGCTTGCAGTTTCCGATCGACGTCTGGTTACGCCTCGATTTTCTTCCCCTTGACCCGGAGGGAACAGCGACGCGCACGACGGGGCTGCGTCCCTTTGTCGGGCGCGAGGTCGAAATCAGCCGCTCCGGCCGGCCGCTCTCGGAAACGGCATCCGCCGCCTACCACATCGCCAATCATTTGATCCTGAAGGGCCCGGTCTTCCGCGACGGCGACACCGTTGACGCCGGCGGCGTCATGCGCGTTTCGCTCGCCAACTCAACGTCGACACCGTCAGTCCCAGTATTCGGACTGGCGCCGGCGGCGGCATAGGGGTTCCAGCGATGCCGTGGCGCATGAAAGTTCACCGCGCGGACGAGGCCGGCGCCACCTCCGCGCATATTTACGGCCATGGAGATCGCCGCACCGGCATTCCGCTTGATCCGCTTGAATGGGGCGCGACTTATCGATCGCTGAAACCGTACAGGTTCGAGGGCGAGCCGCGCGAGGCTTATGCGGAGCTGAACGGCTATCGCGATCCACCGCCCTGTGCGGTCGAGGGTACTGGGGGCGCCACCTTGTTCTGCGATCGCGTGAAGCAGATCATCGAAGAGCTCGAACCGGGACGGCACCAGTTCCTCCCGGTCAAACTGCACCAGTTCAAGCAAGGCCATCGCCCCGGCAGCGGCGAACCCTTCGCCGAGCCTTACTGGGTTCTCAATGCCTACGACCGGCCTGACGCTCTAGACTACGAACAATCTAAGGGTCGCTTGGTCAGCAATAGCCTTTGGCAGGGTCCACTCGGCGATCACCATGACGATTTTGCCGTCAAGGGCGCCGCGATCGTGGGTCGGCACATCTGGCGCAACGCATCTCCATGTTCACCTAGGTACTTATTTGCTTCCGATGAAATCAAGCAGCGCTTTGTCGCGCAGAAATTCAAGTCAGCCGCATTCTATCGGATGCGCGTGGTTTGAACTGGTGGCTAAGGCCTGGTTGCGGTCAACTTGACGCGTTGCTTCATCCTTGAGGAGCGGTCTCCGGGCCGCATCAGGAAAGATGACTCGCGGCGCAAGGATCCTTCGTGACGCGCGCGATGGCGCGCGTCCCTCAGAACGAAGTATTCAGTCCGATCGCAACTTACTCTGGCGCCTAACCCAGCGCCTTCTTCATCACGGCGCCGGCGCGGCCGAAATCCATGGCCCCGGCGTAGCGCTCTTTGAGGGCGCCCATGCATTTGCCCATGTCCTTCAGGCCGGAGGCGCCAAGTTCGGTGATGACGCCAGAGACGACGGTCGAGATCTCGTCCTCCGACAATTGCCGGGGCAGGAATTCCTTGATGATCTCGATTTCCGCGCGCTCCTGCTCGGCGAGATCGAGCCGGCTGCCGGCCTCGTAGGCGGTCGCCGAATCCTCACGCTGCTTCACCATTTTCGACAGGATTCCGAGGATTTCATCCTCCGTGACGCCGCAACAGCGGTCCTCGGCCCGGGCTGCAATATCACGGTCCTTGATCGCCGCGGTGATCAGCCGCAGGGTTGCGACCCGGACCTTCTGGTCCTTCGCTTTCATGGCGCTTTTCAGGGCGTCATCAATCCGTTCTCTTAACATCCGTCCTGCTCCTCGACCCCGCTGCGCTTCCCCCGCGCGAGGCCGAAACATGCGGCCTGAACCTTACAGGCCTTTGGTTTTCTTGACTAAATCACGCTTGCTTCGCGTTTGACCCGGTTCGTTGACCAAGTCCGAGGCTTCCCTTAGGTTCCAGTCGTTTTGCGCAGCGCCCGGTTCATTTCGGGCCGCCTTCGCACCTGCGGAAAAACCCTACAAGAGATATGCCGACATGCGGTTAAGTCAAGCGCCCGCCCCCCGCCCGACCGGGCTCGTCGCTTTTGCTGACGGCCTCGTGTTGAGGGGAATGGGGGTCGGGGCGACCGGCGAGGCGGTCGGCGAGGTCTGCTTCAACACCGCCATGACCGGCTATCAGGAGATCCTGACCGACCCCTCCTATGCGGAGCAGATCGTCACTTTCACCTTCCCTCATATCGGCAATGTGGGGGTTAACGCTGAGGACGTTGAAAACGCCTCACCAGCGGCGGCGACCGCCGCTCGCGGCGCGATCTTCCGCGCTGCGGTGACGAGCCCCTCCAATTATCGCGCCCAGCTCGACCTGCCGGCCTGGCTGAAGCGGCGCGGCATCATCGGCGTTTCGGGAGTCGATACGCGCGCCCTGACAAACCGTATTCGCGAGACCGGCATGCCGCACGCGGTCATCGCCCATCAGGCGAGCGGCCAATTCAATGAGGAAGCGCTGATCGCAAAGGCGCGCGCCTGGCGCGGCCTTGAAGGGCGCGATCTCGCGCGCGAGGTGTCGGCGTTGCAGTCCTATACGCACGACGAAACAGCGTGGCGCTGGGACAAAGGCTACGGCCGCTCGCCCGGTCGCGGGCCGCATGTCGTGGTTATCGACTATGGCGTGAAGAAGAACATCCTGAGGCTTCTCGCTGACAATGGCGCGCGGGTGACGGTCGTTCCCGCGTCGTCGACCTATGACGACATCATGGCGAAGAAGCCGGACGGCGTCGTGCTGTCGAACGGTCCCGGCGACCCGGCTGCGACCGGCGCGCACGCCATCCCGGTCATCCGCAAGCTGATCGACGCCAAGGTGCCGACGCTCGGCATTTGCCTCGGGCATCAGATGCTGGCGCTCGCCGCCGGCGCGAAGACTGCGAAGATGAAACAGGGCCATCACGGCGCGAACCATCCCGTAAAGGAACTCGGGACCGGCAAGGTTGAGATCGTGTCGATGAACCACGGCTTCACCGTCGATGTTTCGACGCTGCCGGCCAATGTCGAGCCGACCTTCACGTCGCTCTTTGACGGGTCGAACAGCGGGCTGCGCCTGACCGATGCGCCGGCTTTCTCGGTCCAGCATCACCCCGAAGCCTCTCCCGGCCCGCAGGACAGCTTCGGGGTGTTCAAGCGGTTCGTGGAGGGGTTGCGGGCGGCGTAATTCGACAACCGGCGCCTTGACGCCGTACCATCAATAGCTACTGTTTATGCGCATAAATGTTGCGCATGGTGCCTTTATGGCTGCTTCTGTTCGCCCGACCCCAAAGCGGCGCGTTAACTTGACGATTGACGAAGAGCTGATTTCGTCGGCGAAAGCGCTTGGTCTTAATGCCTCGAACGCAGCGGAAGCAGGCCTTCGTGCGGCGGTCAGGGAAGCGCTCGAAAAGCAGTGGCTCGAAGAAAATCGTGCCGGAATTGAATCGCATAACCAACGAGTCGATAGGGTAGGCACGCTGCTGAAGCCCTTATGGCTTGAAGACGATGGCGAGGTTTGATGTCTACAGCCTGGGGCGACGGTTTGCGCCGCTCGTCGTTGACGTACAGGCGAACATGCTGTCGGCGATGGCTACGCGCGTCGTCGTACCGCTGACAGATGCGACCGAGTTGGTCGAGCTGCCCTTACCGCGACTAAAGCCTTTGATCGAAATCGACGGCGTCCGGTATCTCTTTCAAGCGCCGGATATCGGGGCGATACTGGCGAGGAACCTGAAAAATCCAATTGCAAATGTCGAAAATCAATATCGCGGCGACATTACCCGGGCGCTCGATTTCCTGTTTCAGGGCTTTTGACCCGCCCCTCGCCAACCGCCATGGGCCCCGCTATAGACCCGCGCCAAATCAGCCGTTTTTTTGAAAAGAGTTCCGAATGAAAATCCCCGGCAACGCCATCCGTCAGGGCATGGTGATCATGTACAAGGACAAGCTCTGCCTCGTCATCAAGGCGGAGCACCGGACGCCCGGCAACCTGCGCGCCTTCAACCAGATCGAGATGCAGGACATCCAGTCCGGCACCAAATACAACGACCGTTTCTCCGCATCGGAAACCGTCGAACGCGCGCGCCTTGAACAGAAGGACCACCAGTACCTTTACGACGAAGGCGACATGCTGGTGTTCATGGACTCGGAAAGCTACGAGCAGACGAGCCTGCCGAAGGATCTTGTCGGCGACCAGGCGGACTTCCTTGAGCCCAACATGAAAGTCATCATCGAGACGCATGAGGGCCGCCCGCTCAGCGTAACGCTTCCCGAAACGACGATTGCGACCATCAAGGAAACCGAACCGACCGTGAAAGGTCAGACGGCCTCGTCATCCTACAAGCCGGCGATCCTTGAGAACGGCGCGCGAGTGATGATCCCTCCATACCTCTCGGAGGGCGAGCGGATCGTCGTGCGTATCGCCGACCGCGAATATGTGGAGCGGGCTAAGGGCTAACCCCGCTCGCTGTCCGCGGCGGAGACGCCGAAGCGCTGCACGTCGCGCGTGACAATTCTGTCCCACAGGCCGCCGGCTTCCGGCAGATCAAGATCGAATTCGCGGCGTAGCGTTTCGACATAGTCCGCTGCGTCGTCGATCAAGCGCGACGAGACTCCGTCCGCTGCGTGTCGGACAAAGCGCCGCCCGCGCAGGGAGAGATGCGCGTCTTCCCGCCAGCGCTGCACGACCGCGTTCTGGACGAAGGGCGAGGATGGATCGCGCGCCAGAAAAGCGCATCGTTCTTCAAGCAGCGCGTCGTCGCTAACATAGGGACTGAAATCAAAACTCTCCGAGGGGCCGTCGCCGTTGGTGAACCGGCGCCAGCCGCCTCCGAGGCTGTCGATCCGGCAGTCGAACGGACCGACCTTGAAGCGTCCGTCCTGCAGCGGAACCGGCTCGATCAGCCCGTTGCCGAATCCGGCGTCGCAGAGAAAGACCTCGCCGCCGAGATCGACAAGCAAGGTCAGGTGATTGCCGACGGCGCCGTCGCCCATGCTCGCCCGCGCAACGCCCGCGGCGAGACGGCGCACCCGAAATCCGATCGCGTCGAGCGCAGATGCCAAGAGACCGTTGTTTTCATAGCACCACCCGCCGCGACGGCGCGTGACGAGTTTTTCAACGATCGCGCCAATCGACCGCGAGGGCGGCCTGCCGAACTGGACGTCGAAATTCTCGAACGGTACGGCGAGCGCATGCGCGCGGTGGACGGCGCGGAGCGTCGCAAGATCAGCGTGCGCGGGGCCGACAAAGCCGATGCGCTCGAAATAGGCTGAAAGATCCATAACCGCCCGGGGCGAAGGCGACCGAAGCGTCTCTTGCGCCTGCGCCGCAACTTGATGGGGAGCGCGCGCGGCCTTAGCAAGGGGCGATGACACAACAGCCTCCCTTCACCGTCAAGATCGTTCCGGTCACGCCCTTCCAGCAGAATTGCTCGATCATCCGTGCGGCGAGCGGCAAGGCCGCCGTCGTCG
>CAZGXT010000109.1:0-9805 GCA_964529675.1 uncultured Caulobacterales bacterium
TCGAGTTGTTCGGACGGACTCGCGCCCTGCATCAGCGTCACATAGGCGTAAATGCCTTGCCCCTTGATGTCGTGAGGGAATCCGACGACCGCCGCCTCGGCGACGTCCGGGTGGGCGACAAGCGCGCTTTCAACTTCCGCCGTGCCGATGCGGTGGCCGGAGACGTTGAGGACGTCATCGACGCGCCCCGTGATCCACCAATAGCCGTCTTCGTCGCGCCGCGCGCCGTCGCCGGTGAAGTACATCCCCGGATAGGTCGAGAAATAAGTTTCGATGAAGCGCTGATGGTCGCCGTAAACCGTGCGCATCTGGCCGGGCCAGCTGTCAAGGAGAACGAGATTGCCGCTCGCCGCGCCTTCGATGAATTTCCCCTCCGCATCGACCAGCGCAGGGCGAACGCCGAAGAGCGGCTTCGTCGCCGAGCCCGGCTTCAGATCCGTCGCGCCGGGCAGGGGGGCGATGAGCGCAGCGCCCGTCTCCGTCTGCCACCAGGTGTCGACGATCGGGCAACGCTCCTTGCCGACGGTGCGATAGTACCAGAGCCATGCTTCCGGATTGATCGGCTCGCCGACCGTGCCGAGCAGGCGCAGCGTTGAGAGATCTGCGGCGTTCACCGGCGCCTCGCCCTCGCGCATCAGCGAGCGCAAGGCGGTGGGCGCGGTATAGAAGATATTGACCTTGTGTTTCTCGCAAACGCGCCAGAAGCGGGAAACATCCGGATAGGTCGGGACGCCTTCGAACATCAGCGTGGTCGCGCCGTTGGCGAGCGGGCCGTAGACGATGTAGCTGTGGCCGGTCACCCAGCCGACATCGGCGGTGCACCAGTAAATCTCGCCGGGCCGGTAGTCGAACACGGCCTCATGCGTGAACGCGGCGTAGGTGAGATAGCCGCCGGTCGTGTGCAGGACGCCTTTCGGCTTTCCTGTCGAACCCGACGTATAGAGAATAAACAGCGGGTCCTCCGCGTTCATGATCTCCGGCGGACAATCGGGCGACACGTCCTCGCGCGAAGTTTCCCACCAGAGGTCGCGGCCCTTCGTCCAGCCGACGTCGCCGCCGGTGCGTCTGACGACGAGCACCAGGCGAACGCCGTCCGCCTTGTTGAGCGCTGAGTCGACATTACGCTTCAGGGGAATGCGCTTGCCTCCGCGCAGGCCTTCATCCGCGGTGATGACGGCGACGGCGCCGCAATCCTCAATGCGGCTCGCCAGACTGTCCGGCGAGAAGCCGCCGAAGACGACCGAATGCACGGCGCCGATGCGGGCGCAGGCGAGCATCGCATAGGCCGCTTCGGGTATCATCGGCATATAGATGACGACCCGGTCGCCGCGCTTGACGCCGCGCGCCTTCAAGATGTTCGCCATCCGGCAGACTTCGCCGTGGAGCTCGCCATAGGTGATGCGCCGGTCTTCGTCCGGATCATCGCCTTCCCAAATGATCGCGACGTCGTCCGCGCGCTCAGGGAGATGCCGGTCGATGCAGTTGACGGAGGCGTTGAGCCAGCCGTCCTCAAACCAGCGGATCCGGAAGTCTTCCTTTCGGAACGAGACATCCTTGATCCGCGTCGGGAACGTCACCCAGTCAAGGCGCTCGGCGACTTCCGACCAGAAGGCGTCCGGCTGTTCGACCGACCGGCGGTAGTCGCGCTCATATCTTTCCCGCGTCCACAGCGCGCGAGCGGCGGCGGCGGGGTTTACGAGGATGAGGTCGGTCATGGCGTCGCTTTCCGAAAACTTCCGCCGTCTCCCCGGGGCTCGCGTCTCTTGCGAGAACCCGGGGTCCAGCTCCTGCGCTTTGGTCGCTCGTGGCGACGGCGGGAGTTGGACCCCGGACCGGCTTCGCCGTCCGGGGTGACGCAAATCCTTCGATTCATCACTTCTTCGGCTTCAGGATCGCCTTCTTCTCAAGAAATTCCTCGACGCCGTGGACGCCCCATTCGCGTCCGTTCCCGGACTGCTTGTAGCCGCCGAAGGGGGCGGTGACGTCGACGCCGGCGCCGTTGAGGTGCACGTTCCCCGTGCGAAGGCGCTTGGCCACTTTGCGCGCATGGTTGACGTCGCCCGAATAGACATAGCCCGAAAGGCCGTAGGGCGTGTCATTGGCGATGGCGACCGCGTCATCCTCGTCCTTGTACGGAAGGATCGAGAGGACAGGGCCGAAAATCTCCTCACGCGCGATCGTCATGTCGTTCGAGACCCGCGCGAAGACGGTCGGCTTCACGTAATATCCGCGCTCGAGCCCGTCGGGCTTGCCGGGGCCGCCGGCGACAAGCTCTGCGCCCTCCTTGACGCCCTGCTCGATGAGCCGCTGAACCTTGGTCCACTGCATTTCGCTTGCGACCGGGCCCATGGTCACGCCGTCGGCGTAAGGGTCGCCGGTTTTGACCTTCGCGGCGGCGGCGCGCGCGATCTCGATCGCTTCGTTCATCCGGTGCGCCGGCACCAGCATCCGCGTCGGCGCGTTGCAGGACTGGCCCGTATTGTTCATGCAGGTCAGAACGCCGATGGTGACGGCGCGCGGGAAGTCCGCATCGTCGAGAATGATGTTCGCCGACTTGCCGCCAAGCTCCTGCGCGACGCGTTTGACGGTCGGCGCGGCGTTTTTCGCCACCTCGACGCCGGCGCGCGTCGAGCCGGTGAAGGAGACCATGTCGACGCCAGGGTGGGATGACAGCGCGGCGCCGACCTCGGGGCCCGTGCCGTGCACGAGGTTGAAGACGCCCTTCGGCACGCCCGCCTCGTCGAGGATCTCCGCGAATAGATGGCCGGAGATCGGCGCGACTTCCGACGGCTTCAGCACCATGGTGCAGCCCGCCGCGAGCGCCGGGGCCACCTTGCAGGCGATCTGGTTCGCCGGCCAGTTCCACGGCGTGATCAGCGCGCAAACCCCGACCGGCTCGCGCACCAGCCAATGCGTGCCTTCGTCGCTCTCGAACTCAATCTCGTCGAGGGCCTGCAGCGCGGTCTGGAAATGCCCGAGCGAGGATGCGGACTGCGCCTGGATGGCGAGCGTTTTCGGCGCGCCCATTTCCTCGGTGATCGCATGCGCCATGTCTTGGTTACGTTTTAGATAGACCTGAATGATGCGCTGAAGGAGCGCTTTTCGGTCGTCGATCGTCGTCGCGGCGAAGCTGTCGAACGCGGCGCGTGCGGCCTTGACGGCGCGATCGACATCGCTCGCGTCGCCGAGCGCGATGACGGCGCACGGCTCCTCCGTCGCGGGGTTGACGACCTCAAGCCTGCCTTGGCCGCTCGCCTCCACCCATTTTCCGTCGATGTAGAATTTTGTCAGGTCGCGCATCGGGATTTCCTCCTGTCCGCTTCTAAGCGGACAATCGGATGCGGCCGTCATGAATGCAACAGATAGAGCGGGCAGGGATGCAGCTTCTCTTCAAGCGCCGGGTGGCCGACATAGACGAATTCGGGCGGCGCCGGCGTCGCGGAAGCAAGATCTGCAAAGATCTCGCTCGCATAGATGCGGCCCGGCGCCGTTTCGGGCCGGCAGATCGCCGTTACGAGCGAGCGGGCGAGGGCTTCGGCGTCGCCCTCGGCGGAAAGTCCGGCGTCCAGCCAGAAGCGCAAGGATTGATGCGCGGGCGCGAGGGCGCGCGCGGCGGCGACAGCCTCGGCCGGGTCCGCAAAAGCGCCGATCATGCCGCCGACGGTGGTTGCCGAGAACGCTGCGTTGGGGGGAGCGACCACGGCCGCGCCGGGGCCGGTGATGGTCAGCGCCGCGTAAATGCGTCCCGCCGGATCGTCGTCCTTGGCGGCGGCGGGCCTCGGCCAGCCGAGCGACAGCACTTCGGCGTCATAGCCGAGCGACCGCCACCAGCTTTCATTCTCATGGCTGACGGAGCGCTCGCCGTGATCATCGCGGCGCTTTGCGAAGAAGCCGAGCGCGGTCCCGTCAAGCGAGCGCGCCTGCGCAATCGCCTTGCCCATCGAAACACGCGCGCCAAGGCGATAGGCGGCGGGCCCGATCCGCGCATTGCGGTTCCAGTCGACCGTCTGCGCGCGCTCCAGGCAAGCCACAAAACGCCGGCTCCAGCTTTCACCGAACGGCGCGACGGAGCGCCCAAGAAAGGAATCCGGCGTCAGCGGCAGCTGGATGTTGAGCGCAACGCCGGCCTCGAGCAGCCGTTCGGCGATGACGATATCGGCGCCGGCGGCGAGTGCGCCGAAGGCTGAGGCGATGGCGTGCTTTTCAAGGAAAGCATCGATCGCGCCGGAGAGCTTGTCCTCGTCGGCGCCCTCGGCGACAAGCGGGCCTGAGAAATAGAGCGCGCTGCGTTGCGGCAGCGCGGCGTCGATCCAGTCCGCGCCCAGCGAAAGCGGTGTTGAGAGGCGACGCAATTGCTTGCGCGTCGTTGCGGCCTTGCCGGGCGTGAAATCCTGCGCGCCCCGGGCGGCGGCGAAGGCGCGTTCGGCGCCCGCGCGATCGCCGGCGATCAGCAGCGATTCGGCCAGCGTCGCGCGCGGATAATAAGTCGGCTCGTCCTCTTCGATGCTGTCGAGCAGCGCCTCGCACGCCGCCGCGACCTTAGCTGCAATTTTCTTCGCGCGGGACGACTCGCCCGCCATGGCGAAGGCGGCGGCGGCGCTGACGCCTGGATAATAGCCCCCGGTCTTGGCGTAGACGGCTTCGTATTCCTCGGCGGATTTCTTGAGGAGGCGCGCATCCGGGGGTTCGGCGCGGAAGGCGAGGTCACGGCGCAGGCGTGGGCCGAGGCAGAGAATGTCTTCGTCGGCGGCGTTCTTTGCGAGCTTGAAACTGTCGAAGAGACCAAGCGCCTCGTCGAGCGCGCCCGTGCGGGCGAGCGCCAGCGCTGCACGGTGCTTGAAGCGATCGTCGCGCGGGGAGCGGCGCAGCGCCTCCTGCGCAAGATCGTAGGCGACCTGGTTGAGGCCGTAATCGAGATGGGCGTCGATCTCCCAAAGCGCGTCGGTCTCGGGCGTCGCGATGCGTGCAGCGCGCCGTTCCCCGGCGATCTGCATCAGGCGCTTGCGGTTTTCGATCGTGATGTCGCCGGTCTTGGTCTGGAAGATGAGGCCTGACCGTTCCCACATCGCGAGCGTGCGGTTCACATGTTCGCGGCTGACGCCCAGCATATCGGCGACGAAGGATTGCGACAGCTTGCCGATTACGACGGTCGGCTGCCACCGATTACCGGCGACCATCGCCGCCATCTGCGCCAGGAACGCGGCAAGGCGCATCTCAAGGGGACTTTGCAGCGCGAGAGCGAATCGCGCCTCAAGCTTCGACTGCCGGACCGCAAAGGTGGTGATGGCCGCGTCGGCGAGCTCCTGGCTCCGGCGCAGGACGCGGCGGTAATCCTCAACGGGGATGGCGGCGGCGGTGACATTCGTCAACGCGCGCAGTTCGCGCGCGGCGTCAGAACCCGATGCGGCCGGCCGGTCGCGGAACGCGACGTCGATGGCGATCGCATCCCCGGCGCCGAAGAGCCCGACGAGCACGCTCTTGCCGCCCTCGATTTCAGCTGCAAGCTTGGCGACGACGCCTGTCTCGATGACGTAGATCTCCGCCGACTTGCCCTTCGGCGGGGCAAGAAGGCCGCCGCGCTGGACGGCGAGATTTCGGGCGGCCCGGGCCAGCTCGTGGAGGTCTTCTTCCGCTGCGCCGCGAAACGACGGGGAAGCCGCAAGAATGCGGACGAGCCAGCTGCGTTCGGCTTCTTTTTGCGGGACCATCAAACCGGTGCGATCGCGGGCGGACGACTCATCGACCATAATCGGGAAAGTCCTCGATGCGAGCAACCGCAAGCCTGACCGACCGGAAGTTGCGCCGCCCGCTTCAGGGAATCATGGAAACGGCCGAGGGTGATCGGCCGTTTCCAGATTTACTCCCCCAAGGCAGGCGCTCGATCAGGGCGAATGGAGCGCCGTCCCCCCAGCGGATGAAAGGCTCCGGGCTTTACAGGAGGGGCGGCTCTGAGACCCTTCATCCGTGTTGTGAAGGTAGGACGGATCCGGCGGGGGACCTGTGACCCAGGTCACCGCTGCGCGCGAATGGGGCCCTCGCGCTTCGCCGCTCGGCGGGCTGGCGGCTGCGCGCCGCTCTTTGATCGCTGGGCGCCCCCGTCTAGAGGGCGATTATGATCGCCAGAACCGCCCACGGCGTTGACATCGATTACCGCTTTGACGGGCCGCCGGACGGGCCGGTCATTCTGCTCATCATGGGGCTCGCCCAGCAGCTCACCTTCTGGCCGGACGATTTCGTCGCCGCGCTCAATGGCGGCGGATTCCGGACGCTTCGCTTCGACAATCGCGATATCGGCCATTCGCAGAAATTCGAGGGCCGCCGTGCGCCCAATCCGATGGTGCAGCTCGCCGCGCGCCTCGCGGGCATGCGCGGCCTTGCACCCTATTCGCTAGAAGACATGGCGCGGGATACGATCGGCCTCCTCGACGCGCTCGAGATCGGCAAGGCCGATGTCGTCGGTGTTTCAATGGGCGGCATGATCGCGCAGGTCATGGCCGCGAAACATCCCGCGCGCGTCAAGGGGCTTGCGATCATCATGTCCTCGACCAACAATCCGCGACTGCCGCGCGCGCGCGCCGAAATCGCGCGGGCGCTCATGGCGCCGCCGGCCAATATCGCCACGAAAGAACAGGCGCTTGAACGGGCGATGTATCTCTGGAACCTCATCGGCACGAAGAATTCCGGCGCTGGCGAGGAGGAGCTTCGCGCACGCCTCGCCGCCTCCTACGAGCGCAGTCACTATCCCGCCGGCGCCCGCCGCCAGCTGGCGGCGATCATTGAAACCGGAGATCTTCGGAAAGACTTCACACGCAAGATCACGGCGCCGGCGCTTGTCATCCACGGCTCGGACGACCCGCTCGCCCCGCCCGCCGGCGGCGTCGACATTTTCAAGAACATCAAGGGCGCCGATCTCGAAATCATCGAAGGCATGGGCCACGATATTCCGAAAAAGTTCCGTGCACGGATTGCGGCGCGGATCATCGCGCATTTCCAAAGCGGCGCGGCGGCCGCCTCTACCCCAGATAACCGTTCTTCCTGAGATGCTCGACGATCGTCGCCGCCGCGTCGGCGGCGGTCACCTTTGACGTATCGAGGGTCAGTTCCGGATTTTCCGGCGCCTCATAGTCGCTGTCTATGCCGGTGAAGTTGCGGATCTCGCCGCGCCGCGCCTTGGCGTAGAGGCCCTTGACGTCGCGCTTTTCGCAAACGGCGAGCGGGGTCGAGACGAACACCTCGATGAACTCGCCGTCCTCGAGCGCCTCGCGCGCCATCCGCCGCTCGCTCTGGAAGGGCGAGATGAAGGAGACGAGGACGATGAGGCCGGCGTCGACCATCAGCTTCGCCGTCTCCGAAACGCGCCGGATGTTCTCGACGCGGTCGGCGTCCGTGAAGCCGAGATCCTTGTTGAGGCCGTGGCGCACATTGTCGCCGTCGAGCGTATAGGTGTGCCGGCCCATGTCGTGGAGCCGCTTCTCGACAAGGTTCGCGATCGTCGACTTGCCGGCCCCTGAGAGCCCGGTGAACCACAACACGCAGGGGCGCTGGTGCTTGGCCTTGGCGCGCGCCGCCTTATTGACGTCGAGGTCCTGCCAGTGGACGTTCTGCGCGCGACGCAGCGAGAAATCGATGAGGCCGACGCCGACGGTGTTGTTCGTGCGCTTGTCGATGATGATGAACGATCCTGTCTCGCGGTTTTCGCGATAGGGGTCGAACGCGATCGGCGCCGAGGTCGAGACGTTGCAGACGCCGACTTCGTTGAGTTCCAGCGTCTTGCCCGACATGTGCTCGAGCGTATTGACGTTGACCTTGTGCTTCAGCTCGGTGATCGAGCCCGAAATGACGCGGTTCGCCGTCTTGAAGAAATACTGCCGGCCGGGGATCATCTCCTCGTCGTGCATCCAGATGACATGCGCGGCGAACTGATCGGACTGTTCGGCGGGCGCTCGGCCCGTGCAAAGAATGTCGCCGCGGCTGATGTCGATTTCGTCCGCGAGCGTCAGCGTGACGGCGCGCTGCGGGCCGGCCTCGGCGAGATCGCCGTCGAGCGTCACGATGCGCCGGACGGTTGACCGGCGCCCGGACGGCGCCACGACGACTTCATCGCCCGGCCTGACGACGCCGGAAGCGATCGTGCCGGAAAAGCCGCGGAAATCGAGGTTCGGGCGGTTGACCCACTGCACCGGCATCCGGAACGGCTTTTCCTCGCGGTCCGACGCGACTTCGATCGTTTCCAGATAAGGCAGCAGCGCCGGGCCTTTGAACCAGCGCGTGTTGGCGCTTTTGGCCGTGATGTTGTCGCCTTCAAGCGCCGAGATCGGGATCGCGACTATTGAATCAAAGCCGAGCCTGCCCGCGAAAACGCGGTAGTCAGCCTCGATCTTGTCGAAGACGGCCTGCTGATAGCCGACGATGTCCATCTTGTTGATGGCGACGATGATGTGCCGGATGCCGAGCAGCGAAGCGATGAAGGAGTGGCGGCGCGTCTGTTTCAGCACGCCCTGGCGCGCGTCGATGAGGATGACGGCGACGTCGGCGGTGGAGGCCCCGGTCGCCATGTTGCGGGTGTACTGTTCATGCCCCGGCGTGTCGGCGACGATGAACTTGCGCTTCTCGGTCGAGAAGAAGCGATAGGCGACGTCGATGGTGATGCCCTGTTCGCGCTCGGCGGCGAGCCCGTCGACAAGCAGCGCGAAGTCGATCTTGTCGCCCTGCGTGCCGACTTTTTTCGAGTCGGCTTCAAGCGCGGCGAGCTGGTCTTCGTAAAGAAGCTTGGTGTCGTAGAGCAGGCGCCCGATCAGCGTCGACTTGCCGTCGTCGACGCTGCCGCAGGTGATGAAGCGCAGCATCGACTTTTTTTCGTGCGCGTCGAGATAGGCTATGACGTCTTCGGAGGCGAGGGCGGCGGCGTGGGTCATTGCGCTGACTTTCCAAATTGCGCGCGAGTCCGGACGCCGCTCATCCCGGCGAAAGCCGGGATCCAGCGCGCGCCGGATGGTGCGAACCCAAAAGCTGCGGTGCTGGCGTCAGGAACTGGATCCCGGCTTTCGCCGGGACGAGCGGGAAGGGTGGCGGCGATCGCGCGTCGCATCAGAAATATCCCTCCTGCTTCTTCTTCTCCATCGACGCCGACTGGTCGTGGTCGATGACACGGCCTTGCCGTTCTGACGATGTCGAAACCAGCATCTCCTGAATGACTTCCGGCAGCGTCGTCGCATTGGAGCGCACGGCGCCGGTCAGCGGGTAGCAGCCGAGCGTGCGGAACCGCACCATTTCCGTCTTCGGCTTTTCGCCCGGCCCCAGCGGCATGCGCTCGTCGTCGACCATCAAAAGCGCGCCGTCGCGTTCGACGACCGGGCGCTCGGCCGCGAAATAGAGCGCGGGGATCGGGATGTTCTCGCGATAGATGTATTGCCAGATGTCGAGTTCGGTCCAGTTCGAGATCGGGAATACGCGGATCGATTCGCCCTTGTGGATCTTCGTATTGTAGATCGACCAAAGCTCCGGGCGCTGATTTTTCGGGTCCCAGCGGTGCTGGGCGGAGCGGAACGAGAAAATGCGCTCTTTCGCGCGGCTCTTTTCCTCGTCCCGGCGCGCGCCGCCGAAGGCGACGTCGAACTTGTATTTGTCGAGGCCCTGCTTCAGCGCCTGCGTCTTCATGATGTCGGTGTGCATCGCCGAGCCGTGCGTGAAGGGACCGACGCCCTGGCGTACGCCGTCCTCATTGATGTGCACGATCAGGGCGAAGCCCAGTTCCTTCGCGATCCAGTCGCGATGGCGGTACATGTCCTTGAACTTCCACGTCGTA
>CAZGXT010000110.1:0-9695 GCA_964529675.1 uncultured Caulobacterales bacterium
TTCATTCGCGACACGGGCGAGAGCGGCGCGCCGGCGGCGATCCTGTTGCACGGATTTCCTGACAGTTCCGCGGTATGGGACCGCCTGACGCCCTATCTCGTCGCCGGCGGCTATCGCGTCATTGCGCCGGACCTGCGCGGGTTTGGTGACACCGATATGGCGCCGCGCGTTGCAGACTATGACATTGAAACCGGGGCCGCGATTGACGTGATCGCGATTCTCGACGCGCTCGCCGTCAGCAAAGCGCATCTTGTCGGCCATGATTTCGGCGCGCCGGTCGCGTGGATGCTGGCGGCGCAAAAGCCCGCGCGGTTTCAGTCGCTGGCGGCGCTGTCGGTCGGGCACATGCGCGCGTTTCTCGCCGCCGGGGCCGAGCAGAAGCGGCGCAGCTTCTACATTCTCGTTCATCAGTTAAGGGGCGTTTGCGAATGGCTTTACCGCCGCCGCGACTGGGCGCTGCTGCGCAGGCATTGGGACAGCACGCGCGATCTCGAAGCGACCATCCGCCTGCTCTCGCGCCCTGGCCGTCTCACCGCCGGGCTCAACTGGTACCGCGCCAATATCAGCATCGCCCGGATGCTGGCGCCCCCCAAGGAAGGCTCGCGCGGCCCGGAACGGGTCGCCCTGCCCACCCTCGGCGTCTGGTCTGGCGGCGAGAAATACCTGGTTGAAGAGCAGATGGTCCGCTCTGGCGATTATGTCGACGGCCCCTGGACTTACGCGCGCATTGAAAAAGCCAGCCATTGGCTTCAGGAAGATGCGCCGGAGGAGCTGTCGACGTTGCTGCTCGGCCACTGGCGCGCCGCAGAGATTGGTTAACAGCGCCGCAGGACTCGCCCGCCGGCCAAAGATCGGACAAAGTAACAGTCGTTCGCCCCTGGGGAGGGCTGTGAACAGGCGTGGGTGTCGAGGGGCGTCGCTTGAAAGTACCGGCCATTATCGTCGCGGCGTGCTCTGCGGGGCTCGGGCTTTCGGCGTGCGAGACGCCGAGTTACGGCGCCGGCGGCGCGATCGGCGCCGCGCCCGCATTGCGGGCATCGGGCCTTTTTTCGAACGTCATCGATCTGGACACGCTGACCGCGTCTGAAACATCCCTCGCCGGGCTGACAGCCGCCGCCCAGTCATCGGCGAGCGGCCCCATAACGGCGCCGGATCATGCGGAGAAAGCGAACGCGCTGTTCACGGGACGCCTTTTTCTTTCGAACGGCAAGATTTTGTCAGCGCCGGCGGTCGAAACCCCGCGCGCGCTGATTGAGGACACGCTCCCCGCCGGATGGCGCCGGCGGAATGACCGCCTCATTCATGTCGAAAGCGGCCTCGAATGCCCGCTCAATTTCGACTTCAGCACTGACAGCAAGAAGGCCGCGCTCAGCCTGACGGACGTGACCGTCTACGATCAGGCGAACCGCGATGTTTCCTGCAATTACGCGAATGGCGGGGCGGCGGCGATTACGGTGTACGCCTCCTATTATCCGGACATCTCCGTCGAGGATCATGCCGCGGCGGCCGTCGCCTCGATGCGCCGCAATTTCCAGTTGAAGGGCGTTCTGCCTGTCGTCACCGTCGAGATTGAAGACAAGGACGCCGGGACGACGACCGCCGACCTTGATGCGCCGATCGCCGGCGCCTTCGATATCGGCGAGATCGGCGGCGCGCCTTACAAGACGGCGATCTGGATCGCCAAGACGCATGGCTGGCATGTCAAGGCGCTGGCGACCTATGCGCAGGCGGACGCGACGACGGAGCTCGTCGCCGCCGTCATTTTCGCCGTCAACTATCTCAACATCGATATGAAATCGAAGTCCGGCCCGGCTGTCCCGGGCGCGGACGTCTGACGTCGCCGAGGGGAGAAGAAGGACCATGGATGAGCTGATCGGCGCGTTGCCCTTTCTGTTTTTCATCGTGTTCTTTTTCCTGCTGCCGGCCATGGCGCGGCGCAGCCGCGCGGCGGAGTTGGAGCGGCGCTTTGCGGCGATCCAGAAGAAGCGAAAGTCCCGCATTATCGCGATCGTCCACCGGCAGGAGCCGATGGGCCTTCTCGGCATTCCGCAACTTCGCTACATCGACCTCAACGACTCCGAAGACGTCCTCGAAGCCATCCGCACGACGCCGGCGAACACCCCGATAGAGATGGTGCTGCACACGCCCGGCGGCCTCGTTCTGCCGGCGCTGCAGATCGCCCGCGCGCTGAAAGCCCATCCCGCCAAAACGACCGTTTACGTTCCCCATTTTGCGATGTCGGGCGGCACGCTGATCGCCATGGCGGCGCGCGAAATCGTGCTCAACAAGCACGCGGTCCTCGGCCCGATCGATCCGCAGATCGGCGGCGTTCCGGCGGCCTCGCTCCTTCGCCTGCGCGCCGAGAAGTCGCCGGACTCGACAGACGATTACACGATCGTGCTCGCCGATGTCGGCAAGATGGCGATCGACCAGTTGAAGCGCGCGGCGCGCGACCTCTTGAAGGGCACGGTTTCCGACAACGCGGCGAACAATGTCGCTGAACAACTTGCGAGCGGCCGTTGGACGCATGACTATCCGATCGAGGCGAGCGAAGCGCGCGAGATCGGACTGAACGTCTCGACCAGCATGCCGGCCGACATCACCGAGCTGATGGCGCTGTTCCCGGACCGGCTCAGCAAGGCGAACGTGAAATACGTGGCGCCGAACGCCGGCCTCTTCAGCTTCTTCCGGCGCAGGGAGCCGGCCCCTCGCCCGGAAATGCGAAGCACGCCGCCGATGACCGAGCGCACGCCCTTCACCGGCTATGAGCCGCGCCCCGGCGCACGCAGCTTTTCCTACGGCCCCTGGAATCCGAAGGACCTCAAGGACCAGCTGCCGCCGGGCCCCTCAGCCGACGACGTCGCGGAGCGGCCGCGGCGGCGGTGAGCGCGCCGGCCCGCCCTGTTTCGGTGAAGTGACGGCTTTTTACGGCGAAGAGAGTAACGCGCCTGCGCGATCGCGCGTAGCCTCCCGGCGCTCAGGGAGATGTCCAATGAAAATTGCGTTCTTTATCACCGCCGCAATGTTGGCGGCTGCGTCAGCCGACGCCGGGGCGCCGGCGCTCGAACAGGTCTGGCGCGCCGACGGCCTGTGCAGCCCCGAAGGCGTCGCAGCGGCGCCGGACGGCGCGCTCTTCATTTCAAATGTCTGCGGCGAGGGCGACGCGCGCGATGGCGACGGCTTCATCGCCCGCCTGTCGACGTCCGGTGAAATTCTGGATCTCAAATTCATTGAAGGTCTCGACGCGCCAAAAGGCATGGCCGTGCATGACGGACATCTCTACGTCGCCGATATCGACATTGTTCGCATCTTTGACGCGAATACCGGCAAAGCGCTCGACGGCGCGCCGATTGAGGGCGCGCGGTTCCTGAATGACGCGACCGTCTGGCAGAACGACATTTTCGTTTCGGATTCTGGAACGGGACGCATCTGGCGGTTTACAGGAACGAGCATCGACCTCTGGC
Organism: uncultured Caulobacterales bacterium; assembly: GCA_964529675.1. GTDB lineage: Bacteria > Pseudomonadota > Alphaproteobacteria > Caulobacterales > Parvularculaceae > Amphiplicatus. The sequence goes on from CAZGXT010000110.1 coordinate 3,465, forward strand.
GCGAGGGTGAAGACCTGCGCGGCGTCAACGGCCTTCTCGGCGCCGGCGACAAGATGTTCGTCAGCACCATGACGAGCGGATCGCTGTTCGAGGCGACGGCGTCAGGCGGCTGGCGGACGATTGCAACCGGCATGAAAGACGCAGACGGCATCGGCGTCATTGCAGGCAAGCGCGGCGGATTCCTCGTCTCGTCATGGCCCGGAAAAATCCATCACGTCAGCCCGAAGGGCGCCGTGACGACAATGATCGACACCACAGCGGACAAAATACTCCAGAACGATCTGACGATCATCGACGGCCTCGTAATCGTGCCGAACTGGGAGCCAGGAACGGTGACCGCCTGGCGCGTCAAGCAATAGCGCTCAACGCCCGAGCGTCAGCATCACACGCGAGGATGCAGCGGAAAGCGCAGCGACATCGCTGTCTACCGCCGCTGGCGGCGTTGCGCCCGGATAGGCGCCGGAAAGCGCCGCCAGAGCCGCCTCGATCGTTCCGGCGGCATCGGGGGCGTCATCCCCAATTTCTGCGCGGTTGCGGGCGAAGACGCTTTCCGCTGCTTTAAAAAATCCGTACCCGTCGAGATAATTGCCATAGTCGCCGGAAGCGGCGGCGAGACGGTACATGTCGACCGCGCGGTCGATCTGGTCGGAAACGACGCCTGCCGCGACTTGCCCTGAAAGCCTGCCGTCGTCCGGCGCCTTCTTCGCCGCCTCGACCAGCGCGGCGACGATGGCGTCCGTGCGCGCAGAAATATTTTCTACGCTTTCTTCGCCGAGGGCGCCTTCCGACGCCTCAATGAAAAGCGCGCTAATTGGGCTGACGCCGCGCGCCTTCAGCGCGCCTTCCATATCCGCGAGCACTTCGCTGACCGGATGGGCGAACATGCCTGCGGCTTCCTCCATGCGCCCGGCCGCGTAGGCGTCGCGCGCTGCAAGCACATGCGCCTCCGCGATGGCGAGCGCGGAGCGGAAAACGACAGGATCGCTCGCCGCTGCGGCGATATCGACACCGCCTTCGCCCTCGCCGCTTTCGGGCGCGGCGGCGACCGATGCGGCGGGCGCGGCCGCCCCTTCGCCTTCGCCTTCCCCCTCGCCTTCGGCGACAGCCGGCGCGCTGCCGCCAGCCGAGGCACCCTCGCCTTCGGCCTGACCGCCGCAGGCGGCGAGGGCGAGCGCGCCGGTGAGGGCGAAGGTCGATAATCCGGTCAGCACTTTGAGGCGACGGGCCATGATGTTCCCTCCGGGGATTGCGGGCAGTATAGCGGGACGATGATCGATTGTGCAATCGCGACTTAGTCGCAATGATGATGCGATGATTCTACAGATCGCCGAAATTCTGGACGCTGGCGCGCTCGGGGCGTTGCGCGAGATGCTCGGCGACACGGACATCTGGATCGACGGCCGCGCCACTGCGGCGGGCCGCGCCCGCGAAGTCAAAAACAACCAGCAGGCCGGGCCCTCCGGCAAAGCGGCGCAGGCGCTTTCGCTTATTGAACGGGCGATCCTCGGCAATGAGGTTTTCAGAAGCGCCGCGCAGCCGGCCGCCCTCGCGCGCCTGATGCTCAATCGCCATGGCGAGGGAATGGAATATGGCGCGCATGTCGACGCGCCGTTCATCGACGACGTTCGCACGGATCTTTCCTTCACGCTCTTCCTCAGCGATCCGCAGGCCTATGAGGGCGGGGCGCTGATCATCGACAGCGCTGGCGCGGAAGACGCGCTCAAGCCCGCGGCCGGCACGCTTGTGCTTTATCCCTCGACCTCTTTGCATCGCGTCACGCGGGTCACGCGCGGCGAACGGATCGCCGCCGTCGGCTGGGTGAAGAGCCGCCTGCGCAACGCGGAGCACCGGGCGATGGCGTTTGAACTCGAGCGGATCGGCGCCGATCTCGCAGGGCTCGGCGCGCCGGCGGACCTGCGTGACCGGCTTCAAAACCTGCGCAATAATTTTTTGCGCGCCTTCAGCGACTGATGTCGAAAGGCGCGTCGCCCGCGCGTCATGGCGTCAGAGGCGGCGGAAAGGGTCCGACGCCGCAATCGAGGAGAATGACATGAAAGCGATGCTGCTCGCCTTTGAGCCGCCCGAGGATTTCGCCCTCAGGCGCGCCGACAAAAAGACGTTCGACGCCTATATGGGCGAATGGTTCGCCTATTCCGAAGCGATGACCAAAGCAGGGGTCATCCGCGGCGGCGCGGCGCTGAAGGAGCCGGAGACAGCGACAGTCGTCTCGATCGAGAATGGAAAACGCCGGGTTGAAGACGGCCCCTTCGCCGACGCCAAGGAACAGCTTGGCGGCTACTTCATCCTCGAAGTCGCCAATCTCGATGAGGCTGCGCGCTGGGCTGCGCAATGCCCGGCGGCGAAGTCGGGCCGCGTCGACGTGCGCGCAATCCCCGACTACGGCCAGGGAGAATAGGCGATGCGCTACATGTTCATGCTCTATGACGACGAGACCAGTTTCCACGCGCTCCCGGAAGCCGAGCAGATGAAAGTCGTCGGCGAACACATGGCCTATTCGGAGGCGCTGAGAGCCTCCGGCGTGCTGGTCGAAGGGGCGCCGCTCGATCACACGCGAGAAGCGCGGCGCGTTCGAGCCGCCCGCATCGAAAATGGTCCGTTCACGGACTCGAAAGAGCAGCTCGGCGGCTATTACGTCATTGAGGCGAAGAATCTCGACGCGGCGCTAGATTGGGCGGCGAAGTGCCCCGCCGCGTCTTACGGCAAGATAGAGGTGCGCCCGATCTGGAACATCGAATGACGGCGGCGGCCGCGCGGGCGGCGGCCGAAGCGGCCGCCCGCGACTCTTATGGGCGCCTTATCGCCTATCTCAGCGCGCGGACGCGAAACATCGCTGCGGCGGAAGATGCGCTGGGCGACGCCTTCGCCGCAGCGCTCGACCATTGGTCGCGCGAGGGCCCGCCCGCCAATCCGGACGCGTGGCTGCTGACCGCGGCGCGGCGGAAGCTGATAGACGCCGGCCGGCGCGCCAGCGTGCGCAAGGCCTTAGAGCCCGACATCATTCGCGCCGTCGAGGAGGCCGCCGACCTCGCCGCCGGAGAAATCGTCGTGGACGAGCGGCTGAACCTGCTTCTTATTTGCGCGCATCCGGCGATCGATGAGGGCGTCAGGACGCCGTTGATGCTGCAGACGGTGCTGGGCCTTGATGCGGCGCGCATCGCCTCGGCGTTCCTTGTGTCGCCGGCGACGATGGGCCAGCGTCTCGTCCGCGCCAAGCGCAAGATCGCCGAAGCGCGAATTCCGTTCGCGGCGCCGGACCCGGCGGACCTCGCGCCGCGCGCGGACGCGGTTCTTGATGCGATCTACGCCGCGTTCGGGGCGGGCTATGACGACGCCGCAGGCGAAGATGGCGGCGCCGATCTGTCGCGCGAGGCGATTTTTCTCGCGAGCCTCGCCGCGCGTCTCTTTGCGACGAACGCCGAAGCGTGGGGCCTTGTCTCGCTGATGACTTTCGTCGAGGCGCGGCGCGCAGCCCGGCGCGCGAACGGCCGCTATGTGCCGCTCGACGACCAGCTGACGGCGCTCTGGGACGCCAAGGCGATCGCTGCGGCGGAAGAGATGCTCGCGCAGGCGGCGCGACTGAAATCGCCCGGCCGTTTCCAGATCGAAGCGGCGATCCAGTCCGCGCATGTCAGCGCACGCCTGACCGGCGCCGACACGCGTGCAGCGGTCGTCAGGCTTTACGACCGGCTGCTCGCCATCGCGCCTTCGACCGGCGCGGAAATCGCGCGCGTCGGCGCGCTGTTGAAAGCGGGGCGGCCGGCCGACGCGCTCGCGGCGCTCAATTCTCTCGATAGGGAACGCCTTGCCTCGCATCAGCCCTACTGGGCGACGCGCGCGCACGTGCTGGCGGCTTGCGGCGACAAGGAAGCGGCGAGCGCCGCCTTCGACCGCGCGATCGGGCTTTCCAGCGATCCGGCGGCGCGGGCGTTTCTGGCGAAGGCGAAAGCCTCTATTTCGGCTTCCTGAACTTCAGCGTCATGCGGTCGGTTTCGCCGATCGCTTCCATTTTCGCCTTCAGCTCCGGATTGTCGCGGCTCGTGCCGAGCGTCGGCGGCAGGCGCCAGACCATGTCTTCTTCCGTCGGCTGGTCGGCGGGGTTGGCGTTGACTTCGCTCGCGCCGGCGAACTCAAAACCGGCGGCCTTGAAAGCCGCGATCACCTGCGACTGCTTGAGGTAGCCCTTGTCGCCTTCGGCCCATTTGTCGGAATGGCCTTCGGGTCCGCGATGCTGGACGACGCCGACGACGCCGCCGGGCTTCAGAAGATCCATGGTGTCCTTCAACGCCTTGGTTCGCCAGCCGCCTTCGTCCTCGAAGCGGTTGAAATGGTGGAGCGCACGGATCATCAGGACGGCGTCCGCCGTTCCCTTCATGTCGTCGGGGATGGCGCCGTAGACGACCGCGTCGGCGACGGCGCAGTCTTCTTCGCACCAGCCGCGCGCCAGCCCCGTCCACTCCGCCGCCCAGCCTGCCTTCTTTGCGAGGAATTCGTCGTTCACGAAGCCGCCGAACAGCTTCCACATCTCGACGGAATAATCAGCGCCGACGACCTTTCCCTCCTCGCCGAGATAAGCGATCAGGATCTTTGAGTAATACCCGTCATTGCCGGGCAGCACGTCGACGACCGTCATGCCGGGCTTCACCCCGAAGAACTCCAGCGTCTCCTTCGGATTGCGCCATTTGTAGCGGGCCTTCACCTCGTCCGATTGCGCGGCGAGCGCAGCGTCGAGCGCCTCGGAAGCTGCAAGCGATGCGACGGCGTCTTTCGATGAAGGCCCGGAGGCGCAAGAAACGACGGCGATCGCGGCGACGGCGGCTGTCAGGAATTTTTTCATCATCTCCTCCCGGTTTTGCGCAGCGCCTAATGCAGCGCCTTGACGACCTGTTCGCAGACTTTCTTCGCGTCGCCGAACAACATCATGGTGTTGTCACGGAAGAAGAGTTCATTCTGCACTCCGGCGTAGCCCGACGCCATAGACCGTTTGACGAAAAGCACCGTCCGGGCGTTTTCAACGTCGAGAATCGGCATGCCGTAGATGGGCGAGGTCTTGTCGGTCTTGGCGGCTGGATTGGTCACGTCGTTCGCGCCGATCACGAAGGCGACATCCGCCGTGCGGAATTCGGCGTTGATGTCCTCAAGCTCGAAGACCTCGTCATAGGGCACCTGGGCCTCGGCGAGCAGAACGTTCATGTGCCCCGGCATGCGGCCGGCGACGGGGTGGATCGCATATTTCACCTCGACGCCCGCCTCTTTGAGCTTGTCCGCCATTTCCTTCAGCGCGTGCTGGGCCTGCGCGACCGCCATGCCGTAGCCGGGCACCACGATGACCTTGCCGGCGTTCTTCATGATGAAGGCGGCGTCATCCGCCGAGCCCTGCTTGAAGGGCCGCATCTCCTCGCCGCCTTTGGCGCCCGCCGCATCCTCGCCGCCGAAGCCGCCGAGAATGACAGAGATGAACGAGCGGTTCATGCCCTTGCACATGATGTAGGAAAGAATGGCGCCCGACGAACCGACCAGCGCGCCGGTGATGATCAGCGCCATGTTCTGCAGCGTGAAGCCGATGCCGGCGGCCGCCCAGCCCGAATAGGAATTCAGCATCGACACGACGACCGGCATGTCCGCCCCGCCGATCGGGATGATGAGGAGGAAGCCGAGAATGAACGCCGCGAGCGTCAGTAGGAAGAAGATCAGAGGCGACTGGTTGCCCGTCATCAGCATGCCGATCATCAGCACGATGAAGAGGCCAAGCCCCAGATTGATGATGTGGCGCCCGGGCAGCAGGATCGGCTTGCCGGACATTTTCTCGGCGAGCTTCAGGAAGGCGATGACGGACCCGGAGAAGGTGATCGCGCCGATGGCGACGCCGAGCCCCATTTCGAGGATCGACTGGAGATGGATCTCGCCCGGCTCGCCGATGTTGAAGGCCTGCGGCGCGAGGAACGCGGCCCACGCGATGAACACCGCCGCAAGGCCGACAAGGCTGTGGAAGAACGCCACAAGCTGGGGCATTTCGGTCATTTTCACGCGCTGCGCGACGACCGCGCCGACGCCGCCGCCGATCGCAACCGCGGAGCCGGCGAGCGCCCAGGTGACGAGGGTCTTGTTCTGCAGCACGAACAGCGTCGTCACGACGGCGAGCGCCATGCCGATCATGCCGTACCGATTGCCCTCGCGCGCCGTCTCCGGCGAGGAAAGCCCGCGCAGCGCCAG